>CANIRG010000209.1 GCA_947469635.1 Rhodospirillales bacterium | reverse complement strand
CGGGCCTCCAGGCCCGCTCATGATCATGATGCGGGCCTGGAGGCCCGCGGTCCGACGGAGCATGAGAAGATCCAGCGACGACTACTCCGCCGCCTTCGCCATTGCCGCCTTGTGCAGCACCGGCGGCGCGTACTTCCGGTCGTGCTGCAGCGATGGCACCATCTGGCGCGCCTCGGCGACCTTGGCGAGATCGACGTCGGCCAGGACGAAGCCCGCCGTCTCCCCGCCGGCATCGGCCAGCACCTCGCCCCAGGGCGCGATGGCGATCGAATGGCCATAGGTCTTGCGGTTCGAACCCTTGTGCGTGCCGACCTGCGCCGGCGCGAAGACGAAGCAGCCGGTCTCGATCGCCCGTGAGCGCAGGATGGTATGCCAATGCGCCTTGCCGGTCGGCACCGTGAAGGACGAAGGGATCGACAGCATCGTGGCGCCGGCATGCGCCAGCTCGCGATAGAGATAGGGGAAGCGCAGGTCGTAGCAGATCGTCATGCCCAGCACGCCCCACGGCGTCTCGGCCAGCACCGCCCGGTCGCCCGGCCGGAAGGTCGAGGACTCGCGGTAGCTCTCGCCGCCCGCGAGCTGGACGTCGAACATATGGATCTTGTCGTAGCTCGCCACGATCCCACCGTCGGAATCGATCAGGTAGGAGCGATTGCGGATCTGCTCCTCACCGGGCACGCGCACATGGATCGAGCCCACCAGGAACCAGGCGCCGGTCTCGCGCGCCGAGGCGCGGCAGGCCGCCAGCATGGCGTGCGTCTCCTCGGTCTGGGCCTTCTCCAGCGTCTCGGTGCGGCTGGCGCCGATCAGGCCGGTGTTCTCCGGCGTCATGACGAAGTCGGCGCCGGCGTCGCGGGCGAGGCGAACCTGCTCGCGCACGAAGGCCACGTTCTCGGCCATCTCGTTGCTGACGTTGGTCTGGATCAGGCCGGCCTTGAACGCAGTCATCGCGATGCTCCTGTCAGCTCGGCTGGGCGAGCAGCGGGTCGAGCTTGCCGGCGCGCTCCAGCGCAGCCAGCTCGTCCGAACCGCCGATATGCTGGCCGTTGATGAAGATCTGCGGCACCGTCGTGCGCTTGGAACGCTCGCGCATCTCGGCGCGCTTGGCGGCATCTTCCATCACGTCGGTCTCTTCGTAGGTCGCGCCCTTGCTGTCGAGCAGGCCCTTCGCGCGCGCGCAGTAGCCGCACCAGGGCGTCGTGTAGATTTCGATCTTGGCCATGGGAAACTCCTTGGGGAGACTATAACGCCGGCCGGACGACGCGCGCCAGCGTCAGCACATCGACGTGCCGCGCACCGGCACGCTGCAGGACGCCGGCGCAGGCCTCGACCGTGGCGCCGGTGGTCAGCACGTCGTCGACCAGCAGGACTGATTTGCCCCTCAGCGCGTCGGTCCAGCGCGGATGGATCTCGAACGCCTGGCGAACGTTGCGCCGGCGCTCCTTGGCCTTCAATCCGGCCTGCGAGCCGGTCCAGCGGCGGCGGCGCAGCAGGTCCGGCGCCAGCGCAATGCCGGTCTCGCGCGACAAGGACTTCGCCAGCAGAAGGGCCTGGTTGTAGCGGCGCGTGAAGAGGCGGCGCCAATGCAGCGGCACGGGCGCCACCAGCTCGGCTTCGGCCAGCAGCCCGGCTCCCGCCTGCGCCATCCAGCGGCCGTAGGCGCGCGCCATGTCGGTGCGATCGCCATGCTTGAACGGCAGCACCAGGCGCCGACTTTCCCCGTCGTAGATCGGGGTCGCCCGCGCCCGGCGAAAACGCGGCGGGCGCTTCAGGCAGTCGACGCAGAGCGCATCGCCGCCGAGATCCTCGGGGAAGGGCACGCCACAGCATGTGCAATGGGGAGCCGAGATGAAGGAGAAGCCCTGCCAGCAGGCGGCGCACAGCGACCCCGGTTCGGCGACGATCTCGTTACAGCCGAGACAGAGCGGCGGCAGGATGGCATCGAGCACCATCCGCCCCGCACGCGCGCAAATCTCCCTCGCTCCCATGGGGCGATTGAGCCCGGCAAGTTTGCCGGGAAAAAGGCGGAGTTTGCATCCGGGCAACGCGCGGTTGAATATTGGAGCCAATGAGGGATATCGCCGCCTGGCTTGCTGAGATCGGCCTCGCCAAACACGGCGACACCTTCCGCGCGAACGCCATCGACTTCGACGTGCTGTCGGCGCTCGAAGAGAACGACCTCAAGGAGCTCGGCCTGCCGCTGGGCGACCGGAAGCGGCTCCTTCGGGCGATCAGCGCATTGGGCAAATCCGGGAATGAAGCGCTTCCTTCGGCGGCCAGCCCGGAGCGACGCCAGCTCACCGTCCTGTTTGCCGATCTCGTCGGCTCGACCGCGCTCTCCCAGGCGCTGGACCCGGAGGATCTGCGCGACGTGATGCTCGGCTATCACGAGGCGGTTGCCGCAGCGATCCGGGACGGCGGCGGCTTCGTCGCCAAATTCATGGGCGATGGGGTGCTGGCCTACTTCGGCTATCCCCAGGCGACCGAGGATGCCGCGGAACGTGCGGTGCGGGCGAGCCTCCGGGCTCTCGATGTCGTCAGGGCATTGCCTTCGCCGGGGGGGGGGCGTCCCTTCGCCGCGAAGGTGGGTGTCGCCACGGGACCGGTCGTGGTCGGCGATGTCGTGGGCGACGATATCGCCCGCGAGGTCAACGTCGTGGGCGAAACGCCCAACCTCGCCGCCCGCCTCCTGGGACTTGGCGCACCCAATAGCGTGGTGATCGCCGAGTCGACCCGCCGCATCGTCGGCGACCTCTTCACTTTCACGGCCCTCGCTCCCCAGACGGTGAAGGGCTTCGCCGAGCCCGTGCGGGCGTTCGAGGTCGTGGGCGAACGCCACGGCGTCAGCCGGTTCGAGGCGACCCGCAATGCGCAACGCTCCCGGTTCGTCGGCCGTGGGCAAGAGGTCGGCCTGCTGCTCGACCGCTGGGAGCAGGCCAAGGCCGGCGACGGGCAGCTGGTGCTGCTGTCGGGCGAGGCTGGCATCGGCAAGTCGCGCATCGCCGAAACGATGGTGCAGCAGATCCAGCCGGAGCCCCATCACCGCATCCGCTACCAATGCACGCCCCAGCACACCAACTCGCCGCTCTATCCGGCCGTCATGCAGCTCGCCACCTCTGTGGGCTTCCAGCCGGAGGATGATATGGCAGCGCGCACGGCCAGGATCAGGATGGCGATGCCCGACGTGACCGGCGATCAGATCGAGCTGGTGGCAAGCCTGCTGGGTGTGCCGCTTCCGAAGGGTTCCCCGCTTGCCAATCTTACGCCCGCGCGGCGCCGTCAACTGATTCTCGATGCCTTCACTGTCCAACTCGAAGCCCTGTGCCATCTGCATCCCGTACTCTGGGTGATCGAGGATACTCATTGGATCGATCCGACAACCGAGGAACTCATATCGCGCGTCGTCGAGAGGACAAGCACACTGCGACTGCTGATCGTGGTGACCCATCGGCCGACCTATGCCTCGCCCTGGACGTCGGCGCCGATCGCGACACCGCTCACCTTGAACCGGCTTTCCCGCACGCATGCCGGGGCGTTGCTGGGCGGATTGGGGAGCGGCAAATCGGTGCCGACGGAAGCTCTGGAATACATCCTCGACCGCACCGACGGTGTCCCTCTTTACATGGAGGAGTTCTTTCAGGCGCTCCGCGATTCCGGCGCCCTGCGCGAGACCGACACAGCTTTCGAAGTCGCTCGCGCCCTGGAGGGCACGGCAGTTCCAGCAACGCTGCAGGACGCACTGATGGCGCGCCTGGATCGGCTGGTGCCGGGAAAGGCAGTGGCGCAGCTCGGGGCTGCCATTGGTCGGGAATTCGAGCTGGGATTGCTGTCTGCTATAGCCGATCTGCGGCCGGAAGCGCTGAGCGAGGGATTGAGGCAGCTCCTTGCCGCTGGCCTGATCTTCGAACGGGGCTCAGCCCCGGAGACAATTTACACTTTCAAGCATGCACTCGTTCAGGATGCTGCCCATAGCTCCATGCTGAAACAGCGGCGACAGGCCGTACATGGCCTCATCGCGCGGGCTTCGACCGAAGGTGGCCGAAGCGCCCGCCCTGAAATTCTTGCTCATCATTTCGAGGCCGCAGGCGAATGGGAGCAAGCCGCGACATGGCTCGACAGAGCTGGCGAGATGGCGGCGCAGGCATCGGCCAGTCACGAAGCCATTCGGTATTGGCGTGAGGCATTGAGGCTGTGTATCGAGGAGCTTGCCGATCACGATCTTCGACGTCGGCAGATCAATCTCAACCAGAAGATCAGTGCCGCGCTGGTGCAAATCGAAGGCTACGCATCGCAGGGTGCGTTCGCGGCATCGGGAAAAGCACTGAACCTGGCTCTCGATCTCCATGACACTGAACCCTACGTCTGGACCTGCACTGGAATCGCCTCGTTGCTGAGTGCCCGACAAGAGTTCGCCCTCATCGAGCATCACTTGGCACGGGTGTCGGAAGAGGATCTACAGACGATCAGCGCGACAGCGCAGGCGCGCTACTGGTACCGCCGTGGGGTCACCGATTTTCATCTGGGGCGACCTCTCCTGGCCCGAAGCAGCCTGACGAACGCAATTGCCGTGCTCAAAGGCGTCACCCAGCACTCCGACGCCACCTTGGGAGGAGCCGATCTCAGGGTAACTGCCCGCGTTTACCTAGGTCGAGTGGACTATGTTGCCGGGTTCCAGGCTCAGGCCGATTTGGTTGCAGGTGAGGCGTTGACGATGGCGCGTCGGATTGATCAGCCCTTCTCCACGGCATGGGCTCTCTTTGGCCTCGCCCGTAGCAGACTGCTTAGCGGGAGCTATCTCGACGCCCTAAATCTATTCGACGAAAGCATCGAAATCAGTGACCGCTACGGCTTCGTCGCGCGATTGGGGCAGTCCCTGGCTGGTCGTGGAATGGCAATGGTCGGGCTCGACGCCGCCGCTTCCGGAAAATCGGACATCGACAAGGGACTTGACCTTTGGCGACGGAGCAGCGGCAATTTCGCCGTAGATTTCACGCTCGTCGATGCGGCTGGAACATTCGCACAGGCAGGCCATCTCGAGATGGCTCGCCCCTATGTGGATGAGGCGAGGAGGTACTATGCGATTGGCCCCGAGCGCGCCAACTACGCCGAGTTTTTTCGCATCGATGGCCTGCTCGCAGTTCTAGACGGCGACCGCGCGTCCGGACGTGCCAAGCTTCGAGAAGCGATCACCGTCGCGGAGAATCAAGGGGCCATCCGGTTTCGGCTGCGCGCCAGCCACGACCTTGCCCGCCTCCTCGCTCAGGACGGCGACATAGAGGGTGCACGCAAACTGCTGGCCCCAGTCTATGCCTGGTTCACCGAAGGCTTGGATGCGCCCGACCTGAAGGACGCCAAGGCTTTCCTCGACGAGCTGTTCATATGATCGATATCGGGCGTTGCCTCGAGGAACTCGGACTGGGCAAGTACGCGGCAGTCTTCGCCGATGCCGAGATCGAGGCCGACGTGCTGCCGGATTTGACCGACAACGATCTGGAGAAGCTCGGCATCCCGCTCGGGCCGCGCGAAAGGCTGCTACGGGCCATCGTCGCCCTTACGAGCGACGCTGTCGCAGAAGCGGCGCCGGCTCTTCCAAGCAAACCAGGCGTCGCAGCCGAACGACGCCAGCTCACGGTCCTGTTCGTCGATCTCGTCGATTCCACCGCGCTGTCGCAGGCGTTGGACCCCGAGGATTTGCGCGACGTGATGCGCGGGTATCACGATATCGTTGCCGCCACGATCCGCGACGGCGGCGGCTTCGTCGCCAAGTTCATGGGCGACGGGGTGCTGGCCTATTTCGGCTATCCCCAGGCGACCGAGGATGCCGCGGAACGCGCCATCCGGGCGGGGCTCCGGGCCGTCGACGCGGTGAAGGCATTGCCTCCGGCCCGCGGTCGAGCGCTCTCGGCGCGGGTCGGCGTCGCCACCGGACCGGTCGTGGTCGGCGACGTCATGGGCGACGATATCGCGCGCGAGGTCAACGTCATCGGCGAAACGCCCAACCTCGCCGCCCGTCTCCTCGGCCTCGGCCCGCCCAACGGCGTCGTGATCGCCGAGGCGACCCGTCGGCTGGTCGGCGATCTCTTCGTTTTCACCGCGCTCGCTCCCCAAACCGTGAAGGGTATCGCCGAGCCCGTGCGGGCGTTCGAGGTCGTGGGCGAACGTCACGGCGTCAGCCGGTTCGAGGCGACCCGCAATGCGCAGCGCTCCCTGTTCGTCGGCCGTGGGCAAGAGGTCGGCCTGCTGCTCGACCGTTGGGAGCAGGCCAAGGCCGGCGACGGGCAGCTGGTGCTGCTGTCGGGCGAGGCTGGCATCGGCAAGTCGCGCATCGCCGAAACGATGGTGCAGCAGATCCAGCCGGAGCCCCACCATCGCATCCGCTACCAATGCACGCCGCAGCACACGAACTCGCCGCTCTATCCGGCCATCGTGCAGCTTGCCACCGCCGCCGGCCTCCTGCCCGAGGACGATGCGGCGGCACGCCTGGCAAAGCTCGCCTCGGCCATGCCCGATGCCGCCGGCGAGCAGATCGAGCTGGTCGCCGCCCTGCTCGGCGCGCCGATCCCCGAGGGCTCGCCGCTTTCCAACCTCACGCCTGCGCGCCGACGCGAGCTGACGCTGGCGGCGTTCGTGACCCAGATCGGGGCGCTGTGCCGGCAACGCCCCGTTCTGTGGGTGGTCGAGGACACGCACTGGATCGATCCCACGACCGAGGAGCTGGTATCGCGTGTCGTCGGCACAGCCGGCGCGCAGCGACTGTTGATTGTCGTCACCCACCGGCCGACCTACGACCCGCCCTGGACATCCGCCCCGATCGCGACCCAGCTCGCCTTGAATCGGCTGTCGCGGACACACGCCGGCGCGCTGCTCGACGGTCTCGGCGGCGGCAAGCCGGTGCCGCCCGAGGCCCTGGAATACATCCTCGACCGCACCGACGGCGTGCCTCTCTACATGGAGGAACTGTTTCAGGCGCTGCGCGACTCGGGCACGTTGCGCGAGACCGCGACGGATTTCGAGCTCGCACGCTCCCTGGAGGAGACGGCGGTCCCGGCAACGTTGCAGGACGCGCTGATGGCGCGGCTGGACCGTCTGGCGCCGGCAAAAGCGGTCGCGCAGCTCGGTGCCGCGATCGGCCGGGAGTTCGATCAGGGACTGCTGACCGCCGTTGCAGCCTTGCGGCCCGAAGCGCTGCGCGAAGGGCTCGATCAGCTTCTCGCCGCCGGCTTGATATTCGTCAGGGGCCAGCCGCCGGAAGCGATCTACATATTCAAGCATGCGCTCGTCCAGGATGCGGCATACGGCTCGCTCCTCAAGGCCCAGCGGCAGGCGATTCACGTCCGCGTGTCGGAGGCGCTGATCGCACGGCAAGGCGATGTCGAGCCGGAAGTGATCGCCCAGCATCTCGAACGCTCGGGCAACCTGCCGCAGGCCATCGATTGGTGGGAGCGCGCCGGGGATGCCGCCTCGCAATCGTCCGCCAGCGGCGAGGCGATTGCGCACTATCAATCGGCCCTCTCCCTGCACGACGGGATCTCCGCCGATCTCGCGGCGCGCCGACAGCGGGCAAAGCTTTGCCAGAAGCTGGCGGCAACCCTGATGCAGACCGAAGGATTTCAGTCGGCACGGGCGAAGGAGCTGTACGAGGAATCGCAGAAAATCGCCTTGGATGCCCACGACCCCGACACCTACGTCAGAGGAAGTGTCGCGCTCTGGACCAGCCAGTATCAGCGGGGCTTGATCAAATCCGCCCTTGCGAAGTTCGAGGGACTCTCCCAGTCGACGCTCTCCGAGATCACGGTGGCGACAAGGGCGAAATTCCTGAGGGCGCGCGGCACCGCGCGCTACTGCGTCGGCCGGCTGGTGGATGCCCGATCCGACTTCATTGCCGCCATGCAAGCCGCCGACACACTGCAGACCGACCCGCAGCATTCTCTGCTGGTGGGCGATCCCGCCGTCTCCGGACGGGCCTACGCATCACGGACGTTGCTGGTCCTGGGATGGCCCGATCGAGGCCTCGAGATGGCGCGCGACGGTGTACGACTCGCGCGAAATCGCGGGCACGCGTTCGATATCGAATGGGCCCTGCAGGCCTTCGGGGCCACCAGCAACTGGCTGCGCAGATTCTCGGAAGGTGCGGAAGCGCTCGCCGAAGCCTTCTCGATTTGCGAACGCCATGGATTCGAGTCCCATCGTGGAGTCGTCCTCGTGATGTCCGGAGTCGCGAAAATCGGCTTGGGAGATACCGCGCAAGGCACGGCCGATTTCGACCGGGGCCTGGAAATATGGAGGACCGCGACGGGGCCAATCCATCTGACACAGTATATGGCGAGGATCGCAGAGGCCTGCGTCGTCAGGCGCGAGTTCGACCTGGCGGACCGCTACCTCGCCGATGCGAAGACAATCGTCGGCGGCGAGGACGAGTGCACCTACTCGGCGGAGCTGCTGCGCCTTGGCGGATTGCTGTGCGAGGTGCAGGGGCGAAGGGAGCAGGCGATGTCCAGGTTGCGCGAAGCCATCGCCGTCGCCGATGCGCAGGAGGCCAACGGCTTCAAGCTGCGGGCCGCGCGCGACCTCGCCCGGCTGCTCGCCGCGGACGGCGACGTCGAGGGTGCACGCAATCTGCTGGCCCCCGTCTATGCCTGGTTCACCGAGGGCTTCGACACGCCCGACCTGAAGGAAGCAAAGGCGCTCCTCGACCAGCTGGCGACCCGCTAGCACTACCCGCCGCGCCTCTTTCGCCCTACATACGGACTGTGAATATCGCCGATCCCCTGCTGGTCTTCGATCGCGGCACGCTGCGCCGGCGACGGGAACGCGCGGCGCACAGCTGGGACCGCCAGGCCTTCCTCAAGCGCGAGATCGCCGGGCGTCTGGTCGAGCGGCTCGACGACATCCGCCGCACCTTCCCGCTGGCGCTCGATCTCGGTTGCCATGGCGACGAGGTGGCATCGGCGCTGGGGGATCGGAGCAGCGTCGAACATCTGATCCGCACCGACCTTGGCCTGGGCTTCGCGCGCCGGGCGCGCGGGCCGGCGCTGGTGGCCGACGAGGAGGCCCTGCCCTTCGCCGCCGGCCGGTTCGACCTCGTGCTGAGCGCCATGGACCTGCATTGGGTCAACGACTTGCCGGGCGCGCTGATCCAGATCCGCCGCATCCTCAAGCCCGACGGTCTGTTTCTCGGCGCCATGCTGGGCGGCGCCACGTTGTGGCAGCTCCGCCAGGCGCTGGCCGCGGCCGAGAGCGAGGTCGAGGGCGGCCTCAGCCCGCGCGTCTCGCCCTTCGCCGACCTGCGCGATGCCGCGGGCCTCCTGCAGCGCACCGGCTTCGCGCTACCGGTCGCCGACAGCGAGACCATCGAGGTCGAGTACGAAAATGCTCTCTCCCTGATGCGCGAGCTCGGCGCCATGGGCGAGAGCAACCTGGTGGCCGAGCGACGGCATGGGTTCACGCGCCGCGCGACGTTGCTGCGGGCCGCGGAGATCTACGGCGAGCGGTTCAGCCTGCCGTCCGGGCGCATCGCGGCCAGCTTCGAGGTTCTGTTCCTGCACGGCTGGACGCCGCACGAGTCGCAGCAGAAGCCGCTGCGCCCCGGGGCGGCGGCCCGCCGGCTGGCCGAGGCGCTCGGCGTCCCAGAGCACAGCGCGGGCGACAAGGTGGGACGAGGCTAGAATGATCAAGTCGGGGTGCCTGCGGTGAAATTGTCCTTCGGCAACGTGCTGTCGGAGAGCTTCGGCTTCTTCTTCGGCAACCTGCGCCTCTTCTTCCATCTGGTGACGATCCCCTGGATCATCTCGCTGCTGCTGCGCGTCGCCAACTCGGCGCTGGGCGGCGACACGCCGTTTGCGGCCCTGATCGAGAAGGCACTCGATGCCGTGCCGACCGTGATGTTCATGACCGCCTGGATGCGCGTCACCCTGCTCGGAACGGCGAGGCTCGACGGCCTGCCAGGTCTCGGCTGGTCGCGACGCGAGACCGCCGTCATGGTCCACCTGCTCCAGGTGGCCGGCATGACCTTCGTGCTGATCGCCGCCTTCATGATGATGATGGGGCCGCTCGACCTCGAATCGCTGCGGCGGGGCACACCCGCCGATCCCGAGCTGGCGCAGCGCCAGGCCCTGGCGGCGCCGCTGGCCATGGGCTTCATCGTCTCGGCCGTGCTGGCGCTGCGGGTATGCTTCGGCCTCGCGGCCTCCGCCGTCGACGTGCCCTTCACGCCGCGCCACTCCTGGGCCTATAGCCGCGGCAACGCCTGGACGATCATCGGCCTGCTGTTCCTGATCCTGATCGCCAATGCGATCGCCACCATGATGGCGCTGATCGTGCCGCTCCAGCTGGTCCGCGGCGTGCTGGGCGCCGACACGGCCGCGGCAGTCATCGCCTGGGCATCGGCGATCCTCGTGTCCTATGGCGGCGTGGCCATCATGGCGACGGCGCAGGCCGTCATCTTCCGCAACCTCACGGGATGGCGCGACGGCTTGCCGCTGGCGCAAGCGCCTTCATGATGGGACCGCGGTCCGTCAGAGGAGATCCCTGAGCAGTCCCACCAGCGGCAGGTCCGCCGGCGGCATGGGATAGGCGGCGAGCTCGCGGGGGGCGACCCATTTCAGCGTCTGGCCCTCGCGTGGCTGGGGGATGCCGGACCATTTGCGACAGGCGAAGACCGGCATGAGGAGATGGAATTTCTCGTAGCCGTGGCTGGCGAAGGCGATGGGCGCGAGGCAGCTCGTGGCCGTCTCGATACCCAGCTCCTCATGCAGCTCGCGCACCAGCGCCTGCTCGGGCGTCTCGCCGGGATCGACCTTGCCGCCGGGGAATTCCCACAGGCCCGCCATCGACTTGCCGGCGGGGCGCTGGGCGATCAGCAGGCGGCCGTCGGGATCGACCAGCGCGACGGCGGCGACCAGCAGCAGCGGCCGGTCGCCCAGAGGCGGCGGCCCGCCTGGACACTCGTCGTCCAGGATCAAGAACGGTAGCTGCCGTTGATGTCGATGTAGCCGTGCGTGAGATCGCAGGTCCAGACCGTGGCCCGGCCGCGGCCGATGCCGAGGTCGATGTCGATCACGAT
>CANIRG010000208.1 GCA_947469635.1 Rhodospirillales bacterium | reverse complement strand
TCGAGAAGCTGGATTTTCAACCGGTCTCGCGGCCAGTCCATTGCCGCTGCCGCCAGAAGGGCGCGTTCGACCACGACCGGCTCGTTGAAGACGGGAAGCTGCACCAGCACCATCGGCAAGTCTTCTGCCAGCGGCGGTGCTGCCTCTTCCTGCGGCGCCGTCTCGGTCAGCCAATAGAGCAGATAGAGATAGTACCCGGCGATGATGAACAGCACCGCCAGGCAAATCACCACAATGAGGTCGACGGCGGTCAGCACTACCCCGGTCCGCTGTCAGTGGTAGTGAATCGGGACTTCGAAGCAGCGGCCGTCCTCGATATGGAGACGGCGCGAGGCCACGTCGAAGATACGCTCGTCGTGCGTCGACAGCACCACCGCGCACTTGGCGCGCATGGCGAGGTCCTTGAGCTGATCCACCACCAGCCGGCCGGCGACACGGTCGAGCGCCGAGGTCGGCTCGTCGGCGATGATGAGGTCGGGCAGGCCGATCATGACGCGGGCGATGGCCACGCGCTGCTGCTGGCCGCCCGACAGCTCGTCCGGCCAGGCATCGGCCTTGTCGCCGAGGCCAAGCATGCCGAGCAGATGCCGCGCGCGCGGCTCGTTCCACGCCGGGTCCGACAGCGGCGTGGTCGAGACGCCGGCAATCACGTTCTGCAGCGCCGTCAGCGAGGACAGGAGATTGCGCTTCTGGAACAGGAAGCGGATGCGGTTGCGCAGGGCATCGAGCCCCGCCCCCTGCATGTTGGTGACGTCCGCACCGAGCAGGCGGAGCACGCCTTGCGAGGGCCGGCGCATGGTGCCGAGAATCGTGAGCAGCGTCGTCTTGCCCGATCCGGAAGGGCCGGTGACGATCAACAGCTCGCCTTCACGGATCTGAAGGTTGATGTCGAAAAGCACGTCGACGCGCTGCGCGCCATCGCCGTAGTGATGGTGGATGTCGATCGCCTCGACGACCGCCGGTCCCAGGACATGATGATCGGTCGGCATGTTCACTCGAACAGCATGATCGGATCGACCTTCCACAGGCGACGAAGCGCGAACAGGCTCGACACCACGGTCATGATCAGGGACGCGACGAGCGACACGACCATCTCGCGCATGCCCATCGACATTCCAAGATGGAGCGCCGCCTCGGCGACACCGTAGACCAGGCGAGCCAAGGCGAAGCCTACAAGGAAGGCCGGCGTGATGATGGCGGCGCCGATCTGGCCGATCATGCAGAGGAAGAACCACCAATCGTAGCCCAGGCTCTTCAGGATGGCATATTCCGGCAGATAGAAGCGGATGATCTGGTATTGCGCGTAGTAGATGAACACCATGCCGATCATCAGGCCCATGATGAAGCTCACGTCGGTGATATAGCCGACCGGTGTCTCCCGCGACCAATAGGCCCTCTCGCGTGCCTCGAACTCCTGGCGGGTTATCACCTCGCCGCGGCCGGCTACGGCGCGGTTGAGGCTCTCGCGCGTCTTCAGCAGATCGGCGCCGGGAGCGAGGGTGATGCCGATGAAGGCGGGCCGATCCGTCCACCACGAGCCGAAGACCTCGGACATGGTCCCTTCGGAGATCACCACGGCACCGTCGTTCACCACATTGGGCCCGATGGCAACGGTGCCGACGACGAACATCTCGCGCAACAGAAGGCGATTGTCCGGCGGCCCCAGGACCGGCACCTCCTCGCCGCGCCCGGCGACCTCGGCAAGGTCGCCGAAATAGGGCCGCGAATCGCGATCGAACAGGATGCGACGCACGACGCGCAGCTTGTAGAGATTTTCGCGCAGCCCCGGCACGTCGATCGCCGGCCGCTCGACATCGATCGCATACCACGCCAGCCGGCGAGGCGTCGGCATCCCCGCGTGGCTCATCGACATGACGCCGAACCACAGGGGGCTCGTGCCCTCGACGCCCGGATCGGCCGAGACGATATCGGTCATGGCGACCGGCACCTCGGCATGGAGCTGCAGCGACTTGAAGCCGGCCGGCACGAGCAGGAGGTCGGCGATCACGGAGCGATGGAGGCGAACGCCCGAATCGTAGACCGCGCGTTCGATGCCGAGCTGGGCGAAGATCACCAGCAGGCTGGAGGTGACGCCGGCCAGCGACAGAAGGGTGCTGGTGCGCTGCCGCCTGAGCTGTTGTGCGCCGAGCGGCATGGAGGCGGCCGTCTTGGCAGCCGACATGAGCCGCGACAGCAGCAACCCCGGCCGCCACCGACGCAGCGCCGGCAACGGAAACTCAGGCAGGGTAAGAGCCATCAGAGGAAAGTGACGCGCGTCTCGCGGCCCAGGACCTGCGGCATGCCGGACGGATCGTCGAGCTCGATCTCGACCTGAACCACACGGGCATCGGTCGAGGACCCTCCATCGGGCTCGATGCGCTGCATGCGCTTCACTGTCGGTGCCACACGCGAGATCTTGCCGCGATAGACGGACGGGCTGCCGCGGAAGGTGACTTCCACCTTGCCGCCGGCTGCGACGCGGCCGAGATGCAGCTCGTCGACATCGGCAAGGACGCGCAGCTGCGCCATATCGACGATCTTGACGATGCCGCTCGGCGACACACGCTCGCCCTGTCGGGAGTAGATCTGCACCACCACTCCACCGACGGGAGAGCGCACGAGCGCCTGCTCACGGCTGGTCCTGGCGCTGTCGAGGTTGGCGACGCTGATCTTGATGTCGGTCTCGATCTGCTCGAGGTCGGTCTGAAGCGTCTCCTTCATAAACCGGAGCTTGGCCTGCTCGCGCGCGAGGTCCTGCTGGGAAATATTGATCTCGAGCTGCTTCATCTCGGGCGTCTTGCCCGAGCGTGCGACTTCCAGGTTCTTGAGCTTCAGCTCCTCGGACTTACCCTTGACCACCACTTCCTGCATGGCGATCTCGGCCGTGCGGTAGCCGGAAATCATCGCTTCGCGCAGCCGCCGATCCTTTTCGAGGCCGGCCTCGTTCGTGCGCACCCTGACATCGAACTTGCTGTAGTTCGACATTACCGCAACCACTTCGTCGCGCTTGACCTTCTGGCCATCGACCACGCGCAGCTCGGTCAGGATCGACCCGGCTTCCGGGTCATTGGCCACGATGACGGTCCCCGCCGGCGCATCGGTATAGCCGCGCGAGATCAGCGGACCGGACGGTCGGACGCCGTCCTGGGCGCTACTGGTCTGCCTGCTCGGCGCGACCCAGAGCGCGAGCGCAATCCCGATCGCGAGAACCATCGCGCCCGCTGCACCCCATCGATATTTTTGCGCTCTTGCCATGTCGCTCAACAAACCCGCTGGTCATTTCCGGACGTCGATCAGAACGAGGCAGCCGCGGGCGCCGATGCCCCTCTTACCACGCCTACTATGGAGAACGTCTTATAGATCGCATTCAGGATTTTATGGTACTCGTAAAGTGGCGCATTCGTGACATAGACGACGTCGCTGGCCTGGACGCCGAATTGCTGGGCAACGAAGATGGACACCGGCTGATTGAAATCCAGCCGGAAAACGCGGGCGCGGGCCGTCGGATTGCCTTGAATATCGCCCATTCGAAAGATGTAGACGCCGGTCTTGTTGGCGCGCTCGTCGGACAGGCCACCCACATTGCCCAGCGCTTCCAGCAATGTCAGGGTGGATTTGATTTCGACGTTCCCCGCCTTTTGCACCGCGCCCAGCACCGTATAGACCCGGGTGTTCGGCCGCACGACGATCTCATCGCCTTTCTGGATGCCGACGTCACCTCCCGCCAGGAGGTCCGAAAACTGCGTGGTGAGAATGACTTGCCCCCGCCGTCTCAAAACAACCTCGAACTGGGTCGCCACGCCTGATCCCTTGCCACCGGCGTCGATGCCGCCCGAGCGATTTATGGCCTCCACGACGGAGCGGACACCTTCGAGGATGGAAACGCGGCCGGGACTTTTGACATCCCCCGAGACCATGACCGTGTGGGTGCGGTCGGCGACGAACTCGACGATGACCTGCGGATCCTGAGCCTTGCTGCCGAGCTGCGTCGCGATCCGGCGCTCGATCTGGCTCAAGTCCAGCCCGACGACCCGAACCGTGCCGACGTAAGGTACGTTGATGGTGCCATCGTCAGTGACCCGCTGATTGCCGAGCTCGGCGCCGGGACGTTGAATCGTGGGGAAGATGCTGCCTTCGTAGGGTTCGAAGATGCGCACCTTCAGGACATCGCCCGCCGCCACGGCCACACGGCCGCCCGCCGACAGGCTGGAGGTGATCGATGGCCGATCGATCGATGCCGGAGGCCGGTAGGCGACGACCGAGGTCGGGGTGAGATCGATCACATCGAAGGGCAGGGCTTCGGTGCTGCGCGAACTCGCGTCTGCCATCCATGGCCCGTCGCCCGGAACAGCCTGGCAACCAGCGGCGACTGCACCCAGAGCGAGGGCGATGACAAAGGGTCGCGCAGTGGCGCGCAGCCAGGACCTGATTGTCAAATTCCCATCTCCGTCCGGAACGGACAACATGAGCGTCGTCCCGTATCCCTTAGTCTTGCCTCAGTCTTTCCTTAAATTACCCTGCCGGATACCGTGGGTGCAAGCGGTCGACGGCGGTTCCCGCAAGTTTTGACTACAGCCGGTTCGAGGCCTCCTCGACCGTATCCACCACGTCGAGCAGGTCGGTGAAGCCGCTGACGAGCAGACAGTCAGCCGCGGCGCTGCTGAACCGGCAGAAAGCCAGCCGCGCCTGCTTTTCCGGCGCTCGATGCAACACCGTCGCCAAAGCCCGTACGCCGGCTGCGCTCATGTAGATGATCGCACTGCCGTCGACGATCACCCGGGCGCCGGGCTGCAACGCATCCATCATGAGCTTCTCGACCGCCGAGGATGTGGATGAATCGACCCGGTCGGGCAGGAGAACGACCGTTGCCGCCGCTTTGACTTTCGTTCCATTGTTCATACGGGCTTCTCCGGGACGCCAGTCGTTCGCGACCGCCATTGGCCGCCAAGATCGGTTCCCCGCCATTCGATTGTCCGGCTGCTCAGCGCACGCGCCATCAGGACAGGCGCCAGCACCTCACGAAGCAGCGCCGCCCCCGCCGCGCGCGGCCCGAAGGCGAGGCCTCGGCCGCTCATGAACCATTTCTCGGCGCCTATCCATGCGACGATATGCGCAAGCAACGCTGGGACCAGAAGAACGTTGCTCGCCCCGGCGAGCGAGAGTGCCATAGCCCCTGCAGCGCCTGCGGCAACGCAGCCGATCGCCGGCTCCCAAAGCACCAGCGGCCACACCGGCAGGCGCAGTCGTGTGCGCGCCCAGCGGACCTGCCGGCGCCATACGACCCGCCAGTCGCGCCGCCCCAGGGGCAGCCGGGGCATGACGTCGCCCAGACACGTGGCCAAGCCCAGTTCGCGAACCGATCGGGTGACCGAATAGTCGTCGGCGATCCAGCGGTTGAAGCCCTGCCAGTTGCCGATCCGCTGTAGCGTTTCGTTCGACATAAGGGTGACGCCACCCGAAGCGACGGCGAGGCCGAGACGATCGGCGGTGAACAGGAACCTTGCCTGGTGCCCGTTGATATAGGCGCGTTCCAGCTCGGCGGCGAAATTGCCGGGCGCCTCACCCGCCTTGAGCGCCAGCACCAGCCCGACGCCGTCGGCCAGGGGTGCCGCTGCCTGCCGGAGCAGGGCGGCATCGAGGATCACCCCGGCATCGCAGAGCGCCACGACCGGGCGGCGGGCGGCTTCCAGCCCCTTGCGCACGTTGTTCATCTTGGGATTGAACGTGGTGTCGCTGCCGACGAGGATCGGAGCGTCCGGCCACAACGCCCGCACCGCCGGTACGGCGGCGTCATCGTCCTGGGGCACACAGATCAGCACCTCGGCGCCGGCCTGGCCGAGCGTCCTCAGGCAGTGGACGTAGGCAGGAGACGCATCGGCGGCACCGACCATGGGCGCCACGATGCTGAAATCGACGAGGTTGAAATCAGCCCGGCTCCCGGACGCAACCCGGCGGGGCGGCCGCCGGCCCAGCGCCGCGCTCACCCACTGGAACACCGAGCAGAACGACCACCAGCCCGCTCCGAGCCACACCAGGGTGCCCGCCTCCATCGGCCATCACTCGGCGGCCGAAAAGCGATGGACATCGTCCTTCTCGACGAGCAGGGCGCGATGATAGGAGCGGATGACCTCGCTGGGCTCGCCCTCCTGGCGAATCCGTCCGTCCTCGATCCAGATGGCACGCGTGCACAGCCGGCGGACCTCGGCCATGGAATGCGACACGAAGAGCAACGTGCCGGTCTTGCGGAACCCGTCGATCCAATCGAGGCACTTGCGCTGGAAGGCCGCGTCGCCGACCGCCAGCGCCTCGTCGACCACCAGGATCTCCGCCTCGACATGGGCGCAGATCGAGAAGGCCAAACGGGTCTTCATGCCCATCGAATAGTGCTTCACCGGCTGTTCCATATAGTCGCCGATGCCCGCGAATTCGGCGATCGAGGTGAACTGCCGGAGAATCTCGGTGCGCTTGAGGCCGAGCACGGCCCCGCCGATCATCACGTTCTCGCGGCCCGACAGCTCCAGATCGAAGGTCGAGCCGAGCGCCAGGACGGGCGCGATACGGCCGTTGACCCGGAGCTCGCCATGGCTGGGCAAAGTCATGCCGCAAATGACCTGAAGCAGAGTCGATTTGCCGCAGCCGTTGCGCCCGAGAATACCGATGCTCTCGCCGCGCTTGACCTCGAGATCGATGTCCCGCAGCACCCAGAAGGGCTTGAAATAGGTCTTCCACCAGCCGAATGCCACCTGCATCAGCCAGTCGTTGCGGCGCGCGTAAAGCTGGTACGCCTTGCCCAGGTGCTTAGCCCGAACGACGATGTCAGATGACGTCGACGATGACATTCCGATACCTGTCGAAGAACCAGTAGCCGAAGTAAAAAGTTACCACGGACGTCAGCACGCTCCAGCCATACACCTTCCAGTTCGGCAGCTTGCCGAGCAGGACTATGTCACGCATCACCTCGACGTAGCCTGTGAGGGCATTGGCGTAAATCCAGAAATCGAACGGCGGCGGCAGCGATGTGTGCGGATAGAATACAGGTGTGGCGAACATGAACAACGGCACGATGTTGATCATGAAGTAGCCGGCGTCGCGCGTGAACGCACCGACCGCCGACAGGAACCACGAGATGCCGACCAGGAAGGCGATGAACGGAATGAGGATCGCCGGCATGAGGAGCGTCGTCCACTGCAGGCTGCCGGTGGCGGCGAGCTGGAACAGCAGCATGACTGCAATCGAGATCAGGGTGTAGACCGTGGCCCTGAGCGTCGAGATCACCGCCAGCATGTCGCTGGGGAAGATCGTCTGCTTGATGAAGTGCGTGTACTCGTGCAGCAGCATCGGCGCGCGAAACGCCATCTCCGAGAAGAAGTTGAAGACGATGATGCCGCTGAAGATGAACAGCGCGTAGCCGACACGCGGGCCGGCGGCATTGTCGGCCATCGGCAGCTGGAGGTTGGTCGTGAAGGCGAAGGTATAGACCGCGATCGCCAGCAACGGCGCCACAACTGCCCAGATCCAGCCGGCCACCGAACCCTTGAAGCGGTCACGCACCTCGCGGCGCAGGATCGCGGCGATCAGATCCTGATGGTGCCACATCTGCACGAACGGCTTGGCGGCGAACCGGACCAGACGCTGCGACGCGTTGAGGTTCTCCACCACGATCTGCTTGCCGTTGACGACATTCACCGACGGCATGAGCCGCGCCTCTCCCTGCTGTGTCCAATGGTGAGCCCGGTGGGGTACGATCCCACGACCCTCTGATTAAAAGTCAGATGCTCTACCGCTGAGCTACGGGCTCGCCTCGGAGTCGCGCCGCAGGCCGGAACCCCGCGCGGCGCCCGTATAGGCGGCGAAAGCCTCATGGTCAACGCGGCGGCGCCTGCCCTCAGGTCACCTCGAATTTCTTCTTCAGGCGCTGAAACACCCTCTTCGACACGAACTGCGATGTATCTCCCCCCAGCCGCGCGATGTCCTTGACCAGCGATGAGGCGATGAACTGGTGCCCTTCGGAGGCCATCAGGAAGATGGTCTCGACGTTGGGCTCCATGCGGGCATTCATGTTGGCCATCTGAATCTCGTACTCGAAGTCCGAAACCGCCCGCAACCCGCGGATGATCACCGAGGCGCCGACCTGGCGGGCGAAATGGATCAGCAGGCCCTCGAACGGGACGACCTGGATGCGCGCCTTGTCCGCGCTGGGAAAGTCGTCGATGTCTTCCTTGATGATCTCGATCCGCTCTTCCAGCGAGAACAGCGGCCCCTTGCCGATATTGATCGACGGTCCGATCACCAGCCGGTCGACCAGCCGCAGCGAACGACGCACGATCTCCATGTGCCCGCTGGTGATGGGATCGAACGTGCCCGGATATACGCCGGTGCGTTCCACGGCCATGTTTCCCCCTTACGCGCCGAATGGGGCGAAGTCTTAGCGGCACGGCCGATCCTTATCCACCGTTTGTTTCGGCAGGATCGTCGCCGTTGGCGCCGCCGTTGCCCGCATCGTCCTCGCCGATGCGGATCGCCGACACAACACGCTCGCCCTCGCTCACGTTGACGATGCGCACGCCGCGCGTCGCGCGGCCGGCGACACGGACACCGTCGACCGGGCAGCGGATCAGCGTGCCGCCGTCGGTGACCAGCATGATCTCGTCGCTTTGCTGAACGGGGAAGGCGGCGACGACCTGCCCGCCCTTGGCCAGGCTCATCAGCTCGACGCCCTTGCCGCCGCGGCCCGTCACCCGATACTCGTAGGCCGAGGTGCGCTTGCCGAAGCCGGATGAGGCCACGGTCAGCACGAACTCCTCTTTCTCCCGCAAAGCGTCGAAACGCTCCTGCGGCAGGTTGCTGGCGGGCACAACCACCTCCTCCGCGCCGACAGTCTCGTCGTCGGCGCTCTCGGCGGCGTTCTCCGCCTGGCGCAGGGCCCGCGACTGGCGGAGATAGACGTCGCGCTCATCGGTCGTGATGCCCTTGCCGCCGTCGAACAGCGACATCGAGATCACCTCGTCGCCCTCGGCCAACGCGATGCCGCGCACGCCGGTCGAGGCACGGCTCTGGAACACCCGCACCGTCGAGGCCTGGAAGCGCATGGCGCGGCCGTCGCGCGTCGCCAGCAGCACGTCCTGCTCCTCGCTGCAGACGCTGGCGCCGATCAGCCGGTCGCCGGCATCCTCGCCCTCGAACTTCATGGCGATCTTGCCGCCCTGGTTGACGTTGGTGAAGTCCGACAGCTGGTTGCGCCGCACGCCGCCGCGCGCCGTGGCGAACATCACGCTGAGCGTGGCCCAGCTCGCCTCGTCCTCGGGCAGCGGCATCACCGTGGTGATGGTCTCGCCTTCTCCGAGCGGCAGCAGGTTCACGAACGCCTTGCCGCGCGCCTGCGGGGCGCCGAGCGGCAGGCGCCAGACCTTGAGCTTGTAGACCGTGCCGCGGCTGGAGAAGAACAGCATCGGTGTATGGGTGTTGGCGACGAACAGGTTGGAGACGAAATCGTCCTCCCGCGTCGCCATGCCCGAGCGGCCCTTGCCGCCGCGTCGCTGGGCGCGGTAGGCCGATACAGGCACGCGCTTGACGTAGCCGCCGTGCGTCACCGTGACGACCATGTCCTCGCGCTGGATCAGGTCCTCGATGTCCTGCTCGAACTCGTTGTCGAGGATCTCGGTGCGCCGCGGCGTGGCGAACTGCTCCTTGATGGCGCGCAGCTCGGTGCTCATCAGCGCGAACAGCTTGTCGCGGTCGCCCAGCAGCTCGAGGAACCCCTCGATCATCTTGGCGACCTCGCCCAGCTCCTCGGCGATCTTGTCCCGCTCCAGGCCGGTGAGGCGCTGCAGCCGCAAATCGAGGATGGCCCGCGCCTGGATCTCGGACAGCCGATAGGTCCCGCCCTCGGACACTTCGCGGCCGGGCTCGGCGATCAGCGCGATCAGCGGCGCCACGTCGGAAGCCGGCCAGTCCCTCGCCATCAGGCGCTCGCGCGCCACCACCGGATCGGGCGCGCTGCGGATCATCGCGATCACGTCGTCGATGTTGGCCACGGCTATGGCGAGACCGACCAAAACATGGGCGCGGTCGCGCGCGTGGTTGAGCTCGAACCGCGCGCGACGCGTCATGACCTCGGCGCGGAAGCGGATGAACGCCTCCAGCAGCTCCTTGAGGCTCATCAGCTTGGGGCGGCCACCGTCGAGCGCCAGCGCATTGACGCCGAACGTCGTCTGCAGCGGCGTGAAGCGGTAGAGCTGGTTCAGCACGACATCGGCCATGGCGTCACGCTTGAGCTCGATCACCATGCGCACGCCGTCGCGGTCGCTCTCGTCGCGGACCTCGGAGACGCCTTCGACGCGCTTGTCGCGCACCACCTCGGCGATGCGTTCGTGCAGGCGGGCCTTGTTCTCCTGGTAGCAGACCTCGGAGACGATGATCGATTCGCGGCCGCCGCGACCCTCTTCAATGCGCGTCTTGGCGCGCATGACCAGCGAGCCGCGGCCGAGCTCGTAGGCGGCGCGGATGCCGTTGCGGCCCAGGATGGTGGCGCCCGTGGGGAAATCAGGACCCGGGATATGCTCCATCAGCTGGGCGATGGTGATCTCGGGATTGTCGATCAGGGCGCAGCAGCCGTCGATCAGCTCGCCGAGATTGTGCGGCGGGATGTTGGTCGCCATGCCGACGGCGATGCCGCCGGCGCCGTTTGCCAGCAGGTTGGGATAGGCCGCCGGCAGCACAGTCGGTTCCTGGCCGGTCTCGTCGTAGTTGGCCTGGAAATCGACCGTGTCCTTGTCGATGTCGGCCAGCAGCGTCTCGGCGGTGCGGGCAAGGCGTGCCTCGGTGTAGCGCATCGCCGCCGGCGGATCGTTGTCCATCGAGCCGAAATTGCCCTGCCCCGAGATCAGGGGCAGGCGCATGGAGAAATCCTGCGCCATGCGGACGAGGGCGTCGTAGATCGATTGATCGCCGTGCGGGTGATACTTGCCCATCACGTCGCCAACGATGCGCGCCGACTTGCGGAAGGGATGGGTCGAATCGTAGCCGCTTTCCTTCATCGCGTGGAGGATGCGGCGCTGCACCGGCTTCAGCCCGTCGCGC
>CANIRG010000207.1 GCA_947469635.1 Rhodospirillales bacterium | reverse complement strand
TTCGTGGTTGCCGACGAGCCGATCTCGGCGCTCGACGTCAACATCCAGGCGCAGATCATCAACCTGATGGTCGACCTGCAGGAACGGCTGGGGCTGACCTATCTGTTCATCGCGCACGATCTCGCGGTGGTGCGCCATGTCTGCGACCGCATCGCGGTGCTGTATCTCGGCAAGGTCATGGAGGTGGGCCCCGCCGCGGAACTGTTCTCGCGTCCCCTGCATCCCTATACGCGCACGCTGATTTCCGCCGCGCCGGTGCCCGATCCGCGCGTGGAGCGCACGCGTCGGCACGTGCCGATGAAAGGCGAGCCGCCGAGCGCGCTGAACCCGCCGAGCGGCTGCCGGTTCCGCACGCGCTGCCCGATCGCCGAGGACCGTTGTGCCCGGGAGGAGCCGCCCCTGCTGGAAGCCGCCGCCGGCCAGCGCGTCGCCTGCCACTTCCCCGGACGGCTGAGCTAGGCCAACGCCCGCGGCCTCTGACTCATAGGGGCTTCTCGGACGCGGCGCTGATGTGCCTCACCATGGCAGCAGCGATAGCGCTTCGGGCTGGCTTCACGAGTCGGCGGCTGCTCGACTAGGCTTTCCAAACCTCGCTCACGCGCTGCAACCAGTCCGTGGCGGTGTTGCGGGCGATGTCAGGTGTGTTGAAATGGTTCGCACCCTGCTCGAGCATCAAGAACTGCGACGTAGCCGGCCGGATGCGCGCGCGAAACAGAGATTGCGTGCGGTCGGCATCCGGTTTGTCGCTACGGGCCATGACGACCAGCAAAGGCAGCTTGTCGTCGAGCCGCGTAAAATTCGGCGTGACGGCGACGGGGCCGAAGCGGTCGTGGTAGCTGAAGTACACTTTCGCCGTGGCCCCGGAGGTAAACACCCGTCCGGAATTGGTGTCATGCCAGTTCGCCGTCTCGTCACCCTTCCCGGCTTTGATCATGTCCTGGGCGCGCGTCGCGGCGTCGACGAACTCCTTGCGGTGGACGGTCATGTACTCGGGCCATTGCCCAAGCGAGAACAGCATCAGCCCGTCAATGCCACCGGTCCGTGCCGCGTAGCACAGGGCGCCATTGGCCCCCAGGCTGATGCCACCGACGATGACCCTGACCGAACCGCTGCTCCGAAGCTGCGCCACGTGGGCGGCTATCTCGTTCTGGCCGAGCTCGTAGGGCACAGTCATGTAGCGGCGCTTCGACCACGGCATCTCGGGCTCGATGACCCGGCAGCCGATCGATCGGAGCGACGCCGTGAGCGAACTGATGTTGCTGCCGGGTTCCTTGGGGTCGCCCGACTTGCCGTGCAACAAGACCACGCCTGTCGGTGTCGTCAGTCGGGCAGAAGCCGGAGCGGGCAGTGCCGCGGCTCCGGCAAGGCCTGCCGCCCCCAACAGGACTGAACGACGGCTCGGGCGATGCTGGTTCATACGACCTCCCCCTCAGGCGCCTATCGAACGTACCGAACCAGAATTCTTCTGTCAGCGGTGACGGGCAGGCGGCGCGGCCTCAGGAATGACGAACAAATCCATGGTCCAGTTAGCGCAGCGCTTGCGCAAGATTTCGAGCGCAGCAGCGTCGTATGGGGATCAAGACCTTGGTTCGCTCGCCGTGTTCTCCTAAGCTCGCCATAGGGGACACGGAATGCCGAAGGCCGTACAGATCGACGACTTCGCCGGCAAGCTGGACGTGGTGTGCAAGAAGCTAAACTGGAGCCGGGGGAAGCTTGCCCAGCAGGTCGGTATCGACAAGTCGATGGTGGGCCGTTGGATCGCCGGGGCCAGTCGTCCCGCGGGCAACACCCTGATGCGTCTGAACGACGTCGTCGCAAAGGCCATTCCCAGCTTCACGGCCGCGTCCTGGGACCTGACGGCAAACGATCTGGCTGCGCGCTTGGGCATTACGTCACCGCCGCATGGCGAGCCTGCGTCCGTCCCCGACGGCAGGGCGGACGGCGCGAGAACGGCGGCAGACTTTTTCGCCGCCCTGAAGACGGTCCGACGCACCACCGAGGACATCGACGCGTTGGCTGGCGTCTATGCCGGCTTCTACAACCATTGGTCGGCGACCGCGGCGAACAGCGGGGCGATCCTCTTCCGCCGGTGCCGCATCTGGCGCGACGGCGATGCCTTGCGCATCGAGGTGGTCAGCGGCGTTGCGAACTGGACAGGCGTCTGCGCCATGGCTGGCGCGTCGCTTTTCGCCATTCTCGAATCGACCCTGTTTCCAGGCCTTGCATTGGCCGCCATGGGCGGCGCGCATGGGCGGCATGCCAAGCGACTGACGGGGCTGGCCACGACCTATCAGAACACGCGCAACATCAACAGCTTCGTGGCCTATCCCATCGTGCTGGACTTCCTGCGGCCGATGAGCGGCGATGGCGAGGCCGACGAACGGCTTTGGCGAACACTCGCGGCGGAGAAGCGCGACCTGATCGAGGAAAAGGAGATTCGCGCGGCCGTGCCGCCGGAGGTGTTGGCAGTCCTGCGGCCCGTCGTCGGCACCAAGCGGGCCGACGGTGCCATCGACCATATCCTGTCGATGCCGTTCATCGATTGAGCGTCAGCGACATTGCTCATTCCGTGAAGGGCGGGCGTTGTCCGCCATTTGCATCGAAGAATGAATGAAGTTGCGCATGTTCCCGCCGCTTGCCTCGACTGCCCGCAGCGGCCGCCTGGCCCTAGTTTCCTCGCATCGACGGACGGCATCCCGCCGCCGCCACAAACCGAGGAGACCTCAGATGTTCACCAAGCTCGCTTCCTTCGCCGCCGCCGCTCTGATCGTTGCGGCCATTGCCCCGCCAGCCCATGCCGCCCCGACGATCAACGGCGGCACCTTCAATGGCGGCAGCTGGAACGGCACCGGGCTGAACGGCACCGGGCTGAACGGCGGCGGACTCAACGGCGTTGAGCTCAACGGCAAGAAGACCAACGGCCGCAGCCTCCAGGGCACGGCGACCGGCACGACCAGCTTCGCCATCGACAGCATCGAGCTGCCGCGCGACGCTCGCTGACGCCTGCCCCGACAGGCCCGCCAACCGGCGGGCCTGTTGTCTTGTGAGGGCCATCCGGTGCTGGTTCATATGGCCTTCCCCTCAGGTGCCGACCCAATGTGCCGGACCGGAAATTCTTCTGTCAGCGGTGACGAGGATCGAGCGCGTCGCGCAGTCCGTCGACCAACAGGTTGAAGGGCAGAAATCGTTGGCGATCCTTTCAATATTGTGGTAATCGCAATATTAGAGGGTGCGTATTTGCCAAGGACTACTTTCCATGCCGCTCGACGAATCTTCCGCGCCAACCCAACCGATCACCCCCTGGCCCGAGATCGACCGCTCGCTGATCGCCGAGACGCGGCCGCCGCCGGTGCCGTTTCCCATGCTTGTGCTGCCCGACAGGTGGCGCACCTGGATCGAGGCCCGGCGCACGCCTTCACGCCCGTCGACGACCTGGCGCAGAGCCTGCTGTCGGCGGTCGCCGGGGTGTGCGGCGGCGGCATCGTGGCGCGCGTGACAGATCCTGCTCGGTCACCTCGTCGGCGCTAGCGCAGGCTCAAGATGTAGTCGATCAGCGCGTCCCGTTCTTGGGAGCTGAGCATGAAGTCGGGCATGAGCGTGTGCCCCCTGGAGAGGTAACGGTCGAGCGAGCCCGCCGTCGTCCTCGCCCGAGCGGCGATTACCTGGAAGCTCGGCGCGCTGTCGCTGGCCATGCGCTGGTCGGCTTCGACGACGTGGCACGCCATGCACCAGCGTACGGCCAGCCTGCCTCCGGCCTCGCGATCCTGAGCGGCGGCGGGGAGTGGCAGAAGCAGCGACACCAACACAAATGCTCTTCTCATAGCTTCCTCCGTGAGGCCCGATGCCGTTAGCGGTAGAACAGCACGGTGAATCTCGCGCCTTTGTTGTCTTCCCCTCGATCGATCAGCAGTTCGCCGCCGATCTGCTCGACGAGGGCCGAGACCAGGCTCATTCCCAACCCTTTGGAGGCGATCGGATCGAAGCCGGCCGGCAAGGCGAAGCCGTCGTTGCAGACCGACAGGGCGTAGGCCCTTCCCGACCGCGGCTCCAGCTTGACCGAAATCCGCCCATTTCCGTGCTTGATGGCGTTCGTGAGCAGTTCATTGACGATGAGCCCAAGCGGAAAGCCGACCGCGGTCGGCAACCTCAACTCGATCCCTTCGACAACGATCGGCTGTGGTCACAAGCGGACGCCGTTGCCTTATGCCTGCGACGCTTTGTGCCGGGGCCGTTTGATCTGGATCAAACCCTCCGCCGTCCCCGACGGCAGATTGTTGTCGTGGGAGGGCTCCGATGAAGAGTTGCTACTACTCGCTGATCCGGTCCGGCCTCGATGGCCACATATTCGGATGGGTGCCCGATCTTCCGGGCGTGATCGCGGACGGCACCACCGAGGAAGCTGTCGTCAGCGAGCTGACCTCCAAGGCCCGAACCTGCCTGCAGCGCATCGTCGACAAGGCACTGCCAGTGCCGGTCGCACGGCCGGCGGAGGAGTTCCCCTTTGGCGACCACCAGGGCCGCTATCGCCGGCTGCTGCTGGTCCTGTGACGGGCGAGACAATCACCTCGGCATCGAGAACTTCATCTTTCGCTGCCCGCTCACGCATCTGCCCGCTCACCCATCTGAAAGTCCAGGGCTCGGCGGCGATGGGTTCCTATGAAGGCCAGCGCCTCGCCGCCCAGCATTGCCGCGGTTGCGGCTCGGTGCATATGGTCAATCCCCTGACTGGCGTCCGGCCGCCTCCACCACTGCCGACTTCATGCACGAGGGCAGGCCGAGGAAGCCGCAACCTGCTGCATCCCAACAATAATCGCCTTGCGCAGGGACGTTCGACATTTGCTTTCGTTAATGTTAAATTCGCAACTATGAACATTGACGAATTCGCCACCTCCACGGCCCAAGCCGCCACCCCCTGGCCCGCTATCGACCGCACCCTGATCGCCGAGACGCGGCCGCCGCCGGTGGCGTTTCCTCTGCCCGTACTGCCCGACAGGTGGCGCGCCTGGGTCGAGGCGTCGGCGCACGCCTTCACGCCCGTCGACTACCTGGCGCAAAGCCTGCTGTCGGCGGTCGCCGCGATGTGCGGCGGCGGCATCGTGGCGCGCGTGACGCCGCAATGGAGCGAGCCGCTGGTGCTGTGGCAGGCGCTGGTCGGTGGGCCGTCGAGCGGCAAGTCGCCGGCGCTCGCCGCGGCACGCCGGCTGCTGGAGGATTTCGAGCCGCCCGCCGACGACGAGGACAACGACGACGCCGATCCCGCACCGCCGCCCGCCATTCGCTTCGACGATTCGCTGCACGCGCTGGCCGGCGCGTTACGCAGGAGCCAGCGCGGCGTGACGCTGTGGCGCGACGAGCTCGGCGACTGGCTGGCCGAGGCCGGGCAAGGTCGCCAGCGCGCCGCCTGGCTTGCGGGCTGGAGCGGCGGTGAAGCCATCGCCAGCCAGACCGGATGCTGGCCGATCGAAGTGCCGCTCTTCCCCTTGAGCATCGTGGGCGCGCTCAGGCCCGAGCATCTCGCCGACACCTTCGATGCGGGCGACGACGGGCTGGCGACGCGCTTCCTCTATGCTTGGCCCGATGCGGTGGCCTGCGCTTCGTTGAGCGATCGGCCGGCCGACGATGCGAGCGTGCGCGCCATGCTGCGGCGCATTTCGGCGCTCGCGGCGGCGGCTGGCTCTCCCAGCACCCTGCCGCTGTCGGCCGATGCCGTCGCGCGGCTCGAACTTCTCCTGCCCGAGCTGCGCCGCCAGATGCGCGAAGCCGACGGCACGGAGGTCGGCTGGATCGGCAAAGGGGCCGGCACGATCGTCCGTCTCGCCGGCCTGCTCGCGCTGATGCGCTGGGCGGAGCGTTCGGACGCCGACGAATTGCCCGACGAAGTGTCAGCGCGCCAGCTCGACGACGCGCATGCTCTATGGACCGGCTACTTCCTGCCGCACGCGCGGAGCGTCTTTCAGCGCGCCGGCGCGGTCGACCGCGACCGCACCGCACGCCGCGCCGCACGCTGGCTGCGGCGTGCCGGCCTCGCCCAGGTCTCGCGCGAGGACATCCGCTGCGAGGCGTTGTGCCGATCGGTCGATGCCGAGGGTGCCGAACAGGTGATCGAGCGCCTGGAAGAGGGCGGCGTGCTGCGCGCTATCGGGCCGGCCAAGGGTCTAGGACGGCCCAAGCGCCGCTGGGAGGTGAATCCGGCGCTGAGATGACTTTCCGGTATTTCCGGCAGTGCGGCGGACGCTCATTACTGGTAGCGCTGCCTTAGAGCCCTCCTCATGTTCCTCTCCCCCCTTGGGGGAGAGGCTAGGTGAGGGGGTATGTATCAACCGAGGCGATTTAGCAGTCGGGATACGTATCCGTTTCCAAAAATCTGAAATCTCGTGTCGCCCCCTCACCTAACCTCTCCCCCAAGAGGGGGAGAGGAACTTGAGTCCGATGAGGCTAACGACCCGGCAGCCTCAGGTTCGCGACCTCGGCGCCGAGGAAGGTCTGCGGCATCGAGGGGGTGCGGATGCCGAACTCGCGCTCCTGCACCTCGACGCAGGCGCGCGTGGCCTCGGCCAGCTCGCGCCAGGTGGTGGCCGCATCGAAGTGGGTGAGCAGGCAGCGGTCATAGTAGGTGTATTGATTACCGGTGCCGCAGCCGAAGCTCGAGCGATCGGTGGCCGCCGCCGTCAGGATCACGCGGTTGGGCTTGCGCATGCGGCTGTCGATGAAGGTACCGCTGTGGCAGGCCGACATGATGACGACGGTCGGCGCCGTGCCGCAGCCTTCGGTCAGCGCCTGGTCGAGCGACGCCGGCGTGTAGAGGCCGCCGTCGGGCCGCAGGAAGATTCCGCGCTCGGCGCCGTGGCTGGTGACGAAGGCGATGCAGCCCTCGCCGCCGCCGCCCTTCAGCGCCGTGCTCAGGTTGGCGGCGCTCGCCCAACGGGCGCGGTCGAGGCCCGGGGAGCTGGAGGAGAAAAGCTTGATATCGCGCACGCCATGGCCGGCGAGCTTGTCGCGCAGGCTGGCGACACCGTTGTCGAAGGCCGGGCTGGTGTTGTCGCCCGCCATCAGCACCGCACGCCATTGCCCGGAAGCAGCAGCGGGAGCAGGCGCCGTCACAGACACCGGCACCCGTGTCTGCGGCGGCGACGTCTCCTGCGTGCAGGCCGACGCGAGCAGCAGGCCGAGAAGGAGCGGAATACGCAATGACATCAACCCACCTTTGCCCCGACCGACCGCAGCGCCATGTCGGCGTAGAGCCGGCCCATCTGTTCCTCGCTCATGCGCCCACCAGGCACGTACCACAGGGAAATATGGGTGCATTGGTCCAGCAGCGCCATGGCGACCGACTTGAGATCGCTGCGCCCGTCGATCTGCGGCGGATCGAACAGGCCGGCCTCCTTGCCCTGCACCAGCACGCCCACCAGGATGTCGCGGATGGCGCGCCGGCTGCGGCGGATGTCGCCCACCTGCTCCGCATCGAGCCAGCTGATCTCCCGGTTGGCGACCAGCGCCTCGATGCGCAGCCGGCAGTGGCGCACGACATAGGCGCGAACGAAGGCCGCGAGCTTGGCGCGCGGATCGGCACCCGCACCCGCCACCGCCTGCAGGCAGATCCGCTCCAGCTCGGCCTGGGTCGAGGCGATGATGTCGTGCAGCAGCTCGTCCTTGGACTTGAAGTGGTTGTAGAGCGCGCCCTGCGTCAGGCCGCAGGCCTTCATGATGTCGCGCACCGTCACCACCGGATAGCCGCGCTCGGCGAACTGGCTGAAGGCCGCGGCGCGGATCGCCTCGACGGGCGGCCGCGGCTCGCGCTCGACGACCGGCGCGACGACGGCTGCCGCCCGCACCGGCACCTTGCGCTTGCTCATCGGCCACCTGCCGCGAGGCCTTCGACGAGCTGCCAGCCGAGCTCGGCGGCCGGCCGCACCAGCTTGCCCGACTCGGCGGCACGTATGTTGGCGGCGGTGCCGTCGAGCGAGCGGGCATAGACGCCCTGGCGGATGCACGACACGCGGAAGAGGTTGAAGGCCATGTAGAATTCCCACAGCGCCGGATCGGGGACCGGCCGCTTCGACAGTTCGCAGTAGTAAGCGACCATTTCCCGCTCGCTCGGCAGGCCCTGCCCTGCAAGATCGTGACCGAGCAGGCCGTTCCACTCCTTGGGGGTGCGCCACAGCATGCAGAGATAGGAGAGCTCGGCCAGCGGATCGCCCAGCGTCGAGATCTCCCAGTCGATGATCCCCAGCACCCTCGGTTCGGTCGGATGGAAGATCATGTTGTCGAGCCGGTAGTCGCCATGCACCAGCACCGTCTCATCGTTGGCCGGCAGATGGGCCGGCAGCCAGTCCAGGAGCTTGTCCATGGCCTCGATCGTCTCGGTCTCGGAGGCCTTGTATTGCTTGCCCCAGCGCGAGATCTGGCGGGCGACGTAGCTGCCGGGACGGCCGAAGTCGCCCAGCCCGAGGGCCACGTAGTCGACGGCATGGAGCTTGGCGAGCGTCGCGAACTTGGCCTTGTGAATCGCGAGGCGATCTTCCTTGGTCAGCTCGGGCAGCAGCGGGTCCCACAGCACGCGGCCGTCGCAATATTCCATGATGTAGAAGGGCGTGCCGACCACGCTCGCGTCGTCGCTCAGCGCATAGGCCTTGGGCGTGGGCACGTCGGTCTTGTTGAGGGCCGAGATCACCCGGAACTCGCGATCCACGGCGTGCGCCGAGGGCAGGAGCTTGCCCGGCGGCTTGCGCCGCAGCACATAGCGGCGGCCGGCGCCGTCGGTCAGGCGATAGGTCGGGTTCGACTGGCCGCCCTTGAACTGCTCCGCCCGCACCGGCGGCACGAAGCCCGGGACCTGGTCGGCCATGAACCGGGCAAGCGTCTGCTCGTCGAAGCGGTGCTTCTCTTGCACCTCCATCGTGCCGACATAGTCCGCGCCTCGTCTCGCCACGGGCATCCCCTGAATGATCGTTTACATTGGCCGGGAGTTTGCTCGCCCGCCTTGGGCCACGCAACAATCGCCCCGCGGAGAGTCAAAGTGCAGGATCTGCTGTCTATCTATCCGCCGACCGTCTGGATGGTGCTCCTGGCGACCGGAATCCTGGTCGGCGTGCTGGCCGGGCTGCTGGGCGTGGGCGGCGGCGTGGTCTCGGTGCCGATCCTGCTCGACGTCTTCGCCGCCATCGGCGTGCCGCAGGCGACCTTGACGCCGCTCGCCATCGGCACGTCGCAGGCCTGCATCCTGATCGCCTCCCTGTCGGCCGCTTATGCCCACTGGCGCGGCGGAACCATCGACCGCGGCCTGGTCAGGAGCTGGCTGCCGGCGCTGGCCGCCGGTACCGCCATGGGCCTGGTCCTTACACCCTTCGCGCCTGCGAAGGTCCTGACCGGCCTGTTCGCCGTCGCCGCCGCGGCGCTGGCCGTGAAAATGGCCTTGGGCAATCGCCTCGTGCTTGCCCATCGCCAACCGCAGGGGGCCGCCTTCCATCTCGCGCCCGGCCTCGTCGGCGCGCTCTCGTCAGCCGTGGCCGTCGGGGGCGGCACGCTCAGCACCCCGGTGCTGTCGCTGTTTTCCTTCCCGCTTCATCGCGCCATCGGCGCGGGCGCCCTGTTCAACCTCGTCGTCGCCCTGCCCTCGACGGTGGCTTTCATCGCCGCCGGTTGGGGGGTGCCGGGGAGACCCGGCGACGCCATCGGCGATGTCGCCCTGTTCTGCGTTGCGGCCGTGTCGCTGCCTGCGCTCTTTGTCGCGCCTCTCGCCGCCCGCTGGTCGAAGCAGGTGCCGCTTTTGCTCTTGCGCCGCCTGTTTGCCCTTTGTCTGGGAGTGATTGCCGTTCGTTTGCTGCTATTTTTGTGAAAACTTGGCGCTTGGGCTTTGCGGCCGAATCGTGCTTATTTCAGGGCTGGGTCGGCTCGGGGGTTCTGAGCCCAAAATCTAGAGACTGCGCGTTCGGCTGGGGAGGCATCGTTGAATCGATTCCTGAGCAAGGACTTTTTGTCCGGGCTGATGTTCATCGCCTTTGGGGTTGGCGCCCTGTGGCTGGGCCGCAATCTTGCGCCAGGCACGACCGTCCGCATGGGACCGGGCTACGTGCCCCACATGCTGTCCTACATCATGATCTGCCTGGGCGGCCTGATCGCCGTGATCTCGCTGTTCAGCGTCGGTGAGATCACCGAAGCGCCGAAGTGGCGGCCGATCACCATGGTGACGATCGGCATCGTGTGCTTCGCGCTGCTGTTCGAAAGCACCGGCCTGATCCCGGCGCTGATCGCCCTGATCCTGATCGCCTCCCTGGGAGGCGAGGAATTCAAGATCACGGAAGTCCTGGCCAACATGGTGGTGCTGGCAGCCCTCTGCATCGTCGTCTTCAAGCTTGGACTCAGCATGAATATCTACATTATTCGTGGAGTCTGGTGACATGAACTTCACTGTGCGCCGGATCGCCATCGCCGCTGCGGCGGTTGTCACCGGTTACCTGGGCTACAAGCTCGCGCAGAGCGTCAATTTCGGCGCGCTGCTGGGCAACCTCAGCCTCGGAATGGGCGTCGCCCTCTCTTTCCAGAACCTGTTCTACGCGCTGATCGGCTGCATGGTCGGCACCCTGATCGGCGTGCTGCCGGGCATCGGGCCGGTGGCGACCATCGCCATGCTGCTGCCCATCACCTTCCATCTGCCGCCAACGGCCTCGCTGATCATGCTGGCCGGCATCTACTACGGCGCGCAGTACGGCGGCTCGACGACCTCGATCCTGGTCAACCTGCCGGGCGAGGCCTCGTCGGTCGTGACCTGCATCGACGGCTACCAGATGGCCCGCAACGGCCGTGCCGGCGCCGCGCTATCGATCTCCGCGGTGGGCTCGTTCTTCGCCGGCACCATCGGCACCATCATCATCGTGCTGTTCGCCGAGCCGCTCACCCTCATGGCGCAGAAATTCGGCCCCGCCGACTACTGCTCGCTGATGGCGCTCGGCCTCGTCGCCGCCGTGGTGCTGGCCAGCGGCTCGGTCCTCAAGGCCATCGCCATGGTGTTCCTGGGCCTGCTGTTCGGCCTGGTCGGCACCGACGTCAACACCGGCGCCCAGCGCTTCACCTTCGACATCCCCGAGCTCAGCGACGGCATCGACTTCGCGCCGATCGCCATGGGCCTGTTCGGCAT
>CANIRG010000206.1 GCA_947469635.1 Rhodospirillales bacterium | reverse complement strand
TGGTGGGCACCGTCGGAGAGGATGATGGGCGTCCAGGAGTAGCCCGGGTCCTTGGTGTCGACGATAAGGATCGAAATCCCTTTGTGCTTAGCGGCTTCCGGGTCGGTCCGGCACGCCAGCCACACGTAGTCGGCGTCGTGGCCGCCGGTGGTCCAGATCTTCTGGCCGTTGACGATGTAGTGGTCACCGACACGCTCGGCCTTCGTTCGCAGGCTGGCGAGATCGGAGCCGGAGCCCGGCTCGGAATAGCCCTGGCACCACAGCTCCTCGGCGGCGGCGATCTTCGGCAGGAAGCGTTTCTTCTGCGCTTCGCTGCCGTACCTCATCAGGACCGGCGCCACCATCTTGATGCTGAAGGACGAGAGATAGGGCGAATCGGCCCGTGCCATCTCCATCTCGAAGATGAACTTCTGCGTCGAGTTCCAGCCCGGCCCGCCATATTCCTCGGGCCAGTTGGGGCAGAGCCAGCCGCGGCCCGCGAGCTTCTTCTGCCACTGCAGAAGGCGCTCCTTGGAGACATGGCTGGTGCGGCTGCGCCGGCTCTCCTCCGCCACCTCGGGCGGCATGTTGGCGGCGATCCAGTCCCGCACTTCCTGCTGGAAGGCGAGCTCGTCCTTGTTGAATGCAAGATCCATGGTCAGAGCCCCAGCATCGCCTTGGCCATGATGCCACGCTGCACTTCCGACGAGCCGCCGTAGATCGTCATCTTGCGGCCGTTGAAGTAGCGCGGCGCCAGCACGTCGACGCCCTCGGGCCCGATCGGCTCGACATTGGCGTTCCAGGCGCGCTGCTCGGGGAAGGGCTGGCTGTAATAGCCCGCAGCCTCGACGGCGGACTCCTGCACCTGCTGCATCACCTCGGTGCCGCGCAGCTTGATCATCGACGACAGCGGACCGGGATTCTGGCCGGCCGCCAGCCGCGAGTAGAATTCCTGCTCGAACATCTCGAGGCCGGAGATCTCGATGTCCATGCGCGCGAGCTTCTCGCGCCACGACACGTCGGCCATGATCGAGCTGTCACCGTCGGGCATCGACATCGCCAGCCGCTTCAGCCGCTCGAAGCCCGAGCGCAGGCGCGGGCTGTAAGGATTGCCGCCACGCTCGAACTCGAGCAGGTACTTGGCGTAGGTCCAGCCCAGGTTCTCCTCGCCGACGCGGTTTTCCACCGGCACCTTCACGTCGGTGAAGAACACCGAGTTCACCTCCTGCGTGCCGGCGCGGTTGCCGTCGGCGGTGATGATCGGCTCGACCGAGATGCCGGGCGTCTTCATGTCGATCAGCAGGAAGGAGATTCCCTCCTGGCGCTTGCCCTCGTTCGAGGTGCGCACGAGGCAGAAGATCCAGTCGGCGGTCTGCGCCATGGTCGTCCAGGTCTTCTGGCCGTTGACGATATAGAAATCGCCCTGCCGCTCCGCCTTGGTGCGCAGGCTCGCGAGGTCGGAACCGGAGCCCGGCTCGGAATAGCCCTGGCACCAGATCAGGTCGGAGTTCAGCATCGGCGGCAGGTGGCGCGCCTTCTGCTCGGCCGAGCCGTATTTCATGATCACCGGCGCGCACATCTTGGGGCCGAACGGCGAAGTGCCGGGCGCGCCGGCCTTCGCCATCTCCATCTCGAAGATATATTTCTGCGTCGTGGAGAAGCCCGGACCGCCGAATTCCTTGGGCCATCCCGTGCAGAGCCAGCCCTTCTTCGCCAGCCGCTTCTGCCAGTCGATCAGCCGCTCCTTGGACATGTAGGCGTTCCGGCCGACCTTGATCTCACCCATGATCTCGGGCGTCAGGTTCTCCTTCAGCCAGTTGCGCACTTCCTGCTGGAACGCGAGCTCTTCGGCTCCGAATGTCAGATCCATCTTGGGGGCTCCTTAAGGGGCGGCAAGGTAGCGCGCCGCCTTGCAGCACGCAAAGCCGTGCTATGAAAGGCGCATGCTATCGGTTTCAAGGCTGGCCCTTCTCCTCACCCTGACGGTCTGCCTCGGCGGGCCTGCCCATGGGCAAGTGACCTACGACGACGAGGCGACTGCCGAGGGATGGGCTTGGGCCCGGATCAAGGAGGGGAAGGAAGCCGACTTCAACCTGCGCTGCGCGACGAGCCCCGCTCTCGAGGCAAGCGCCCGGGATGAGGCCCGCTGGACGGATGCATGCCGGCTCCTCCCCGCCTCCTTCGTCATCGATGTGATGACCAGGCCGGCGTTGAGCGACCGTGTGCCTCGTTCGGGCGTCATGATCGTCGGCGCCCGCATCGAAGGGAGCATCGATCTCAGGCATACCCTTCTGGAGCGCGCTCTCATCATCCGTCGCTCCCGGATCGAAGGAGCCGTGATCCTCGATACGGCGCGAACCGAAAGCGCCATCGAGTTTTCCGATTCCCGCTTGGCGGAGGTGCTTTCCGCGACCAGCGTGCGAAGCGGATCGTCGCTGGATCTGAGCGGCACCGAATACAAGAGGCGGGTGGATCTGCGCTTCGCCAGGTTCGACGGCCACGTCGACTTCGACACCGCTGTCCTTGCCGATACGCTGGACGCCCAATCCCTGCAGGTGGGAAACGATCTGCTCCTGCGACAGAGAGCGAGCTTCCAGCGGGTGAGGCTGAGCGGCGCCAGGATCGACGGCAACGTCGACCTCGACAGCGCAACGCTCGCCGGTGAGCTGACGGCCGATGCCCTGCAGGTGGGCGGCCATCTCCTCATGCGGCCGGACGGCCGGGACAACGCCGTCTTCCGGAAGATCGTCCTGAGGGGCGCAAGGATCGCCGGCAATGTCGAGATGGTCGGCGCGGTCCTTGGCGGCGAGGTCGATGCCGATGGCATGCGGGTCGGAGGCAGGCTGGTCCTGCAGGGCCTCGCCGGTTGCGCGCGCCTCTCCCTGGCGTTCGCGCGCATCGGCGGCGACCTCGACATACGGGGCGCGAGCCTTGCCGAACTCGCCCTTCCCGCCGCTTCCATTGCCGGCCAGCTCAGTCTCGGCGGAAGCGGTCCGCCGATGAACTGGTGTGCCGCCAACGGCGGGCAAGGCACCCTCAATCTCCGCCACGCTCGCGCTGCCAGCCTGAAAGACACGGGCGACTCCTGGCCGGGCAAGGGGAACCTGCATCTCGAGGGGATCAGCCTCGGCCATCTCGACGGCGCGCGCGGGAGGGACGTGAAATGGTGGGACGATTGGGCCCGGCGCGATCCCGCCTTCAGCCCCGCGCCCTATGAGCAGCTCGGCGCGGCTTTTTTCGCTGCAGGCGATCGTGGCGCCGCCGACGAGATCCGCTATCTCGGCCGCATACGCCAGCGCGAGGTCGAGACCGATCGATCGCGATGGATCCTCGACGGCATCCTCCAGTATGGCGCGGGCTTCAGCATCGGCGGATATACGCTCCGGGCCGTCTATTGGGCCCTCGGACTGATGCTGCTCCTCGTGCTCTGGCTCTCTGCGCGGCGTGCCGTCATCGAAGGGCGCTGAGTTTCCTGCTACCGTGCGGGCCATTCCCTTCGGCCAGGAGCCATCATCGTGTCCAATCGCCTCAACGTCCTCCTCTGGACGGACTCTACAGCTGCCTACCTCGATGCCATCAACGCCGCCGGCCTCGCCGACCAGGTCGCGGTCGAGACCCTGTCGCGCAAGGACAAGCCCTCCGCCGACCAGCTCGCGCGCACCGAGGCGATGATGGCGGGCGGCGTCCCGCCGGGCCTGCTGCCGTCGATGCCGAAGCTGCGCTGGGCCCAGGCGATGAGCGCCGGCGTCGACGGCTGGCTCGGCCTGCCCGACCTGCCGCCCAACCTGACGCTCACCTGCGCCCGCGGCACCCACACAGAGTCGATGCCGGAGAATATCCTGGGCGCGCTGTTCTATGTCGCCAAGCCCTATGCCGCGGCGGCCGAGAGCCAGAAGCAGGGCAAATGGGTCCATCTCGTGCCCCAGCCCCTGACCGGCAAGACCCTGGGCATCCTGGGATTGGGCGCCATCGGCGGCGAGGTCGCCCGTCTCGCCACGGCGCTGGGCATGCGCGTGATCGGCACCAAGCGCCGGCCGGCGCCCACACCGAATGTCGCCGAGATCCTGCCGCCCGAGCGTAGCGAAGACGTGATGGCCCAATCCGACTTCCTGCTGCTGCTGCTGCCGTCGACGCCCGCCACGGACAATTTCATCAATGCCAAACGCCTGGCCCTGATGAAGCCGACCGCCTGGCTGCTGAACTTCGGCCGCGGCCACGCCATCGTCGATGCCGACCTGATCGCCGCGACCAAGAGCAAGACGATCGCCGGCGCCCTGCTCGACGTCTTTCGCCAGGAACCCTTGCCGTCTGATCATCCGTTCTGGAAAGCCGAAGGCATCGTCGTGCTGCCCCATGTCGGCGGCCCGCATCCGCAGCGCGACCGGTTCGTCGCCAAGCTGTTCGTCGAGAATCTCGGCCGCTTCGTGCGCGGCGAGCCCCTCAAGGAAGTCGTCGACCGCGCGGCGGGATACTGAGATCGGCTCCTCCCCGCGTGTGAGCGCGGGGAGGAGCTTATCAACTCAGGCGACCTTCTTGGCCAGGTGCGGGAACATCGCGATCTTGGCCGCGTCGTCCATCTCGGCCTTGAAGGCGTGCTTGTCCTTCAGCGCCAGCGCGCGCACCGCAGCGGGGCGGGCGCTCACCTCGGCAAGATGGCGCTGCAGGTTCGGATAGGCCTTGGCAGCGTCGGCACCCAGCACGAACGGGATCAGCCGCGACCAGCCCCACAGCGCCATGTCGACGATCGTGTAGGTATCGCCGCACATATATTTGTGCGTGCCGAGCCGCGTCTCGAGGATGCCCCAATGGCGCTGCGCCTCGAACGTGTAGCGGTTGACGGCGTAGTCCTTGGGCTCCGGCGCGAAATTCCGGAAGTGCACGGCCTGGCCTGAATAGGGCCCGATGCCGGAGGCGATGAACATCAGCCACGACAGCATCTCGCCCCGCTCCTTCGGCGACTTGCCCGGCAGGAACTGGCCGGTCTTCTCCGCGAGATAGAGAAGGATCGCGTTGCTGTCGAACATCGTGAGGTCGCCGTCGACGATCGCAGGAAGCTTGGCGTTGGGATTGATGGCGAGGAACGCCGGCGCGTGCTGCTCGCCCTTGCGCGTATCTACGGGCACGAGCTCGTACGGCAGGCCCATCTCTTCGAGGCAGAGCGCCACCTTCATCGGGTTCGGCGCGAGGTTGTAATAGAACTTGATCATGATTCCTCCTAGTCGCTACTCGGGCTTGGCACCCGATGCCTTGATGATCGGGTCCCAGAAGCTCATCTGGTCATCGTAGAACTTTTTGGCCGACGAGGGTGTCGAATCGTCGATCAGCTCGATCGCGAGCTCCTTCGCCCGGGCCACGAGCTCGGGCTGCTTCAGCACCTGGTTGAAGGCGGCGTTCAGCCTCTCGATGATCGGCCGCGGCGTGCTGGCGGGCGCAAAGGCTGCGTACCAGGTGTTGATCGAGAACTTGAAGCCCGCGACCTCCTCCACCGTCGGCACGTCGGGCAGCTGCGGAAGGCGCCTGTCGGCCGCCACTGCCAGCACGCGCACCTTGCCGCCGTCGATGAAGCCCTTGCTGGTGCCGAGCGTGTCGACCTGGAAGGCGTGGCGGGCGGCCATCATGTCGACCATGCCCGGCGCCGAGCCGCGATAGGGCACATGCAGCGCCTCGCCGCCGGCACGCTCGACGAGCAGGTAGCTCGCGAGATGGATCATCCCGCCGTTGCCCGACGAGGCGTAGGAATATTTGCCGCGATCCTTGCGCAGCATCGCGATCAGCTCGGGCAGGGTCCTGGCGCCATCCGCCGGCACCACCACGATCAGGGGCACGCTGGCCACATAGGCGATGCCGGCGAGGCCGTTCACCGGATCGTAGCCCACCTGCTTGCCGTAGAGCGCCGGCGCCATCGCCATTGTGGAGGCGCTGAACAGCAGTGTGTAGCCGTCGGGCCTGGCGTCGGCCACCATCGCCGTGCCGATGTTGCCGGTGGCACCCGGCTTGTTGTCGACGACGACCTGCTGGCCCAGCACCTCGCTCAGCCGCGGCGCCAGCATCCGGCCGACGATATCGGTGGGCCCGCCCGGCGCGAAGGCGATGACCATGCGGATCGGTCGTTCTGGATAAGCACCTTGCGCCCACGCCGACGGCGCCGCCATCAGCGCTCCCGCCGCGGCCAAGACCTGTCGGCGGCCCAGCACGGTCCTGCGATCCTCGCTCATTTGTTGCACCTGTCCTGATCGAACGCCGCCACGGGGAGCTGCACGCATTTGTAGGTGCCGGTGTTCTTGTCCGGCACGATTTGCGCTCCCGGATTCTTCTTGTCGTCGCGGTAGCCGTAGCTGAACAGGTCGAGGCGGCAGGAGTCGTCGAGCCTCACGTTGACCTGCTCGACGGTGGTCGACCCGTCGCCGCCGGGAAATCGCGAGACGGTCACGATCCTGATCCGATGCTCGTTCCGTTCGACGGCATAGGTGGCGGTCGCCGTGACCGTACCGGCGACAGGGCGTCCGGCTGCGGAAATGCCCTGGTCGGGCCCCTGCCGTTCGGCCTGGCCGTTCCTCGGGATCGTCAAGGCCGGGCCGGTGCAGCCACCCAGATGCTTGAGCGCCTCGCCCTTCAGGACAACCTTGTCGGGCAGGAAGGTCATCTGCAACGATATGTGCGGCTTGGACGCCGCCGTCGCCTCCCAGCTGATCTCGTAGCTGTACCGTGCCGGCGTCTCCGGCGCTGCGGCGACCGCTATCGGCGCCAGGCCGACGCACAACCCTACCCACCAAAACCGAACCTGCATCTCTGCTCCCGTCCCTACGATTTCATTCATGCTGACACGGCGGGAAGGAAAATTCGACTCTGTGCGCTACCCTGGCGGCAGCCCTGATCCGGTCGCTACTCGAACGCCGATCCGACCTACTTCACGTCGGACAGCTGCTTCAGCGTGAAGAGGTAGCTCACCTTGTCGAGCGGCTTGTGGCAGGCGAGGCAGTCCGCCTGGTTCACGCCTGTCCGACGCTGCTTGTCGGGCGTGAAGAAAGCGTAGTTCCAGTTCTCGTTGCGCAGCAGGACGGGGATGTCGTCTCCCCAGCCCGCCTCGCGCGCCATCGACGAATACTGCAGCAGTCTGTCGGCGACGTAGAAGCCGTCGGCACCCACGACCGGCTTGTTGTCGGCGTCGAGCTTCGCTGCGTAGGACTCGATGAAGATCATCGAGCCGTCGGGCAGCGGCTTGCCCGCCTTCGCCGCGGCCAGCGCGACCGGGTTGGCGAAGTAGTAGCGGACCTGCCGGAGCACCGGGAAATTGATCGTGTGGTACTTCGTGAAGCTGTCCTTGTAGCCCTCCGGGAAGGTCACGCTGGTCTTCACGACGTTCGCCAGCAAAGCCGACTTTGCGCCCGGCGCTGCGCCGGGCTGGGCTGCGAACCAGGCGGCCACGTTGGCGATATCCTCGGCGCTGAGCTGGGCCGCAACCGCATTCATGAGGACCGCCGGAGCATTCGTGCCCTGCCCTTTGCGCGTCCCTTCCTTGTAGGCCTTCAACTGGGCTTCGATGTAGCCCGCGCGCTGCGCCGCCAGGTGGGGAGCGACGTCGCTCACACTCACGCCGTTGGCGCCGTGGCAGGCAGCGCAGACCGTGGCCGCCATCTGCTTCCCGGCCTCGATATCGGCCGAATGCGCAGCCTGTGCAAAGGCCAGGACGAAGGAGACGGCGAGCAAATTTTTCATGGGACTTCCTATCATCCCGCGGCTCGGATCGACATGCGAATCCGGCTATCCTCCGGGCAAGGGAACGAGGAGACGCACGCCTTGGCCAAACGCATCAACCGCGCCATCGAGCTGCTGGAGTCCGACCAGGCGCTCTACTACGACGGACCCCATACCGGCCACGTTCTGACCTATGAGCAAGGCCGTAAAGATGCCGGCACCTGGGCCGACTACATCAACGTCGGCATGGAGCACGGCGCCTTCGACATGACGGGCCTGGCCGAATACATGCGCGGGCTGGTCGACGGTGGGCCGACCCCATCTGGTCACCGCACACCTCCGATCATCGTCGAGCCGCCGGTCAACGGCACCGACGGCCCCAACGTCGCCTTCAACGCCTGGCAGTTCCGCCAGCTGCTGGCGCGCGGCGTGCACGGCATCCTGCTGTGCCAGGCCGAAAACGCCGATGCCGTGAGGGAATTCGTGCGCGCCTGCCGCTTCCCGCATCACAAGGCAGGCGCCGACAAGATCGGCATCGGAAGCCGTGGCCGCGGCTCGGAACCGACGGCGGCGCCGGTCTGGGGACTCGACCAGCAGGACTATTTCGAGCGCTGCGAGCCCTGGCCGCTCAGCCCCAAAGGCGAGCTGCTGCTGGGCGTCAAGATCGAGAGCCCGCCCGGCGTCGCCCATTGCGAGGAGATTTTGGCGGTGCCTGGTTTGGGGTTCGCCGAGCTGGGGCCGGGCGATCTCGGCCTGTCGCTGGGCTACACCACGCTGCAACGACGCCCCTATCCCGCGCCGATGGAGGAAGCCCGCGCCAAGGTCTTCGCCGCCTGCAAGAAAAACAGGCTCGCCTTCCTGGAAGGCGCGACACCCGACAGGATCGCTACCAGCCTCGACGAGGGCGTTAGGGTGATCTCGGGGCACAATCCAGAGGTCGCCAGAATCGGCCGGGCGCACCAGAAGCGAACGATGCCGGTGTAGGGGCTCGTGGGAGCGAAGGGAAAGAAATCATGGCCAAGCCAACGCGTCGCGACATTGCAATGGTGCCCATCGTGCTCGGAGCCTTGGCCGCGTCCCGCGCCGAGGCCCAAGGCGGCGTCGCTCTCGACAATGCCTCTCTCACCGATGTGCAGCAGGCGCTGGCGCAGGGGAAGATCACGGCGAGCGCCCTCACCAAAGCCTATCTGGCGCGCATCGAGGCCTACGACAGTGCGGGGCCGAAGCTCAATTCCGTGCGCGAGCTCAATCCCGATGCCGCCTCGATCGCCGCCCGCTTGGACGGCGTAAAACCCTCGGCACAGCAGCCGCTGGCCGGCGTGCCGATCCTGGTGAAGGACAATATCGCGACCGGCGACAAGCAGCACACGACCGCGGGCTCGCTGGCGCTGGAGACGGCGCGCGCCAAGGACGACGCCACTGTCGTGAAGCGGCTGCGTGCTGCCGGCGCGGTGATCCTGGGCAAGGCCAACCTCACCGAGTTCGCCAACATCCTCGCGATCGACATGCCCTCGGGCTACAGCTCGCTGGGCGGCCAGGTGAAGAACCCCTACTCGACCGCCCTCATGGACGACCGCGGCATCCCGGTCGTGCTGCCCGGCGGATCGAGCGCGGGCTCGGCGGTCGCCGTGGCGGCCGGCCTCTGCGCCGCGGCGATCGGCAGCGAGACCTCGGGGTCGCTGCTCAGCCCCGCGAACCAGAACGGCCTGGTCACGGTGAAGCCCACGGTCGGGCTGATCAGCCGCGCCGGCATCCTGCCGATCTCGCACAGCCAGGACACCGCGGGGCCCCTCACCCGCACCGTGCGCGACTCCGCTATCCTGCTGAACGTGATGGCCGCGCGCGACCCGCTCGATGCGGCCACGCAACCGCTGCAGCGCCCTACCGACTACACCGCGGGCCTCGACAAGGACGGGCTGAAGGGCGCGCGCATCGGCGTGCCGGCCGATCCCGCCGATCCTCTGGCCGACTTCTACTTCGGCAAGCTGCCGCCGCGCTCGGCCAAGGTGATGGCCGAGGCGCTCACGGCGCTGCAGGATCTGGGCGCCGTCCTCGTGCGCGCCAGCATTCCGACCTCGGGCTGGGTCGGAGGGCCCGGCACCACCATGGGCGTGCTCAACCGCAATCCGCTCAGCCGCAACAAGGGCGGCACCGCCACGCCGCCGGTCGTGTTCATCTATGAGCTCAAGCGCGATCTCAATCTCTACCTGCGTGACTGGGCGTTCGGCACGAAGACCAAGACGCTGGCCGACATCGTGGCCTTCAACAAAGCCAACGCCGAGAAGGCGCTGCGCTTCGGCCAGGACCTCTTCCTCGCGGCCGAGGCGACGAAGGGCGACCTGTCGGAGCTGGAGTACAAGTCGGCCCGGGCGATGGACCTGCTGGCCGCAAAGGAGCGCGGGCTCGACGCCTACATGAGCCAGCACAAGCTCGACGCCGTGGTGTTTCCCGGCACCGCCGGCGCATCGATCGCCGCCAAGGCCGGCTATCCCAGCGTCCAGGTGCCGGCCGGCTTCACCTCGGGCTTCGACGGCAAGGAGACGCCCGACTATCCTGCCGGTCTCACCTTCGCCGGCCGCGCCTGGAGCGAGGCCAGGCTGCTGCGCCTGGCCTATGCCTACGAGCAGGCGACGAACGCACGGCGTCCGCCGCCGGGCCTGCCGGCGCTGTAGTCGTGAGGCGCTATTCCAAAGTCATGAGCTATGAATCGAGAGCGGCCATAATGCTTGATGGCGTTGACACAACCGCTTTGCGGCGCTCAGCTTCCTCACTGAGTTTGAGGCAATCATCAACGGGGCCATGACGAATGAAAGCGAGCGTGTTGATCGGGTTCATTGCGTTCATTGCAATGACTGGCATTGCGAGCAAAGCTTGCTTGGCGGAAGCGACTTGGCTCGCGAACTATCCGGACAGGTGTGAAAGATGCGTAGACGATGGGAAGGTCATATCCTGTGCGACGTGCACATTTAACACCAGAAATCCTGAATTCGACTCTGATCGCCGTTATGAGTTTCTGAATCATGTGCAGCGGCTGGAATATGCGAATTGTCCGGAACAAATTGTCATGAACGACAACGGCAGGCTTGTATGCGTCACCAAGCTTTCGAATATGCGATTTCAGCAATGTCTGACCGAGAAACTCTACAAGAACGCAAGAAGCGATTTGGTCCCTTACATGTGCAAGCAATGGGCGGGGCGGATGTCCCCCTACAGGTGATGGCGGTCCGAGCCAATAATTGAGGGCTGCGCCGACAAGGAGACGCACGACTGGGCTCATCGCTGGGAGCGCGCCACTCCAGTGGCGCTCTTCTCATGAGTCATGAGCACCACTGGAGTGGCGCGCTCATAGGCGCTAACTTATCGTTGACGTTATGAATCGGGCTGTGATTCATAGTCGAGATGCTTGATGCATCGCAATTGGATGAGGGTTGGAAGGAGCTGTTGAGCCGCATTGGCTCGACGGTA
>CANIRG010000205.1 GCA_947469635.1 Rhodospirillales bacterium | reverse complement strand
CCTTCGAGACGCACGCCTGCGGCGCGCTCCTCAGGATGAGGACTAAATTGAACCGCTGCTTGGTTTCATACCTCGGGGTCGGCGCCGCCGATGGAGAACTCCTCAGGGTCAGGTTCTTTGCAAAGTTAGCGCCTATGAGCGCGCCACTGGAGTGGCGCGCTCCCAGCAATGAGTTACCGCGGCAGCACGAACCGCACGCCGGCTCGTGCCAACCCACCACCCAAACCAGCCGCCGACCCGTCGGCGCGCCAGCAGGCGGCGCCGGTCATACTGCCGTCGTCGTGGAACTGGATGGCGTTCATGCCGCCCGCCACCGTCGGCATGATCTGGAGCTTATGACCCCGCGCCTCCAGTCCCTTGCGGACCGAGTCGGGAATGCCGTGCTCGACCTCCAGCACCGGCCCTTCGGTCCAGATGCGCGGCGCCTCGACCGCTTCCTGCAGCTCCATGCCGTGGTCGATCAGGTTGATCAGCGCCTGCATCGCCGAGGGGAAGATCTTGCGGCCGCCGGGCAGGCCCAGCGCATAGCGAACCTTGCCGTCGCGCAACGCCATCATCGGCGACATCGAGGTGGTGACGCGCTTGCCGGGCAGGATCGAGAGCGCATTGCCCGGCCGCGGATCGAACGTGCCCATATAGTCGTTGGGCACCATGCCGGTGCCGGGCACGATGAAGCGCGCACCGAACAGGCTGTTGATGGTCTGGGTCGTCGTGACGACGTTGCCGTTGCCGTCGGCCACCGTGAGATGCGTCGTGTCGGCGCCTTCCTTGCCGACGAGGGCGGCGGTCCACTTCCTGGCCTGCGCCATGTCGATGTCGGCGCGGCGCTCGTTGGCATAGGCCTTGGAGACGATGCGCTCGACGGGCACCTTGATGAAGGCGGGATCGCCACTCGCCTGCGCGCGATCGGCGAAGGCGATCTTCAGCACCTCCGCCAGCAGATGGAGCGTGTCGACGGTGCCGAAGCCCAGCCTGGCGATGTCGTAGCCTTCGAGGATGTTCAGCATCTGCGTGATGTGCACGCCCGAGGCGGCGGGCGGCGGCGGGCCCACGATCTCCCAGCCGCGGTACTGGCCACGGATCGGCTGACGTTCCACGACCTTGTATCCGGTGAGATCGGCGCGGGAGACGAAGCCGCCATTCTTCTCCATGCACTCCACAAGCCGATCGCCCAGCGGCCCGCCATGCAGCGCGCTCTCGCCGTCGCGCGAGATCAAGGTCAATGCCTCGCCATAGTCGGCCTGCACGAGCTTGGCGCCCGCCTTGAGCGGGGTGCCGTCGGGCAGCAGGCGCGCGGCGGCAAGTCTGTCCTTCAACAGGTCGGGGCCGGCGCTCAGGATGCAGTCCGATAGATATGGTGTGACGGCAAAGCCGCGCGAGGCGTGGCGGATCGCGGGCTGCATCACGTCGGCCAACGGCAGCGTGCCATACTGCTGCAACGCCTGGCACCAGGCGCGCAACGAGCCCGGCGCGGCCACGGCTTTCGGGCCGACCTGATTCTCCAGGTCGATCACGTCGTAGACTTCCGGCGCGGCGCCCGGCACCGGACGGTACATGTCGGGGCGGCTGGCGAGCGGTGCCGCGCTCATGCCGTCGAGGATGCGATGGCTGCCGTCGGCGAGGCGGATATGCATCGTCGTGCCACCGATCAGCCCGACCATCATCGGCTCGACGACGGTGAGCGCGAACTGCATGGCGACGGCGGCATCGACCGCGTTGCCGCCGGCCGCCAGCATCTCCAGCCCGGCCGCCGAGGCCAGCGGATGGTTGGAGGCGGCCATGCCCTTGCTGCCGTGCGCCGGCCGCTTCTCGCAGATGAAAGGTGTCCCGGCACGCTCCCGCCAGCCCGATCTCGACATGCCTGAACTCCCCCGCATAGCGTTCATACCCTCCCCTTCGCGGACTCCGCGAAGGGGAGGTGCCCTCGTCATACGAGGGCGGAGAGGTCAGAAGCGCCAAATGGAGCCTCTGACCCCTCCGTCGCCGTAAGACGGCGCCACCTCCCCGCGCTACGCGCAGGGAGGAAGGCTTGAATTTCGCATGCCCCTTATCGGGACACCACGACGGTTACGGCAGGGCTGTCTTGTTCCATAATGGCGCATCGACGATCGAAGGAGCCTGCGACCATGACAACGATCGATGCCTTCCGCAGCAGCGTATCGGCCGAGGCGCCGCCGGCCGACCTCAAGCCTGCCTTGCAGGCCCTGTGGTGGGCCAAGCGCGGCGACTGGAGCCGCGCGCATGAATGCGTGCAGCAGCACGAGGACGATGCGGACTGCAACTGGGTGCATGCCCACCTGCACCGCCAGGAAGGCGACATGCGCAACGCCGGCGGCTGGTACCGGACCGCCGGCAAGCCCGTCGCCGACCAGTCGCTGGAGGAGGAGTGGAACGCGCTGGCGGCGGAGATGCTGGCGCGGAAGTAACCGCATGAGCTGGTTCGTCGGCGTCGATGTGGGCGGGACCTTCACCGACTTCTTCGCGTTCGAGGAGAGCACCGGCGAGTCCTTCGTCCACAAGACTCCCTCCACGCCCGACGCGCCGGCCGAGGCTATCGCGAGCGGGCTGCAGGCGGTCTGCCGGGCGCGCGGGATCCCGCTCGACCAGGTGGCGCGCCTCGCGCACGGAACCACGGTCGCCACCAACGCGCTGCTGCAGCGGCGCGGCGGGACCGTCGCGCTGATCACGACCGAAGGGTTCCGCGACCTGCTGGAGATCGGCCGGCAGACGCGGCCGCACATGTACAGTCTGCAGGAGGATCATCCCGCGCCCGTCGTGCCGCGCGAGCGGCGGTTCGAGGTGGCGGAGCGCGTGCTGGCCGACGGGTCGGTGCTGAAGCCGCTCGCGCCCGAGGCGATCCTCGCCGCCGTCGAGCAGGTGCGGGCGAGCGGCGCCGACGCCTGCGCCATCTGCCTGCTGTTCGGCTTCCTCAATCCCGCCCACGAACGCGCGCTGGCCGAGGCGCTGCGGGCGGCGATCCCCGACCTCTATGTCTCGCTGTCGTCGGAGGTGCAGCCTGAGTTCCGCGAGTACGAACGACTCTCCACGACGGTGCTCAACGCCTATCTGCAATCGGTGATGGATCGCTATCTCGGCGAGCTGGGCGCGCGCTTCGAGGAGATCGTTCCCGGCTTGCAGATCGGCATCAACCAGTCGAGCGGCGGGCTGATGTCGATCGGCCGCGCGCGGCGCTTCCCGGTGCGCACTGCCTTGTCGGGCCCCGCCGCGGGCGCGGTCGGCGCGATCCACGTCGCCCGGCTCGCCCGGCGCCCTCGCGTGATCACCCTCGACATGGGCGGGACCTCGGCCGATGTCGCGCTGATCCAGGACTATCGCGCCTCCACCGGCTTCGACCGTGCCGTCGGCGGCTTCCCGGTGCGGCTGCCGATGCTCGACATCAACACCGTCGGCGCCGGCGGCGGCTCGATCGCCTGGTTCGATCGCGACGGCGGCCTGAAGGTCGGGCCGATCAGCGCCGGCGCCAAGCCCGGTCCCGCCTGCTACGGCGCGGGGGGCACCGAGCCCACGGTAACCGACGCCAACCTGCTGCTCGGCCGCCTCTCGCCGCGCGGACTTCTTGGCGGACGCATGGGGCTCGACCGCGAGAAGGCGCGCCAGGCCTTCGCGCCGCTGGCTGAACGCCTCGGCTTCCCGGTGGAGCGCGCGGCGCTGGGCGTGCTGGCCATCGTGGCGTCGAACATGGTCCGCGCGATTCGCGCCGTCTCGGTCGAGCGTGGCCACGATCCGCGGCGCTTCAGCCTGATGCCGTTCGGCGGCGCCGGTCCGCTGCATGCCACCGACGTCGCGCGCGCGCTCGGCATTCGCGAGATCGTGCTGCCTCCGGCGCCCGGTATTCTATGCGCGCAGGGGCTGGTCGTGTCGGACCTCAAGGAAGATTTCGTGCGTACCGGGCGCATGCCGGTGGAGACGCTGCATCTCGACGCGATGCACGGAAAGCTGGGCGAGTTGCTGGCTGATGCGGAGCAGTGGTTCATCGCCGAGGGCATCGCGCACGACGACCGCAGCGTCGAGCTGACGCTCGACATGCGCTACGTCGGCCAGAACTTCGAGCTGCCGGTGAAGCTCGCCGGCACCGACCTCGGCGCGCTCGACGAATTGAAGCGCCTGTTCTTCGCGGTGCACGAGATGAGCTACGGCTACTCCAATCCGAACGACCCTGTGGAGGTGGTGAACTTTCGCCTCACCACGAAAGGCCGCCTGCCGCGACCGAGCGAAGCCCCAGTCGCGACCACGAGCACAGGCTCGCCCGCGGCGATCGAGGTGCGACCGGTCTGGTTCGCCACCGATGCGCCGGTCGACACGCCGGTCTACGACCGCGACCGCCTGCGCGCAGGGCTCGTCCTGCAGGGGCCGGCAGTGATCGAGCAGCTCGATGCGACGACGCTGCTCTATCCCGGCGACCGGCTCACCGTCGATCCCTCGCTCAACCTCCTGATCGAGCTCGCGCCATGACCACTGTCGATCCGATCACGCTGGAGATCGTGCACAACGGCCTGCGCTCGATCACCGACGAGGCCTTCATCGCGCTGATGAAGAGCGCCTACTCCACAAACATCAAGGAGCGGCGCGACCATTCCGTCACGATCTGCGACCTCGCGGGCCGGCTGATCGCGCAGGCGGAGAACTCGTTGCCCATCCATCTCGCCTCGATGCTGGGCTTGATGGAGAAGGTGCTGGAGAAGGTCCCCTTGGCCGACATGCGCGAGGGCGACATCTTCGTCGCCAACGATCCGCACGTCGCGGGCGGCACGCACCTGCCCGACGTCAACATGGCGATGCCGGTGTTCGTGGGCGGCCGGCTGCTGGCCTTCGTCTGCAACATCGCCCATCACGCCGACATCGGCGGCATGGTGCCGGGTTCGATGGCGGGCGGCACCGAGATCTACCAGGAGGGCCTGCGCATCCCGGTGATCCGCCTGTTCCGGGCGGGCGTGCTGCAGGACGACATCCTCGACCTGCTGCTGTTGAACGTGCGCGTGCCGATGGAGCGCCGCGGCGACTATTTCGCCCAGGTCGCGGCCTGTCGCCTGGGCGAGCGGCGGCTCGTGGAACTCGCCGAGACCTGGTCGCCCGCCACGCTCGACGCGGTGTTCGATGAGGTGGTCGCGCGCACCGAACGGCGGATGCGCGACGCCATCGGCCGCATCGCACCGGGCATCTACACATTCGCCGACGTGATGGACGACGACGGTTTCGGCGCCCACGACATCCCCATCAGGTGCCGTATCGAGATCGACGGCGGCCGCTTCCATATCGACTTCACGGGCTCGGGCGCGCAGGTCGCAGGCAACATCAACCTCAAGCTCAGCGGCACGGTCGCCGCCGTCGCCTATGCGCTGAAGGCGCTGCTCGATCCCGACGTGCCCAACAATCACGGCGTGCTGCAGGCGATCGAGGTCGCGGTGCCCGAGGGCACGATCCTGAACGCCCGCTTCCCCGCCGCCGTCGCTGCACGCGCCAACACCTGCCAGCGCGTCATCGACGTGGTGCTGGGCGCGCTCGCTCCCGCGCTGCCCGACCGTGCCGTCGGGGCGGCCAACGGCGCCAACACCACGGCGGTCTTCTCCGGCACCAATCCCGCGACCGGCGCCGACTATCTCTACCTCGAGACGCTGGGCGGCGGCTTCGGCGGGCGCGCGACCAAGGACGGCAAGGACGGCGTGCAGGTCCACATCACCAACACCTCGAACCTGCCCGTCGAGGCGATCGAGATGGAGTATCCGCTGCTGGTCGAGAGCTACGGCCTGGTCGAGGATTCCGGCGGCGCCGGCCAGCATCGCGGTGGCCTTGGCTTGCGCCGCGTCGTCCGTCCGCTTGGCCACACGGCTGTATTCAGCGGACAGGGCGAACGCTTCGCCCATCGCCCGTGGGGCATCTTCGGCGGCGAACCCGGTGCGTGCGGCCGGTTCCTCCTGCGGAAGGCCGACGGAACGACGAGCCCTTTGCCGCCCAAGCCGTCGAGCATGCCGGTGACGTCCGACCAGGCGTTGGTGGTGGAGACGCCCGGCGCCGGCGGCTACGGCGAGCCATCGCGGCGCCTGGCGAGCGACGTCGAGGGCGACCGTCGGCAGGGCAAGTTCTCGGCGGCGTATTTGGAGCAGAACTACAGGCGATAAGCCTCATTGCTGGGAGCGCGCCACTGGAGTGGCGCGCTCCCAGCAATGAATCAGGCCAAGACCACCGTCGCGCTCTCGCCGCCAAGCTCGATCGTCGTGCCGAAGGGTCGTGACAGTGTGGCGAAGCGGTCGAGGATGCTGCGCGCCTCCTCGCCCTCGGCGAGACGCGGCCTGCCGCGGCGATGGCGGGACTCTTTCCAACCCAGGCTCACGGGCAGCAGCTCGATGCCCTTCAACACATTGCCTTCGTACGTGAGGATCGGCGCCACCGACTCCCAGTAACGGCGATCCGACGGAAAGCCACCCTGGTCGTTGTTGGTGCGCTTCTGGTAGACCTGTCCGGGCGTGAGGTCGGGATCGGCGCGGAAGCGCTCGTAGGCGTCGGACGGCATCTTGGGCACCAGCTCGTTCTGGCCGATGAAGTTGCCGAGGCTGTAGAAGATCGGCTTGCCCTTGTAGATCTCCATCCCGCGCAGCAGGTGCGGTCCGTGGCCGACGACGAGGTCGGCGCCCTTGTCGATCATCTCGCGGGCGAAGACGGGCAGGAACTCGGCGGGGATCTCCTTGCTGTCGCCCTGCTCGTGGGCATGGATGCTGACCAGCACCAGGTCGGCGAGCCCGCGCGCCTCGTTCAGCCAGCGGACGATGCCCGCGACGTCCTTTGAGTTGACCGTCGTGCGCACCGCCGCCTGGTTGGCGGAGCGGAAGTTCATGCCGTTGAGCGGAAACACCGACGGGTCGGACGGCGGGAAGGCGAAGCCCATCCTGATCTTCTGCAGCCGCTCCTGCTCGAGGCCGAGCTGCCCGGCGATCTCGCGCAGGGTGGCAAGCTGCGACTGAGTCACCTCGTGCATGGTCTCGAAGCGCAGCGGATTGAGGCCCGGTCGTCCCGGCAGGTCGGGCCGCTGGGCGCTCGCCTCCTGCCCCTTGGCGAAGCTCGACGCGCAGGAGATCATCGCCACCGTGCCGTTCGGATGGGTGTGATAGACCGGCCGCCGCGCATCCTCGAGATTGCGGCCGACACCGGCGAAGGAAAGGCCGCGCGCTTCCATCGCCTCGATCGAATGGATGAGGCCGGAGATGCTGTAGTCGAGACAGTGGTTGGTGGCCGTCGCGAACAGGTCGAAGCCGGCATCGGTCAGTTCATCGAGCACCCAGGCCGGCGCGCCGAAATGCGAGCCGCCGCTTTCGAGCGCCGGCTCGCCGCGATAGTCGTTGGCCAGAACTTCGAGGTTGGTGAAGGCGACGTCGGCCGCGCGTACGCGATCGAACAAAGGACGCAGGCCATCGTCGGCTCTGCTCTGCAGGCGCCGCTGCAGGATGCTATCGCCGGTGAGGAGAAGACGAAGGGAGGAACCGTTCATCGGGCAACTTTGCGGGGCAGGCCGCGAAAGTGTCAAACGTCAACCCAGAATGGGCACTCTCTTGTGTGTCGAACGTGTCAGGAGCTGCTGGAGTCATTGACCATGCAGTTGGATTTGCTACTGTTTTACATTCAGCGACGGTTAGAACGCGACCGTCGCACGTATCGGGCCACGGGCTCGATGCAGGAACGACCACGGTCGTTTCGTAGTGGGTGAATGGTAATGGCTGGTTCGCAACGCGGTGCGCTGGAGACCGGCTCGTATTGTCGCGACCTGGATTTCGATTTCGAAGCTCCAGGCGAAACAATCACGAGGCGGTTCGCGGTGCGCGCGCAAACGGCGGCGTCGAGCATCGCCGCGGTTCAAGGCAGCGAGACCCTGACCTACGCCGATCTCGACCGGCGTTCGAACCAACTCGCCCGTTACCTGCATCGGCAAGGCGTCGGTGCGCGGAGCCTGGTCGCCTTGCATGCCGGGCCATCGATCGCTTCCCTGCTCTGCATCCTGGCGACGCTGAAGGTCGGCGCCGCCTACGTGCCCCTGGATCCCGCCGCTCCCCCCGCCTATCTCGATCAGGTTTTGCGCGACTCCGGCGCGGGGTTGGTCCTCGCTTTCGGTTGCCAAGATATTGCATTGTCTGTGCGGACAATCGACGTCCATGCGGCCCTCAACGCCTCCGAAACAGAGCCCGGATCGGCGCTCGAGGATGCCTGCGCGCCCGCGGACATCGCCTATGTGATGTACACCTCGGGTTCCACCGGCCGGCCCAAGGGTGTGAAGGTCCCGCATCGCGCCGTGGTGCGGTTGGTCACCGATCAGACATACGCGCGCTTCGCCGCCGACGAAGTTTTCCTGCATGCGGCGCCGCTCGCCTTCGACGCCAGCACCTTCGAGATCTGGGGGACGCTCCTGCATGGCGCGCGCGGCATCATCGTCGCGGCGGACCGTGCCTCGCTGCAGGACATCGCCGACACGATCCGGCGCAACGGTGTCACGACGGCGTGGTTCACCGCCGGTCTTTTCCATCTCCTCGTCGAGCATCAGATCGAGGCGCTGGCGGGCGTGCGTCAGATCCTGGCCGGCGGCGACGTGCTGTCTCCCACGCACATCGCGCGGGCGCAGGCGGCGCTGCCCGACAGCCAGCTGATCAACGGCTACGGGCCGACCGAGAACACGACCTTCACCTGCTGCTACCGGATCCCGCGCGAGGGCTGGGGCGGTGGACCGGTGCCGATCGGCACGCCCATCCACGGCACCTACGTTCGCGTTCTCGACGACGGGCTGCAGCCGGTGGCCGACGGCGAGGTCGGCATGCTGTTCGCGGGCGGCCTCGGGGTCGCGTCGGGCTACATCGATACGCAGCTCTCGGCGGCCGTCTTCGTGCCCGACCCCTTCCACATCGGCGCCACGCTCTATCGCACCGGCGATCTCGTGCGTCGCCGGCCCGACGGCAATCTCGACTTCATCGGCCGCCGCGACCGCCAGCTCAAGATCGGCGGCAAGCGCGTCGAGCTGGGCGAGATCGAGGAGGCGCTGCGCCGCTGCAGCGGCATCGGCGACGCCGTCGTGACGGCAACCGAGAACGGCGGCGGCATCTTCCTCACGGGCTACGTCAAGCCGGCGGCCAGCGACCTCGACGGCGCGACGCTCATCGTCGGGGCGCATGCCGATCTCGTGCGCACCCTGCCGTCGCACATGCGGCCGTCGCAGATCGTCGTGCTCGACGAGTTCCCGCTGACGGCGAACGGCAAGATCGACCGCGAGCGCCTGCCGGCCCGCAGCCATGCCGCAGCGGCAACCGCTGGCACCGCGAAGAGCGAGGTCGAAAGAACCCTGACGGCCATCCTCCAGCGCGTGCTCGGCATCGACGGCATCGCGCCCGGCACCAACTTCTTCGATCTCGGCGCCACCTCGCTCAAGCTGGTCGAGGCGCACGCTTCGATCGAGCAGGCTCTGCCCGGCGTCGAGATGATGGCGCTGTTCGAGCATCCCAACATCCGCGACCTCGCACGGGCGATCGAATCGCGCAGCGCGCCCGTGGAGAATGCAGGTCGCCGTCGGGGCCAGCAGCAGGCCGATGCGCTGAAGCGGCTGCAGCTCGCCAGGTCGGCGCGATGAGCATTCCCGACAACGCCATCGCCATCATAGGCATCGCCGGCAGGTTCCCGGGCGCCGCCGACGTCGAGCAGTTCTGGCGCAACATGCTGGGCGGCGTGACGTCGATCGAGCGCTTCACCGATGCCGAGCTGGAAGACTCGTTCCCGCCCGACATCCGCGGCTCCGCGAGCTTCGTGCGGGCGCGCCCGATCCTGCCCGACGTCGACCGCTTCGATGCCGACTTCTTCGGCATGCTGCCGCGCGAAGCCGCCCTCACCGACCCGCAGCACCGGCTGCTGCTGGAGTGTTCCTGGTCGGCGATCGAGGACGCGGGCTACGACACCGCCCGCTTCTCCGGCGCGATCGGCGTGTTCGCCAGCTGCAGCATGAACACCTATCTGCTGACGCATGTCCTGGCCGAGCGTCTCGACCCGGACAGGTTCGCCAGCGACTACCAGGTCGGCTCCTACGACACGTTGCTCGGCGGCCTGCCCGATACGCTGGCCACGCGCATCTCCTACAAGCTGAACCTGCGCGGGCCCTCGATGACGGTGCAGAGCGCCTGCTCGTCGTCGCTGCTCGCGGTCTCGCAGGCCTGCCAGAGCCTGCTGCTTTACCAGTCAGACATGGCATTGGCCGGCGGCGTGTCCGTCACCTTCCCGCAGAAGCGCGGCTATCAGCACCTCGATGGCGGCATGGTGTCACCGGACGGCGTCTGCCGCCCGTTCGACAGCGACGGCGCGGGGACAATGTTCGGCGACGGCGTGGCGATGGTCGTGCTGAAGCGCCTGGCCGACGCCATCGAGGACGGCGACCATGTCTACGCAATCATCCGCGGCAGCGCGGTCAACAACGACGGCAGCGACAAGGTCGGCCTGACCGCTCCCAGCGTGCGCGGGCAGGCCGAGGTCATCGCCTCGGCGCTGGCCGCGTCCGACGTCGAGGCCAGCACGATCGGCTATGTCGAATGTCATGGCACGGCGACACCGCTCGGCGACCCGATCGAGTTCGCGGGCCTGGTGCGCGGCTTCGGATCGACGCCTGTGGAGCGCCCCTATTGCGCCCTGGGCTCGGCGAAGGCGAACGTCGGCCATCTCGACGTCACCGCCGGCGTGGCCGGCCTGATCAAGACGGCGCTCGCCCTCCATCACCGCGAAATCCCGCCGCTGGCGAACTTCCACAAGCCCAACCGCCACATCGATCCGGCCGGCACCCCGTTCTTCTTCCCCACGACAGCCACCGCCTGGCCGGAGGGACGCACACCGCGCCGCGCCGGCGTCAGCTCCTTCGGCGTCGGCGGCACGAACGTCCATGTCGTGCTCGAGGAGGCGCCTGCCCTTGCGCGGCGCCCCGACGCGGCACCGCGCCGCCATGTGCTGCCACTGTCCGCCCGCAACGAGTCGGCGCTCTCCGCGGCGGCCGGGGCGCTTGCCGATCATCTCGACCGCCACAGCGAGATCGCTCTCGCCGACGTCGCCCGTACGCTGCAGGCGGGCCGGCGGGTGTTCGAGCGCCGCGCCGCCGTCGCCTGCGCCACGCGCGAGGAGG
>CANIRG010000204.1 GCA_947469635.1 Rhodospirillales bacterium | reverse complement strand
CGCGTCTTCAAACGCGCCGCTGGCGGGGGCCGCTCTCCGGTCGGGCTACGCCCTCCCTTCGACCGGCCCCCGCCAGCGCTTTCTCATCCTGATTGACGCTGGGTTCTCACCTTGATTGTCGCCGCGCACCGTGGAATACTTTCTTGTCGCCCAGCCGAGTAATTGCGGCTGAGCGATGCGCTTGCGCGCTGAACACGGGCCCCCGCTATGTCGGGCGGCTCACGGAATACAACACCCTCGCGGGGAATACGTGGGGCGTGCTGGACCCGTGTTCACGCGCAATCACCCGCCCGGCTCCAGCCGTGGCGAGCACGGGGATTGGCATGGAGCCGAGCGAAAAGCGCCCGCTGTCGCAAGTGCCGCCAGGCCGAATAGCGGTCGCCGTTTCAGCGGCATGGCTGCTGGCGGTCTTTCTTCATCTGATCTGGGCGTGGGCGTCTGTCGAGTTTGACCGCGCGGGCGTCCCCAAACATTTCCTCGCGGCAGTCCTTCCCCCAGTCCTCGGTTGGGCGTGTCTACTTCTCTACGCTTGGGTAGTACGGCGCTAGGCCGATGGCGGGGTTGTTCTCTCTCTTGCTGGGTGTAGTGCTCGGCTTGGTGTGGATGTTTGGCATTCCGGCCTATTTGGGCGCGACGGGAGGTCCGTGGTGGGGCGCCTTTGCATGGGGTCTGTTTACTGCTCCGCTCTCGCGACCTCTCCATTTCTACAATAGATTGAGAAGTAGCGTCTGGGAGGGCCGCATTATCCGGTTCTTTTGGTACAAAATGATCGGAGCGTTGCCTTTTGCGGCGCTATGCGTCGGCGCGTTCTTCGCCTCGCGTTGGGGTGCGGCATGAAGCTGCTGGCCCTCAGTCTGTCGGCTTTGCTGATGACTGGCGGCACCCATGCCCAAACCGTGACCGATGGCGACACGATCAAGATGGATGGCGTGGCGTATCGCATCTGGGGGATCGACGCCGCCGAGACGAAGCAGCTCTGCGCCGATGGCTGGCCCGCAGGCAGGGCTGCCACGACGCACATGCGCGAGCTGGTGCACGGCCGCTCAGTCGCGTGCGAGTACAAGACGAAAGACCGCTTTGGCCGCACCGTCGCGTTGTGCCGCGCCGATGGCGAAGACCTAGGGGCCGCTATGGTACGCGCCGGGCACGCTTGGGCTTTCGTCCGCTACAGCCGGGACTACGTCACTCAGGAACTTCAGGCGCGTGTCGAAGGGCTCGGCATTCATGCTCACGAATGCACTCCACCATGGGAATGGCGTTCCCAGCAAAAGCCGTGGCAGTAGCGCCGCGAGCCGCCTCGATACCTGCACGGGTTACTGCCTCGGCTTGGGCTTCCACTCACGGGCAAGCCGCTGCGCCTCCTCGAGTTGGGCGGGCGCCATCATGATGGGCAGCACGCGGAGAGTCGCATCGGCGATGGTAATGCCCTGCGCCGCGGCGAGGCTGATCCACATGTAGGCCTGCACGTAGTCCTGCGTCACGCCTCGGCCGTTGAGATAGAAGTTGCCGAGGTCGGACTGGGCGCTGGCATTGCCTTGTTCGGCGGCTTTACGATACCAGGACACCGCCGCCGCATAGTCTTGCGCAACGCCCCTGCCGTCGCGGTACATGTCGCCTAGGTTGGATTGGCCGGCGGCATATCCCTGTTCGGCGGCTTTGCGATACCAGGACACCGCCACCGCATTGTCCGCCGTCACGCCTCGGCCTTCCTCATACATGAAGCCGAGGTTGTTTTGCGCGGTGGTGTTGCGCTGTTCGGCAGCCTTGCGATACCACTTCATCGCCTCAGCGTAGTCCCGCGCCACGCCACGGCCATTCTCATACATGAAGGCGAGGTTTGTCTGGGCGCTGGCATATCCCTGTTCGGCGGCCTTTCGATACATCGCCACCGCCGCTACATCGTCCTTCGTCACACCCCGACCTTTGGCGTACATGACTCCAAGGTCGGTCTGGGAAGGGGCATGCCCACTGCGTGCCAGAGGTCGCCACAAGCGAATCGCCGTCGCAAAGTCACCCTTGAAGTAGGCTGCGGCCGCATCTTCATACGACCCCGCTACCGCGGCCTGCTGCCGCCGATCTTCCTCCAGCCTTCGGCGCTCGGCCTCGGCCGCCAACCCTCTCGCGCGTGCGTCCTGCGCTGCCCTAAGCGCCGCATCCTGTTCGCGCTGCTTGGCTTCCGCGCTTTGCAATTCCTGTTCAAGCGCCTTGATGGTTGCCCGGTTCAGGTCACGCTCGCCATCCGTCGCGACGACACGCTGCCGCTCGGCTTCCAGCTGCTTGCGCAACGCCTCGACCTTGCTCGCCGCTGCGCCTGCGGCAGTGGCCGCCTGCTTCACGCGGAGCTGCGCGTCGGCATCGTCGAAAGTCGTCTGGGTCCAGGCAGGCGATACGGCTGTGCATACGAGCAGGACCAACAGCAGCTTTAGCAGGCGCATGGCGGTTCTCCCGGCGCCAGTTTGCCATTGGCTAGGGCCATGTCGCTACGCCGCTGCAGGCATTATGTGCGGCCTTGCTCTGGTCACCGCCGGGCGGTGCCGGGCGAAGGACTGAGGATGGAGAGGCCGCTCACGCCTTCAGCGCTACGACATTGTCGACCGTTCCGACGCGCTGGCCGCTTTCGCAATAGTTCGCCCACGCCTGCATCAGCTGACGGCGCTTCTCGATGATGTCGCCGCGCTGATAGGCGCGCTCGAGCGGGTCGCCTTGGACGTGCGATAGGCAGAGTTCGACGACCTCGCGGGGATAGTTGGTGCGCTCCGTTGCCCAGGTTTTGAAGGCGGAGCGGATGCCGTGAGTGGTAGTGCGATCACTCCATTTCAGCCGCTCCAGTAGGTCCAGCATGGCGCTGGTACCAAGGTGGCCGCGCCGATTGCGGGCGGGAAAGACGTACTCGCCATTGGGCTTGCCATCGACCATCAGCCCGCGCAGCAATTCGATCGCCTGGTCGCTGAGAGGGACAAGGTGCTGCCAAGCCTGTCCGCCCTTGAGGATCTGCACCGTGCGCGTCCGGGCGGCCAGATCAATGTCCGCCCATCGGCAACCAGTCGATTCCTTGGTGCGCGCCACGGTCAGGATAGTGAAGCGCAGGCAAAGCGCCGACATCACAGCCTCGTCTGTGAGGTCTTTTAGCAATGCGTGCATGTCGCTGTAGGAGAGGGCCCGGAAGTGTCCGGCTGTCCGCGCGCCCCTGCGGGCGGGCATGGAATGCCTCAGCAGAGCCCAGCGCGCGGGGTTGTCGGCGGTGCGCTGGCCTTCAGCCTGCGCCAGATTGAGGACCGACTCGATGTTGGCGCGGACCAACTGGGCCACGCGAGGCTTGTCGTACCAGATGGGCTCAATGACCTTGAGGACGGCAGCCATATCGACGTCCCTAACGGACAAGGCGCCAATCTTGGGGAAGGCATGGAGTTCCAACCCCCGCAGCCAGTTACGGCTGTATTGGTCGCTATGCCACTTGGCCTTGTGTCGTTCGTGATATCTGCGGGCCGCCGTCTCGAAGGTGATCGATCGGGCATCCTCGAGGGCCTTGGCCTGCCGCTTGCGGTCCCGATGTGCGCGAGGATCGCCGCCCTGACTGAGCACCTCGCGTAGCTCGGCGGCCTCGGCGCGGGCCGCGACCAGGGGCACGTCGGCGAGGCTGCCTAAGCCCAGCTCGGTGGTTTTGGCGCCGCGTCGGTAGATGAACGCCCACGACTTACGTGGGCCCGGCTTCACGATCATGTACAAGCCGCCGCCGTCGGCGTGGCGGCCCGGGGTCTTGGCCTTATCGACGGCCAGCGGCTTGAGGCGATTGATGCGGGGCATGGATTCTCCGGCGAGGAAGGTTCGAGAACATTTAGAGTTTGTCCCTAACCGTGTCCCTAACGCCGTCGTGCTATAGGTTGACTTGCGGTGAGAGGCGGTGAGAGACACTGATACGCTAAGCGACTGAGAACTCACGAAATATTGACCAGCCCTGAGTGGGGGAGAGAGACGCTGATATGACTAACCCAAAGATGTTCGATCTTTTCGGCAAGGTGGCCGTGGTCACCGGCGGCAGCCGCGGCATCGGCCGCTCGATCTGCGAGCAGATGGCGGCGCACGGCGCCAAGGTGATCGTCTCCAGCCGCAAGCTGCCGGCCTGCGAGGAAGTCGTGAAGGGCATCAAGGCCAGGGGCGGCGAGGCGACGGCGGTGGCCGCCAGCATCTCCGACAAGGCGCAGCTCGAGAACCTCGTCGCCTTCGCGCGCAAGACCTACGGCCGGATCGACATCATGGTGTGCAACGCCGCCTCCAATCCTTACTTCGGTCCGCTCACGGGATTGAAGGAAGAGGTGTTCGCCAAGATCATGCAGAACAACGTCATGTCCAACCTGTGGCTGATGAACATGGTCGGGCCGGAGATGGCGGAGCGGAAGGACGGCGTGTTCATCGTCGTCTCGTCGATCGGCGCGTTGATCGGCTCGGCGCACATCGCTGCCTACAACATGAGCAAGGCGGCCGATCTCTCGCTGGTGAAGTCGCTGGCCATGGAATGGGGCAAGCACAACATCCGCGTCAACGCGATCGCGCCCGGCCTGATCCAGACCGATTTCGCCAAGGCGCTGTGGGACAATCCGGAAATCCGCAAGGCCAACGAGGGCAAGGCGGCTCTGAAGCGCATCGGCCAGCCCGACGATATCGGCGGCGTCGCGGTGTTCCTCGCCTCCAAGGCGGGCGCCTTCGTCTGCGGCCAGTGCATCATCGCCGATGGCGGTGTGATCGGCAGCGGCGCGGAGTGAGCGTCGCGTTCCGGGAAGAAGCTACGCTGTTTTCTTCTCGGCCATGAAATAGCCCACGCCTCGAACGGTATGGATCTCGACGGTCGCTCCGGCCTTTTCGAGGATCTTGCGAAGGCGGTGGACGTAGACCTCGACGGCGTTGGAAGCAACGCCTCCGCTGTCGTCGAACAGGAGGCGTTCGAAGCGGCTTTTCTGCACGACCTTCTTGGGGCGCTGCAGGAACTCCTCCAGCAATGCCGTCTCCCGTCCCGGAAAGGCGCAGGACATCCCGGCAATCGTCACCTGACGGCTGAGGATATCGAGCGACACGTTGCCGGAACTGACCCGGCGCCCGACGAGGTCGCCCGGTCGGCGCAGCAGGGCGCTCAAGCGCGCGGCCAGCTCTTCCATGGCGAACGGCTTGGTCACGTAGTCGTCCGCTCCGTCGTGCAACGCGTTCACGCGATCGTCGAGGCTGGCGCGGGCCGTGAGCACGAGCACGGGGGTTGCCACCCGCCGTCGCCGTATGTCGCGCAGCAGCGTCGTGCCGTCCTCGTCCGGCAAGCCGAGGTCGAGGATGATCGCGGCATAGGAGATCGTTCCGAGGACCGTCCTGGCATCGGCCGCCGTGGACAGTCCGTCGACGGAAAAGCCCGCCCGTTGCAGCCCTCCGGTCACGAGGGTGGCCAGGCTTGCGTTGTCCTCGATCAGCAGCACTCTCATCGCCGGATCAGCAGGATTTGAGCCTGTCCCTGATGGTGCGCGTGATTTCCTTGCCGCGAACGCTTTCGCAGTTCGCCGCATCCTGGAGCCGATTCTGCGCGGCCGGTGCCGCCGTCATGCCCGTCGCAACGAGGGCGCTCACTCTCGTGTCGAGTCGATACTGGACGCAAAGATCACCCGACGCGGTGCGGACGGCCTTGATGAGCGTGAACGCGGAGGTGTCGCCCGAAGCCCTGTAGATTTCGCACACAGCCTGCGCTTCGGTCGCTCGTCGCGCCTCCACCTTGCTTGCGATCGATGTTTCCTGCGCCGTCGGCAATGGCGCCGGCATGAAATTCAACAAGAGCATCATCGCACCGCCGGCAAGAAGCAGGGCGATGCCAATCCGGTCAGCTGCCTGGCCGTGCATTCTCACGGCCTCCAGCTCTGCTCGATCCAATGAAATCGCACCTTCTCCTCCGCTGTGCCGGGAGGAGTTATAAGTCAGGTGACCTTACGACCGGCTGACGCGCCTGGCGTCAAGCCACGTCGAGCTCGCACCACACCGGGACGTGGTCGGACGGCTCGGCCTTGCCGCGCTCGGCCTTGTCGATGCCGACCGCGGTCAAGCGATCGGTGGCCTGAGGCGACAGCAGCATGTGGTCGATGCGAAGGCCGTTGTCCTTCGGCCAGGCGCCGGCCTGGTAATCCCAATAGGTGTATTGCGGGCCGTCGATGTTGAAGGCGCGGATCGCATCGGTGAGGCCGAGATTGAGCAGCGTGCGCAGCGCCGCCCGCGACTGCGGCTGGCAGAGCGCGTCGCCTGCGAAGGCGACAGGATTGAAGACGTCGACGTCGGTGGGACAGACGTTATAGTCGCCGGCCAGCACGAACATCTCCTCACGCGCCAGCAGCGCCTTGGCGCGCTGGGTGAGGCGGTCCATCCAGGCGATCTTGTAGGCGAATTTTTCCGTGCCGATGGGATTGCCGTTGGGAAGATAGAGACCGCCCACGGTGAGCGGGCCTTTCGGCGTATCGACCCTGCCTTCGATATAGCGTGCCGGCTCGTCCTCGGCCGGATCGGGCAGGGAGCGCGCCGTGATCTCGACCGGATGCCGGGAGAGAAGGGCGACGCCGTTGAAGCCCTTCTGGCCCACGATCTCGACCCTGTAGCCTGCGGCCTCGACCTCGGCTTTCGGGAACTGCGGCTCCTGTGCCTTCAGCTCCTGCAGCACCACGATATCGGGCGTGGTGCGCTCCAGCCACGAGACGAGGTTCCCCGTCCGCTTGCGGACGGAGTTGACGTTCCAGGTCGCGATCTTCATCGCGGCAGGATCACACGCTGAAGGAGTTGCCGCAGCCGCAGGACGAGGAGGCGTTGGGGTTCTTGACCTGGAACGACGCGCCGACCATCTCCTCGACATAGTCGAGCTCGCTGCCCTTGAGCAGCTCGAGGGACGTGCTGTCGACCAGGACCGCGGCACCGTCGCGCTCGATCACCAGATCGTCGTCGTTCCGGGCTTCCTCGAACGAGAAATTGTACTGGAAGCCGGAACAGCCACCGCCCAGGACGGCCACCCGCATCATGACCGGCTTGGCCTCGCGGGAGGCAAGAAGGGCGATTCGCTTCGCAGCGCTGGGGGTTACGGCAAATTGGGTGTCGCTCATACCCACAAGATGTGGATTGCGGACCGGTTCGTCAATGGCGCCGTTCACGCGCCCGGACCCGCTCACGGTGAAGGATATAGAGACCCGAGCCTATGACCAGCGGCAGGCCCACCCAGACCATCCAGGAAGTCTCCTCACGGAACCAGAAATAGCCGAAAAGCACGGCCAGAACGATCGAGGTATAGTCGAAGGGCGCCAGGACGGCGGCCGGCGCGAGCCGCCAGGCGCGGGTGACCATCACCTGGGCCACCCCGCCCAGCAGGCCGAGCAGGATCAGCCACATCCAGTCGATGGGAGTCGGCCAGATCCATTCGGGGATGGCGCCGGCCAGCGACACGAGGCTCGAGACCGCCGCGAACCAGAACAGGGTGGCGGCGTCCTGGTCGTAGCGGCTGGTCAGCCGCACCAGGATGGTCGACAGCGAGTAGCAGAAGGTGGCGCCCAGCACGATCAGCGACATGGCGTGGAACTCGATCCCCCATGGGTCGAGCATGAGCAGGACGCCCACGAACCCGACCCCGACCGCGGTCCAGCGCCGCCAGCCGACCTGCTCGCCCAGCAGCGGCACCGACAGCGCCACCATGAAGAAGGGGGCGGCGAAGGAGATGGCGTAGGCATCGACCAGCGGCATCCTCGGAAAGACGTAGAAGAAGCCGATCGTGCTGCCGAGCCCGGCGATGATGCGGGCGACCTGCAGCCACGGCCGCTTGCTGTGGACGCTGGACAGGTGGCCGGATCGCCAAACGATGATGGCGATCGGCAGCAAGGCGACGGCGCTGCGGAACAGCATGAGCTGGAATGCGCCATAGGTGCCACCCAGCGCCTTCACCATGGCATCCATGGTGCAGAACAGCACGAGCGAGGCCAGCTTCAGGTAGATGCCGAGCAGCGACGCGTTCATCGGAAAGGGGGGACCGGCAAGGTGCGCTATTTGGCTTACGCACCATCCTTCCGTAAAGTGACATCGGCGGAGGTAGCATCGGCGAATGCGGATACGTGGGTTGTTCGGCGGCATCAGGCTGCGCGCGCCGGTGCTGGTGTCGCTGGCGATCCTGATCGGCGCCCTTGCCTTGCGCATCGTCGATCCACCTGCTCTCGGCCTGTTGCGCGACTATGCCTTCGACCAGTATCAGCGCCTGAAGCCTCGCCCCTATGCCGCCGACCTGCCGGTGCGCATCATCGACATCGACGAAGCCTCGCTGCGCGAGCTTGGCCAATGGCCCTGGCCGCGCACCATCATGGCGCGGCTCGTCGACAAGCTGGTGGAGAAAGGCGCAGCCGTCATCGCCTTCGACGTCGTGTTCGCCGAGCCTGACCGGGCCTCGATCGCTGTGGCGCTGCGCGACCTGCCACCGGGACCAAACAGCGAAGCGTTGGCGAAGCTGGTGGAGGGCCTGCCGGACAACGACAAGGTCTTCGCCGCCTCGATCGCCAAGGCGCCGGTCGTGATGGGCTTCGCCTTCGATGCCCAGGGCACGAAGAAACCTCCCCGGCGCTTCCACGGTGTGGCTCACAATGCCAAGGAAGGCGACGTCAAGTCGGTGCCTGAGCTGATGCGGGATATCCTCCCGCTCAACCGGGGCGCAGTGAAGACACTCGACATGCTCGAAGCTGTCGCCAATGGCAACGGCAGCGTCACGCCCGAGGGCGGCAGCGCTGTCGTGCGGCGGGTGCCCATGCTGTTCCGCCTCGACGGCCAGCGCGACGAGGACGTTTTCCCCGCGCTCGCGATCGAGGCCATCCGCGTGGTGCAGGGTGCCTCCACCTATCTGGTGCGCTGGTCCGGCGCGCAGGGTCTGGAAGCACTGGGCGAGCGGACTGGGATCGTCTCCATCCGCGTGGGCGAGGTCAACGTCGAGACCGATGGCTTCGGCCGCATGTCGTTGTACGACAGCGGCCATCGAAAGGAGCGCTACGTGTCGGCGGTGGATGTGCTCAATGACAAGGTCCCTGCCGACAAGCTCGAAGCCAATATCGTCTTCATCGGCACCAGCGCCGTGGGATTGCAGGATATCCGCAGCACCCCCATCGACGGCACCCTGCCGGGCGTGGAAGTTCATGCCCAGCTCGCCGAGCAGATCCTCACCAGCACGTTCCTGTCGCGACCGGATTACACCAAGGGCTCTGAATTCCTCTATCTCGCGCTGGTTGGCCTGCTGTTCGTCGTGCTGTTGCCGATCTTGTCGGCGGGCCGCATGGCCGTCGTCGCCATGCTGTTCATCGGCATCGCCGTTCTCGGCCCCTGGTTCGCTTTCTCTGAGGCGAGGCTGCTGTTCGATCCCATCTATCCGACGGCCACGCTGGCGCTGATCTACGTTGCGGGATCGGCGCTGGCCTTCATCCGCACGGAGCGGGAGCGGGCCCAGATCCGCGGCGCCTTCGGCCTCTACCTGTCACCCGACATGGTCGAGCAGGTGGCGCGCAATCCCGGGCTGCTGCAGCTCGGCGGCGAGATGCGCGAGATCACGGTGATGTTCACCGACGTGCGGGGATTCACCACCATCTCCGAGCAGTTCGATCCGCCCGGGCTGGCGCGTTTCATGAATCGATTCCTGACGCCGATGACGGACCTGATCCTGGGCAATCGCGGCACGGTCGACAAATACATGGGCGACGCCATCATGGCCTTCTGGAACGCACCGCTTGCCAATGACGGGCATGCGATACGCGCCTGCGAGACGGCGCTCGGCATGCAGGCAAGGCTGCGGGCCCTCAATATCGATTGGAAGGCCGAGGCCGAATCGGAACAGCGCAAGCACATCCCGGTCAATATCGGCATCGGGCTCAATACCGGTGAGGCCTCGGTCGGCAATTTCGGCTCGTCGCAGCGCCTCACCTATTCCTGCCTCGGCGATGCTGTGAACCTGGCCTCTCGCCTCGAGGGTCAGTGCAAGACCTATGCGGTCGGCGTCATCATCGGCGACAAGACCCGCGAGCGTGCGGCCGGGTTTGCCACGATCGAGCTCGACAGGATCATGGTCAAGGGCAAGACCGAGCCCGAGCGCATGTTTGCCCTGGTGGGCGACGCGGCCGTTGCGCAATCGCCGGCCTTCCATGCCTTGATCGAGAAGCACGCGGCCTTCCTGGTGCTCTACCGGTCGGGCGCCTTCGCCGAGGCGCTGGAGGTGATCCCCGATCTCGAGGCTGCCGCGCAGGCGGCGGACTGGCATCAGGGCTACTACGCCATGATGAGGGAGCGCGTCGATCACTTGATCGACGATTCGCCGCCCGACTGGAACGGAGTCTATGTCGCCAAGGAAAAATAAGCTTGCCGCCCTCGAGGCGGTGGTCTGTCGCGACGTCGGGCGCAAGACGCAGGGCTTGATCGAGGCCACGCGGGGCGAGCTGGAAGCCGCGGCGCGGTCGTTGGCGACGGCGCGATCCGTGGGGCTGATCACCGGCTTCTTCGTGCCGCGCGGCGACGTTGCCGCGCCCGAAACCGATGGTCCGGTCGGCACGGCATTGCTGGCCGCTGCGCTGGCGGCATGTGGCGTCGCGGTCCGCATCGCCGTCGATGCGCCCTGCGCGGGGGCTGTGCGAGCGGCAGTTGCCGCTACTGGCGAGGCAGTGACGGTCGACGAGGTCGCCGATATCGCGCACGCCGTCGAGCTGTGGCAGCAGGCTGGGGTCGATCACGCCATCGCCATCGAGCGCTGCGGGCGGAGCGCCGACGGCAAGCCGCGCAACATGCGGGGTGTCGATGTCTCGCCCTGGACGATACCGCTCGACGATCTGTTCACCGCCGGTCCGTGGGTGAAGCTCGCGGTCGGCGACGGCGGCAACGAGATCGGCATGGGCAAGCTGCCGGCGGGCCTGGTCGCGCGCGACGTTCCCAACGGCGCGCAGATCGCCTGCGTCACCTCGTGCGATCATCTCATCGTTGCCGGCGTGTCGAACTGGGGCGCCTACGGGCTGATGGCGGCACTGGCGATGGTGCGTCCCGACTGGTCGCCGATCATCGCGAGGTTCCTCACCGCCGAACGCGACCTCGCCGTCACGCGCGCCATCGTCGATGTGGCGGGCGCGGTCGACGGAGTCACGGCGCGGCGCGAAGCCACCGTCGACGGCTTCGGGCCCGAGATCCACGGCGCGCTG
>CANIRG010000203.1 GCA_947469635.1 Rhodospirillales bacterium | reverse complement strand
GGCCGCCGCGGTGGCCGCCGCCGGCGTCGCGAACCCGGCGAAGGCGACGCCGAGCATGCGAGCGACCAGCGCAACGGCCACACGCAGCCCGACGACCAAGGGCATGCCGATCACCCCGACGGCAGCGTAATCGCCTCCGCCCCGGTGCCGCTGGATGGCGAGGCCATCGAGCGCATGCCCGTCGAGCAGATCCCCGTGGAGCAACCCCCCGTCGAACCTCCGGCCTACGAGGCCAGCACGCCGTACGACGCAAGCCCGACGTCGGTGCCCGAACCCGTTCCGGTGACCCCGGTGCCGATCGAGCTGCAGGTGCCGACGCCCGTTGCAGCGCCGGCCCCCGAGCCTGTAGCGGCGCCTCCCGCGCCCCCACCCGCTCCTCCACCCGTCTTCGCTGCGGCACCTCAGCCGCCGCAGCCCGAGGCGCCTCCTCCCCCACCACCGCCGCCCGCGATCCCCACGATCTCGACCGACGCGCCGCCGGAGAAGCCGAAACGCGGCTGGTGGCGCCGCTGACTGATGGATCGAGTCCGTAAATGACGAAGAGCGCCTCGCGAGAGGCGCTCTTTTCGTTTCGGGGCTGATCGGCGCGCCTGCCTCACCGCCTATTCTGACCGGTCACATTGACAATCGTGACTGACTCGCATTGTCTATCGGCATGTTCGGATTGGCGAATTTCGGCACTGAAGGGATCGGTCGCATCGCGCGATCGCTTCGTCGGATTGCGTCCTTCATGGTCGTTCTGGCATTTGCCTCCGGCGCCATCGCCCACTCCGCGCACGCGAGCCCGGGATTGGGTCTACCCCTTCAAGAGCTTTCACTATCCGCCTCCGCAGGGGCCGATGGCACGCCCTCCGATTGCACGACCGTCGAAGCCTGCCATTGCTGCTGCGTCCACGCCTCGCTGCCGGTCGCGGAAGCGAGTGCAGCCCATATTTCCCTGACCCGCGATTTTGCCATCGGCGCCATCGTGCGCTTTCATGGCACCACGCGCGGCATCGAAACGCCACCACCGAAGCTCCTGACCTAGAAACCTCGCCACCGTCGCCTGCGGCAAGCGGGCGGCTGTCCAAATCCAGGTTTGTCAGGATGCACCAATGGCCCTCCACAGGGTTGCCGTCCTATGCGCGGCATTGGCTTTCGCGGTCGCAACCTCCGCATCGGCCCAGGCCCCGCGCCCTCTGACGCTGCAGCAGGCGCTGCAGAGGGCGCTGAACGCCAATCCGCGCGTTCCCACCGCCGAACGCGATGTCGGGATGTCCGAAGGCCGGCGTCAGCAGGCGGGCATGATGCCCAATCCAACTGTGTCGTTCGAGATCGACAATGCCCTGGCAGCCGGTCGTGGCGCCGAGACCACGCTCCAGCTGAGCCAGCTCGTCGAGCTCGCCGGCAAGCGCGACGCCCGCGTGGCGGCGGCCCTGGCGGACTACGATGTTGCCCGTCACCAGCAGGCGGCGGTGCGCTTGGAGATCCTGTCGGACGTCGCGGCGGCGTTCGTCATCGTCCTCGCGGGACAGCAGCGCGTGCAGCTGCTCGACCGGCAGATCGCATCGCTCGAGCGGCTCACGCCGCTGATGCAGCGCCGGGTCGACGCCGGCGCCTCCTCGCCGGCCGACGTCACCCGCACGCAGGTCGCGATCGGGCTGGCCCGCGTAGATCGCGAGCGGGCGAAGACCGCCATGGCCGCGGCGCGGCGCGACCTCGCGGCGCAAATGGCGACTACCGCGCCGGACTTCGGGTCCGTGTCCGGTGAGTTCGGGCGGGTCGCTCCGCCACCTGCCTTCTCCTCGATCGTCGATTCCATCGACCGGAACCCGCAGCTCCTGCGCTGGACGGCGGTGCGGGCGCAGAGGGATGCCCAGCTCCTCGCGGCGCGGCTGAAATCCGTCCCCGACCTCCAGGCGGGCATCGGCTGGCGGCACTATGCCGACACCAACACCAACGGCGTGAGGATCGGCGTCGCCATCCCGATCCCGGTGTGGGATCGCAACCAGGGCGCCATCCGCGAGGCCCAGGAGGCGGCGCTCAAGACCGAGTCAGAGCGTGCCGCCAACCGGCTGACGCTGATCGCCGTCGTCGGCCGCGCCTACGACACGCTGAGCGGCGCGTTGCAGGAGATCGACCTGCTGCGACGGGTGGTGATACCCGACGCGCGCCGGACGTTCGAGACCATCGAGAATGGCCACGGGCAGGGCCGCTTCACCGTGCTCGAGATGCTCGATGCCTACCGCGCCGTCACCGACGCCCAGTTGCGCGAGCAGGATGCGCTGCAGAGCTTCCATGTCTCCGTGGCGACCATCGAGGGGCTGACGGGAAGCCCGCTTTCCCTCGCCGGAGGTCGCCCGCGATGAGGCAACTCCTGCTCTATGGCGTGATTGCCCTCGTCTGCCTGGCCGCGATCGGGGCGACCGCGTTCTATGTCGTCGGCCCCCGCAGCGCCAAGGTCGCCGCCACCGCCGAGCCCAAGGGGCATGGCCACGGCAAGACCGGCGAACACCATGACGAGGGAAGCGTCGTGCTGAGCGACGCCCAGGTCGCGACCGCCGGCATCGAGCTGGTGACGGCGGCGCCGGGTGAGTTGCGCGAGAGCCTGCGCCTGAACGGCGTGATCCAGGCCAACCAGGAGGCGCTGGTCCAGGTGACGTCGCGCTTTCCCGGCGTCGTCCGCGAGGTGCGCAAGCGGCTCGGAGATCGCGTCGACAAGGGCGACCTGCTGGCCACGGTCGAAAGCAACCAGAGCCTGACCACCTTCGAGCTGCGGGCGCCGATCCCGGGCACCGTCATCGAGCGGCAGGCCGCCCTCGGGGAGTTCACGTCGGAGCAGAGGCCGCTGTTCATCGTCGCCGACCTGTCGACCGTGTGGATCGACCTTGCCATCTATCGCCGCGACTTCGGCCGGGTGCAGCTCGGCCAGTCGGTCGTGGTCGATCCCGAGGACGGCGGGCCGCCGATCGAGACCAAGGTCGCCTATTTCTCCCCGTTCGGCAGCAGCGACACCCAGAGCGCGGTGGCACGGGCCATCGTCGCCAACGACGGGCGGCTGCGGCCAGGCCTCTTCGTCACCGGCCGCGTGCTGCTGTCGGCCAAGCCGGTCGATATCGCGGTCAAGGCCACGGCCTTGCAGACAGTCGAAGGCAAGACCGTGGTGTTCGTGCGCAGCGGCAACAAGTTCGAGGCGCGGGAGGTCGAGCTCGGCGGCCGGGACGGCGAGCGTGTCGAGGTCGTGTTCGGTCTGCTGGCGGGCGACGTCTACGCAGCCAAAAACAGCTTCGTCGTGAAGGCCGAGCTGGGCAAGGGATCGGCAAGCCATGAGCACTGATCGCCGCAGCGCGGGGTCGTCCCGATGATCGACCGCATCCTGTCCTTCTCGATCGCCAATCGCTGGCTGGTGATGCTGGCGGCGCTCGGCGTCGTGGCGCTGGGCGCCTGGAACTTCACGCGCCTGCCGATCGACGCCGTTCCCGACATCACCAACGTGCAGGTCCAGATCAACTCGCAGGCGCCGGGCTACTCGCCACTGGAGGTCGAGCAGCGGATCACCTTTCCGATCGAGACGGCGATGGGTGGGCTGCCTCGCCTGGAGACAACACGGTCGCTCTCACGCTACGGCTTGAGCCAGGTCACCGTCGTCTTCAAGGACGGCACGGACATCTACTTCGCCCGCCAGCTCGTGAACGAGCGCATCCAGCAGGTGAAGGACCAGCTGCCGCGGGGCGCCCATACCGCCATGGGGCCGATCTCGACCGGTCTCGGCGAGATCTACATGTACGCCGTGGAGGCCAGGCCCGGCGCCCTCAACGCCGCGCGCCAGCCCTACAGCGCGATGGACCTGCGCACGATCCAGGACTGGATCATCAAGCCTCAGCTGCGGACGCTCCCCGGCATCGTCGAGGTCAACACCATCGGCGGCTATCAGAAGCAGTACCACGTGCTGCCCGACCCGGCCCGGCTGATGGCCCACAAGCTCACCTTCCGCGCGGTGATGACGGCGCTGGTGGCCAACAACGCCAACGTTGGCGCGGGCTACATCGAACGCAACGGCGAGCAGTACCTCGTGCGCACGCCCGGGCAGGTCAACGACATCGCCGAGATCAGGGAGATCGTCATCGGCTCGGTCGGCGGTGTTCCCGTGCGCGTCGCCGACGTCGCGGAAGTGCGCGAAGGGCGCGAGCTGCGGACTGGCGCGGCCACGCTCGACGGCCAGGAGACGGTCATCGGCACCGCCATGCTGCTGATCGGCGAGAACAGCCGATCGGCGGCCCAAGGCGTGGCGCACAAGCTCGAGGAGATCGGCCGTTCCCTCCCCGAGGGCGTCGTCGCCCGCACGGTCTACGACCGCACGCACCTCGTCGAAGCCACCATCGCCACGGTGGAGAAGAACCTCGTCGAGGGTGCGCTGCTCGTCATCGTCGTGCTGTTCCTGATCCTCGGGAACTTCCGCGCTGCCCTGGTGACCGCCTGCGTCATTCCCCTGTCGATGCTGTTCACCATCACCGGCATGGTCGAGAACAAGGTGAGCGCCAACCTGATGAGCCTGGGCGCCATCGACTTCGGCATCATCATCGACGGCGCCGTCATCATCGTCGAGAATTGCCTGCGCCTGCTGGCGGCGGAGCAGCACCGGCTGGGCCGCGTGCTCACCCGCAACGAGCGCTTCGAGACCATCCGCGCCGGCGCCTACGAGGTCGTCCGCCCCAGCCTCTTCGGCACGATGATCATCGCCGTCGTCTACCTGCCGGTGCTCACGCTGACCGGCGTCGAAGGCAAGATGTTCATCCCCATGGCGCTCACCGTGCTGATGGCGCTGGTCGGGGCCGCGATCTTCTCCATGACCTTCGTGCCGGCCGCCGTCGCCCTGGTGGTGGCGGGACGGGTGTCGGAGAAGGAGAACTTCTTCATGCGCGGGGCGCGCTGGCTCTATGTGCCTGCTCTCGACGCCGCCATCCGCCTGCGCGGCGTCGTCGCGCTGTTCGCCGGTCTGCTGGTGATCGTGAGCGGCGTTGCGGCGTCGCGCATGGGCGGCGAGTTCATCCCGTCGCTCGACGAGAGCGACATCGCCATGCACGCCATGCGCATTCCGGGCACCAGCCTGTCGCAGGCCGTCCAGATGCAGGCCGTCCTGGAGAAGGCGATCAAGGAGTTCCCCGAGGTCAAGGAGGTAATGGCCAAGATCGGAACGGCCGAGGTCGCGACCGATCCGATGCCCCCCAACGTCGCCGACAATTTCATCATGCTGAAGCCGCGCGGCGAATGGCCTAACCCTGCCCGCTCGAAGGCCGACCTCGTGGCCGCGATCGAACGGCGCGTGGAGCAGGTTCCCGGCAACAACTACGAGTTCACCCAGCCGATCCAGATGCGCTTCAACGAGCTGATCTCCGGCGTGCGCAGCGACCTCGGGATCAAGATCTTCGGCGACGACATGGAGACGCTCGCCCTGCTCGCCGGCCGCGTCCAGGCGGTGCTGCGATCCGTTCCGGGAGCCGCCGACGCCAAGACCGAGCAGGTGAGCGGCCTGCCTATGCTGACGGTCAAGGTGCGCCGCGATGCCCTGGGCCGCTACGGCATCAACGTCGCCGACGTCCAGGAGATCGTCGAGATTGCCGTCGGCGGCAAGGCGGCGGGCACGATCTTCGAAGGCGATCGCCGCTTCGAAGTGATGGTTCGACTGCCCGAGCACCTGCGAACCGATGTCGAAGCCATTCGAACCTTGCCGATCCCGTTGCCGCTCCCTGACGCGCGGGAAAGCGTGATCAGGACCGGGGCACGCGCGACCGCTCCGGTAGCCCTGCCCTATGTGCCTCTCTCCGCGCTGGCCGATATCGAGATCGCGCCGGGACCGAACCAGATCAGCCGCGAGAACGGCAAGCGCCGCATCGTCGTGACCGCCAATGTTCGCGACCGCGACCTGGGCTCCTTCGTCGCCGAGGTCCAGCGCAAGGTGGCCGCCGAGGTCAAGCTGCCGGCAGGTTACTGGATCGGCTGGGGTGGGCAGTTCGAGCAGCTGGTGTCGGCGTCGGAGCGGCTGGCCATCGTCGTGCCGGTCGCGCTGCTGCTGATCTTCGTGCTGCTTTGCCTCAGCCTTGGCTCGGTCCCGGATGCCTTGCTGGTGTTCAGCGGCGTGCCGCTGGCCCTGACTGGCGGCGTCGCCGCCCTCGCGCTGCGCGACATTCCGCTGTCGATCAGCGCCGGCGTGGGCTTCATCGCCCTCTCCGGCGTCGCGGTCCTGAACGGGCTGGTCATCATCGCCTTCATCCAGCGGCTGCGAGCCGAAGGCCGTGCTGTCGCGGACGCCGTGCGCGAGGGCGCCCTGGCGCGCCTGCGGCCGGTGCTGATGACCGCCCTCGTTGCCTCGCTGGGTTTCGTGCCGATGGCCATCGCGACCGGCGCCGGCGCGGAGGTCCAGCGACCGCTGGCGACCGTCGTCATCGGCGGCATCGTTTCCTCCACCCTCCTGACGCTGCTCGTTCTGCCGGCACTCTACGTGCTGTTCCGGCGAAACGACGACGCGCCGGACGACGAGGTTCCAACGGCTGAGTTCAACCAGGGAGAAGAATCATGAGGTCTATCGCATTGATCGCCGCCCTCGCTCTTTTGTGGTCGGGAGCCACGATGGCCCAGCACAAGCACGGAAACATGAAAGGCCCGAACGGAGGCCCGATGCAGGATGTGGCCGACGTCCATGCCAAGCTGGTCACCACCGGCAACACCGTCACCATCAACGTGTACGACGAGGCGAACAAGCCGACGAGCGCCAGGGGATTTACCGGATCGGCGCTGATCGTATCCGGCGGAGATCGGGAAACGGTGGCGCTGGCACCCTCGGGCGACCATGCGACGAAGGGCGAGGCAAAGAAGACCATCGCCGCCGGCGCTGCGATCACCATCGTCCTCAGGAATGCCTCGGGTAAGTCCGGACAGGTCAAATACTGACCCAACAGTGGCTGGTGACGACCAAGCCTGCTCATCAGCCTGTTCCGGCGGCGGCGCGACGCCGAGGCGGAAGCGGTCCTCGACGACTGGCTACCGCCGGCGGCCCGTCGTCTCGCGGCCCTGGCCGCCCGTCGCCTGGCGCGGGCGCTATTGGAAGCAGGGCTCGGCATGCCTTGGCGGCATGCCGAAGCGGCCAATGCGAGTTACAAGACGTGCGAGGATCGCGGTCTGGTTCTCGTACAGTAGATTCGGCCGCCCTGGTGCAGGCCTACGCCTTCACCTGATCGCTCAACCAATCGACGGCCGCCTGCGCGCCGCCCTTGCCGTGCGGGATGTTGAGGGCGGCGAGGCCCATTTCCACCACGCCCAGCGTGCCCAGGATCATCGGCGCGTTGACGTGGCCCATGTGGGCGATGCGGATGGCCTTGCCGGAGAGCTGGCCGATGCCCTGGCCCAGGATCACGCCGCACTTCTCGTTGCAGTAGGCACGGAGCGCCTCGGGATCGTGGCTGTTCACCAGCACCGTGGTGACCGTGTCGCTGCGCTCGCCCGGCTCGATGATGTTGAAGCCGATCGCCTGGCCCTCGGCCCAGACGCCGACGGCGCCGCGCACCGCTTCGGCCAGCAGCTGATGGCGGCGGAACACATTCTCGAGCCCCTCCTCGAACAGCATGTCGAGCGCCTGGCGCACGCCGAACAGCAGGTGCTCGGGCGGCGTGCCGGCATATTTCTGGTAGTGCTGGTCGCCTTCGCGATCGGTCCAGTCCCAGTAGGGCGTGCGCAGGCCGGCCGTCTTGTGGACCTCGCGTGCGCGGTCGTTAGCGGCGACGAAGCCCAGCCCCGGCGGCGTCATCAGGCCCTTCTGCGAGCCCGACATCGCGACATCGACGCCCCAGGCGTCCATCTCGAACGGCATACAGCCCAGCGACGCCACCGTGTCGACCATCAGCAGCGCATCGTGCCCTGCCGCGCGGATCGCCTGGCTGATCGCCGGGATGTCGTTCACCACGCCTGACGCCGTGTCGATCTGCGCCACCAGCACGGCCTTGATGGTGCCGCCGCCCTTGGCGCTGTCGGCCTTCAGGTGCGCCTCGACCTCGGCCGGCCGCACGGCGCGGCGCATGTCGCCCTTCAGCACCTCGACCTCGACGCCCATGCGGCGGGCGGCATCGCCCCAGCCGATGGCGAAGCGACCGCTCTCCAGCACCAGGATGCGGTCGCCCTTGCTCAGCACGTTGCTGAGGGCGGCTTCCCAGGCGCCGTGGCCGTTGGCGATATAGATATAGGCGCGGCCCTTGGTGCTGAACACGCGGGTGAGGTCGCGCAGCAGGCCGTCGGTCAGGGCCAGCAGCGAGCCGGAATAGATGTCCACCGCCGGGCGATGCATCGCCCGCAGGACCTCGTCGGGCATCGTCGTCGGCCCGGGTATCGCCAGAAACTCACGTCCCGCACGCACGCTCATCTTTTCTTCCCTTTTCTTTCGCGCCGCTCCGTCGCGGGACGCATGCGACGGAGACTAGCACGTTGGCTGGGGGGAGAAACCGGGCGCTACATGCGGTAGGCGGCTCCGCCGACGACGACGGCGACGATGGCGCCCAGGACCAGGGACACCACGATCGCGGCAACCAGGATGGCGACGGTGAAGCCGACCGCCTTGTCCTCCGGGCACTTCATCAACCTCGGCAGGCCGAGGTACAGCAGGTAGATGCCATAGAGCGAGCACAGCACGCCGACGATGCTGAGGCCGGGGATCAGCGAGAAAACGCCACCGACCCAGCTCGCGGTGAACGAGTAGGCCGTGAGCTTCATCGCCTGGGAGTCGCTCTTTTCCGAGCCGAAGGTCGGCGCCAGGGCATTGATGATGAAGGCCATCACGAAGACCGATACGAACGACATGACATAGGTGAAGACGGCGCCTCCGAGACCGGCTCCGAAGGGCACACGGAACGCGCCGAAGCCGATCAGTGAACTGCCGATGAATCCGCAGACGGCCGGGATTGCGGCAAGCGGCGCCACATAGTTCTTAAGGAGATCGGCGGTCGAGGTGGTCTCGCCGGCGATCACCGGCCATTCGGTCTTTGGCGTGATGAGGATATTCTTGACGCGATCGACAATGGTCATGTGAGGGTCCTCGATCGTTCCAGGTTTGTTACGTTATCCTGCTTGGTGGCGGTCGGCGCTGAACGAGCTTCCAGGATGAGGGCACTTTTGCATGCTGCTTCGCCGACGTCATGTCTTCCTCGCCGCCGCCGGTTCTCTGGCCGCCCCTGCGGTGCAGGCCGACACTTTCCCCAGCGGCCCTTTCAGGATTCTGGTGCCCTTCGGGCCGGGTTCGGCCACCGACCAGGCCGCGCGCAACGTCGCCGACGGGCTGAACCGGATCTTCGGGGTGCCCGTGGTTGTGGAAAACAAGCCCGGCGCCAACGGCGCCATCGCCGCCGACCTCGCGGCCAAGTCGAAGCCCGACGGACAGACGATCTTCGTCTGCTCCAACACGGCGGCCGCCTCCAACGTCGCGCTGATGAGGTCCCTGCCCTACGATCCGCTGAAGGATTTCGATCCCCTCACGCTCATCGGCCGGGCGCCGGTGTTCATGATGGTCAATCCCAGGATCGAGGCCGCGACCGCCGGCGAGTTCGTGGCGCTCGCCAGGCGCCTGCCGGGCAAGGTCAACTTCGGCTCGGGCAGCGCCTCGACGCGCATCTCGGGTGAGCTGCTGAAGGCGAAGGCCGGCATCGACATGGTGCATGTCCCTTACAAGAGCACACCGTTGGCACTCGGCGATACGATGGCCGGCCATGTGCAGATGTGCTTCACCGACCCGGTGACCGGCCTGCCGCAGGTCAAGGCCGGCACCGTGCGCTGCCTCGGCGTCGGCAGCCGCGGCCGCTACAAGCTCACACCCGACATCCCGACCCTGATCGAGCAGGGCATCCCCGATTTCGAGCTGATGACCTGGACCGGCGTGCTGATGCCGCGCGGCGTGCCGCAACCCCTCCTGACACGCCTGCACGAGGCGATCACCAGGACGATCACCGACGCAGCCTATGTCGATCGCCAGGCCTCCGGTGGCTCGGAGGTCACGCCGACGACGCCGGACGAAATGCGGCGGATCCAGAGCGCCGAGATCACGCTCTATCGCGACATGATGAAGGTCGCCGGCATCGAGCCCGAATGACCCGCAGCCGCGGCGGGCGGGAAACAATTCGCCGACTCGCGCGTTGTGGAGGTACGCCAGGATTTGCCATGAAACCCCGCTGGCAGGGAACCCTGCCTTGGAGCCCGACCTGGAAGCGCCCCGTCTCGAACGCAGGCTCGTCGCCATTCTCGCAGCCGATGTCGAAGGCTACAGCCGGCACATGGAGCAGAACGAGGTCGCAGCGCTCGCCACCTTGTCAAGCCTGCGCCTGATCGTCGATGCCCTGATCGCCGAGCACAAGGGCCGCATCACCGGGACTGCCGGCGACAGCGTCCTCGCGGAGTTCGCCAGCGTGGTCGACGCGCTCGATTGCGCCGTGAAAATCCAGCAGGGGGTCGCCCTTGCGGGGGAGAGCCAGGCCCCGGAAAGCCGAATGCACTTCCGCATCGGCATCAACGTCGGCGACGTCATGGTCAAGGATGGCGATATCTTCGGCGACGGCGTGAACATCGCCGCTCGTCTCGAATCCCTGGCGTTGCCCGGCGGCATCTGCGTCTCGCGGGGCGTGCGCGACCACGTGCGCAAGATGGGACAATATTCGTTCGAGGATCTGGGCGAGCAAAGCGTCAAGAACATCGCCCAGCCGATCCGCGCCTTTCACCTTCGCAGCGGTGAGGCGGCAGGAATCGAGCCGTCGCAAGCCACCCCATCGCCCACAGCGCCCGAACTGGCCCCAGCCGGCCCGGCGGCGTTCGAGCTCACCTTCTGGAATGCCATCCAGGAGAGCAAGGATCCGGCGGAGTTCGCGGCCTACCTGGAGAAGTTCCCCGACGGCGCCTTCGCCGGGCTGGCCGAAGCCCGTCACGCGGCCCTGCTTGCCAGGCAGCCCGACGCCGACGAACCGGTCGTGACCTCCGATATCGTCACCGTGGAGCTCGCCTTCTGGGATGCCATCAAGGAAAGCCACGATCCGACCGAATTCGCCGCCTATCTCGAGAAATATCCCGACGGCGCCTTCACCGCCCTCGCCGAAGCCCGTCGGCGGGCACTGCTCATCGAGGACGCCACGACCAGCGCCGTAACGCCGCCGCCCTCCGACGGGGTCGAGCTGGCGTTCTGGGATACGGTCAAGAACAGCGACAATCCTGCAATGTACAAGGCCTATCT
>CANIRG010000202.1 GCA_947469635.1 Rhodospirillales bacterium | reverse complement strand
GGGCAGCACCGGCTCGATCCAGAGATCGTCGTTCCAATCCATGTATTCGAGGTAGCTGGCGTTGGGGATCGAGGCCAGCACATGGACCATCTGCTCGTGGAAGAGATGCGGCGCCAGGCGGATGCCGTGCGGCTCGGCCATCGCCGCGATCTTGCGCAGCTCGGTATAGCCGCCGCGCATCGGGTCGGGCTGCAGCAGCGGCACGCTGTGCGGCGCCTCGAAGAAGGGACGGAGGTCGTTGCGTCCGAAGTGGCTCTCGCCGCCCACGATGCGGGTCTTGAGGGCCGCCGCGATGCGCCTGTAGCCGGAGAAATCCTCGGCCACGACCGGCTCCTCCAGCCAGTAGGGATCGAACTCGTCGATCCGATGGCCGGCCTGGATGGCGGTGTCGGCATCCCAGCCCATGTTGACGTCGATCATGATCTCGACGCCGCCGCCCAGGGCGTCGCGCATCGCCTTCACGTTCAGCACGTCCTCGCGCCACGGCCGGATATGCGCCACCTGCATCTTGATGGCCTTGAGCCCCTGCGCCGTGAACTCCCTGGCGCGCGCGATCATGCCGTCGCGCCCGAGACCGCGGAAGCAGCCCGAGCCATAGGCGGGGACTTCTGCACGCGCTGCGCCCCACAGGCGGAACAGCGGCAGGCCGGCGCGCTTGCCGACGACGTCCCACAGCGCCATGTCGACCGCGCTCTGGGCGAACATCGTCACGCCCATGCGGCCGAGCCAGAAGTTGTTCTTGTAGAGCGTCTGCCAGATGCCCTCGATCTCGGTGGCGTCGCGCCCGATCACGCGCGGGGCCACCAGCTCGGCCATGCAGGCGTCGATCGTGTGCAGCCCGCCGTGCAACGGCATCAGGTAGCTCATGCCGGTGAGGCCGCCCTGGGTCTCGATCTCCAGCACGTAGATCTCGCGATTGGGGTCGGAGAGGATGCCGGCGGCGGGCGGCTTGCCCTTCCACGGCACCTGCAGGAGCGTCGAGCGTAGGGCCACGATGGTGGTGGCAGTGGTCATCAGGCGTATCTCCCGGGTTTTCGCGACACTATGATGCCGGATGCCTTTATCCAACCCGAGTAGTGGCAACCGCCTCTATCTCTTCGACACCACCCTGCGGGACGGCGCCCAGACCCAGGGCGTCGACTTTTCCGTGGCCGACAAGTCAGCCATCGCACGCGAGCTCGACCTGCTGGGCGTCGACTATATCGAGGGTGGCTGGCCGGGCGCCAACCCGACCGACGACCGCTTCTTCGCCGACCCGCCGGAATTCACGTCGGCCAAGTTCGTGGCCTTCGGCATGACCCGCCGCGCCGGCCGCAGCGCCGCCAACGATCCCGGCCTCGCCGCCATCCTGTCGACCCGCGCCCGCACCGTCTGCATGGTGGGCAAGACCTGGGACTTCCATGTCGACGTCGCGCTGGAGGTCGACCGCGGCGAATACCTGGAGATCATCGCCGACTCGCTGGCCTATGCGGGTACCCGCATGGAGGAGACGATGTTCGACGCCGAGCATTTCTTCGACGGCTACAAGGCCAATCCCGACTATGCCATGGCCTGCCTCAAGGCCGCCGAGAAGGCCGGCGCGCGCTGGCTGGTGCTGTGCGACACCAACGGCGGGACGCTGCCGCACGAGATCGAGCGCATCGTGGGCGAGGTCGTGAAGACCATCCCCGGCGAGCGGCTGGGCATCCATACGCACAACGACACCGAGAATGCCGTGGCCAACACGCTGGCGGCCGTCCGCGCGGGCGTGCGCCAGGTCCAGGGCACGATCAATGGGCTGGGCGAGCGTTGCGGCAATGCCAACATGATCTCGCTGATCCCCAACCTCGTGCTCAAGATGGGCTTCGAGACGGGGCTGAAGGACGGCGCGATGGCGCGGCTCACGCATCTCTCGCGCCTGCTCGACGATCGCCTCAACGTCGTGCCCAACCGCAGCGCGGCCTACGTCGGCACGCGCGCCTTCGCCCACAAGGGCGGGCTGCATGTCTCGGCCGTCGAGAAGGACCCCAAGACCTACGAGCATGTCGATCCCGAGGTCGTGTGCAACCAGCGCATCATCGTGGTGAGCGACCAGGCCGGGCGCTCCAACATCATGGCCCGCTTCCGCCAGATCGGGCTGGAGGTCGACCCCAAGCATCCCGGCGTCGCCCGCCTGCTGGAGATCGTGAAGGAGCGCGAGGCCGAGGGCTATGCCTACGACGGCGCCGACGCCTCCTTCGAGCTGCTGGCCCGCCATCAGCTCCATACCGTGCCCGACTACTTCACGCTGCAGAGCTTCCGTGTGCTGGCCGAGCGGCGCCTCAATGCACGGGGTGTGCTGGTGGCCATGTCCGAGGCGACCGTGAAGCTCGACATCGCGAGCCGCCGGGTGATGGAGGTGGGCGAGGGCAACGGCCCGGTGAACGCGCTCGATGCTGCGCTGCGAAAGGCCCTGCTGCCGGTCTATCCCGAGCTCTCGGACATGCGGCTGGTCGACTTCAAGGTCCGCATCCTCGACTCCACCGGCGGCACCGCGGCCACGACCCGCGTCATGATCGAGAGCGCCGACGGCGGCGGCCGGCGCTGGTCGACCATCGGCGTCTCTCCCAACATCGTAGACGCCTCCTACAACGCCCTCTACGACGCCATCACCTACAAGCTCTTCCGCGACGGTGCCCGCCCGGCGGAACCCGGCTAGGGTTTTCAGCGATCGCTGAAACAGTATGTTTCAGTGAATATACTTGACAAATTTCATCATAATTGCCATTTTCAACATATGCTGACTGCAGAACTTCCTTTGGAAAGAATCGAAGGCCGGGCAGCAGAAGCGTTGCGGTCGCTGTTGGAAAGTGTCCCTTCGCTAAACATCGAAAGCATCGATTTCGATGCGAACCTCGCCGCTAAGCAAATCGATGTATTGGCAAAAGTGGAGGCGTTCGGGCGGCACAGCATTCTTGTTTGTCAGGTCAAATCCAACGGCCAGCCGCGTCATGTCCGAGCAGCTATCCTGCAGGTCCAACGATATGTGGAGCTGTTCGGCAAGGACGCGACACCGGTCATCATCGCGCCCTTTCTCTCGCGGGAATCCCAGGCGCTTTGCCGTGAGGAGAGGGTCGGCTTCCTGGACTTCGAGGGCAATTGCCGTCTGCTCTTCGACGGAATGTTCATCGAGCGCCAAATGCCCAACCGGCCGAGTATCGAACGCCGAGGGCTGAAATCGATCTTCAAGCCCAAATCAGCGCAGGTGCTGAGGATGATGCTGCGAGACCCCTCGCGTCCCTGGCGCGTCGCGGAGCTCGCAAAGGCAGCCCAGGTCAGTCTCGGCCAGGTGAGCAATGTGCGCACGGCCCTCCGTGATCGGGAGTGGGCCGACGTTGCCGACGGTGGCCTGAGACTTCGTCGACCTGACGCCCTGCTCGATGCTTGGCGCGACGCTTATGAACCGCCCGCTGGCAATCGCCAAAGCTTCTACACCACCCTCCACGGCAAGACCTTCGACCATGCCGTTCATGAGGTTCTTGGCCTATCGCGGTCGGCGGGTCGCGCCATCCTGGCATCTTTCTCCGCTGCGCAATGGCTCGCGCCCTACGCCCGCGCCGGCAGTCAGTTCCTCTATGCCGACAGGCAGGGCCTCGCGCGATTGAGCGCTGCCCTCCGGCTCTCATTGGTGGCCAAGGGCGAAAACGTCACCGTCACGGTCCTCAAAGACGAAGGACCGTTACTCGATATGACTGAGGCAGCGCCCGGCATGTTCTGCACCGGTTCCGTGCAGACCTATCTCGATCTGTTCGCTTCCGGCGAGAGGGGGCGGGAAGCGGCGACTCACCTCCGTAGCGAACGGCTGCGATGGTCCCGCTAGTCCCTGCTGATCCGCAATCGGCTGCTGACTACGACGATCGCACGACCGCTGCCGTTAAGTCGGTATTGGTCGAGATTGGCCAGCTTCTGGGAAGCTTCAGGGGCAAGCTTGCAGTCATCGGCGGCGCCGTGCCGTGGCTGCTCCTAGAGAACGACGATATGCGGCATGTGGGAACGCTCGACGTCGATCTCGGTCTCGATGCGGAAGCGCTCGGGGACGGGGAATATGCTCGCCTGGTCGAAGCCCTTCTCGCGAACGGCTATCGGCAGCGCGAGAACTTGCGTGCCTTCCAACTCGTCCGGACGGTGCCTGTCCGAGACGGCAGTGAGCCGATCGATGTGATCGTCGACTTCTTGCGTCCCTTCGACGTAGCGATCAGGAAGAACTCTCCACCGCTGATCGATCGGTTCGCGGTTCAACGGGCGTCCGGAGCCGGACTGGCGTTGCTCTTCCACCGTCTCTTCGAGATTTCCGGCGAGATGCCGAACGGTGGCCGCAACCGGGTGACGATCGCCGTCGCCTCCATTCCGGCGTTGCTCGCAATGAAGGGCTTTGCGATCGAGAATCGGCTGAAGCACAAGGATGCTTACGATATCTATTACTGCATTCGAAACTATCCAGGCGGGCCGGAGGCTTTGGCGGAGGATTGCCGGCCGGTGCTCGCCCACAAGGATGGCGAGGCCGGCTACCGCTGCATTGCCAGCAAATTCGCCAGCCTCGACAGCTTCGGGCCGACGAGCGTCCGCCTATTTGTCGAGGACACCCGCGTCCTTGGCGACAGAACGCCGGATCAATGGCAGCAGGACGCATTCGGGCAGGTGACAGCCTGGCTTCGCGCGTTGGGGCTAGATAGTGCCTGCCCGGCGGAAGCCGGCTAGCTGCCATGCCGCCCGCCCGGTTGACGGTTCGGGGCCCAAGGCAGACCATATATAGGTGGACGGAGAACGAGAAAACAAAGGGAACGCCAGGACGCCGCCTATCGCAGTCGCCCCACCCATCGCGGTGGTGCGGCGGCCGCGACTGGAGCGTCGTGTCATTGCGCGCGCCATCATGTGGTCGCTGCCGTTCGTGGCCTGCGTCGGCGCGGTCTTCCTGTGGCTGGGCGCCGGGCGCTACGTCAGCACGGACAATGCCTATGTGAAGGGCGACCGCTCGATGATCGCCACCGAGCTGTCGGGCCTCATCGTCGAGGTGCCGGTGGCGGAGAACCAGCGTGTGTCGCGCGGCCAGCTGCTGTTCCGGCTCGACGACCAGTCCTATCGCCTGACGCTTGCCAAGATCGAGGCCGAGATCGAGAGCCAGCGCGCCGAGATCGCCGGCCTGCGCGCGCAGTGGCGGTCCAAGCGCGAGGACATCAAGGCGGCGCTGAGCCAGCAGGTCTATGCCCAGGCCGAGTACGAGCGTCAGTTCGACCTCGCCGAGCGCAAGATCGCCTCCACCCAGAAGGCGCAGGAAGCCCGCATGTCGGCCGACGTGGCGCGCCAGCGCATCTCGACGGCCGAGGAGGATCTCGCGCGCATCGAGGCGTCGCTCGCGGGCGACCCCAAGATCCGCGCCGACGACCATCCCAAGGTCCGCCAGCTCTTCGCCTCCCGCGACGAGGCGCTGCTCAACCTCCGCCGCACGAGCGTCGAATCGCCGATCGACGGCGTCGTCTCCAAGAAGCCGATCCCCGGCAACTACGCCACCGCCGGCACGCCCGTCATCGTCGTGGTCTCCGACACCGATCTGTGGGTCGAGGCCAACTTCAAGGAGACCGAGCTCACCCGCGTGCGCCCGGGCCAGGCGGTCACCGTCCGCGTCGACACCTATCCCGACATGGAATGCACCGGCAAGGTGACCTCGATCGCCCAGGCGACGGGCGCGGAGTTCGCCGTGCTGCCGCCGCAGAACGCGAGTGGCAACTGGGTCAAGGTCGTGCAGCGCATCCCGCTGCGGACGTCGGTGGTGTGCAAGGAAGGCGACCCGCCGCTGCGCACCGGCATGAGCACGACCATCGAGATCGACACCGGCCACAGCCGCACCTTCCGCAGCCTGCTCAAGAGCCTCGGCCTCTAGCCTTTTCGTACAAGTGAAATCGATCACGCTCCGATCACAGCCCAAACCTCATGCTGAGGAGGCGGCGCAGCCGCCGTCTCGAAGCATGGGCTGCAGACGCGGTGCTCGCGCCCACCCTTCGAGACGCGCCTGCGGCGCTCCTCAGGGTGAGGTGGTGGGTTCGCCCCGGCCAGAAAGAGGCTAGCCGTGGCGCTTGCGCCGGCGATGCCGACCACCGATCCCGCGATCCGGCGGCGGCGGCGGATGATCACGGTGGTGGTGATGATGGCCACCATCATGCACGCGCTCGACGGCACCATCGCCAACGTGGCGCTGCCCTCGATCCAGGGCTCGCTGTCGGCGACGCAGGAGCAGGTCTCATGGGTCGTCACCTCCTATATCGTGTCGTCGGCCATCATGACGCCGCTCGCCGGCTTCTGCGCCATGCGCTTCGGCCTGCGCCGCGTCATGGTCACCTGTGTCGTGGGCTTCACCATCGTGTCGATGCTGTGCGGCGCGGCGCAGACACTGGAGCAGCTGGTGCTGTTCCGCGCCCTGCAGGGTGGCTTTGGCGCCGCCCTCGTGCCGATCTCGCAGGCGCTGATGATGGAGACCTATCCGCGCGAGGAGCAGGGCAAGGCCATGGCCATCTGGGGCGTCGGCACCATGCTGGGTCCCATCGCCGGCCCGTCGCTGGGCGGCTGGCTGACCGACGACTATTCCTGGCGCTGGGTGTTCTACGTCAACCTGCCGGTCGGCATCCTCTGCGCCGTCGGGCTGATGGTGCTGGTGCGCGGCCAGGTGAGCGACCGGGCGCGGCCCTTCGACCTCATGGGCTTCACCCTGATCGCCATCGCCATCGGCAGCTTCCAGCTCATGCTCGATCGCGGCCAGCAGCTCGACTGGTACGACTCGCTCGAGATCATCGTCGAGACGGCGGTGGCCGGGATCGCGGCCCTCATGTTCGTCATCCACATGCTGACCGACGACCATCCCTTCCTGCCGCGCGACCTGTTCAAGAACCGCAACCTGATGGTCGGCCTCGTCTTCACCGCGCTGGCAGGCCTGGTGCTGATCGTGTCGGCGACGCTGATGCCGCCCTTCCTGCAGCAGCTCAAGGGCTACCCGGTGTTCACCACGGGCATCGTCATGGCGCCGCGAGGGGCGGGCATGATGGTGGCGATGATGATGGTGTCGAAGCTGATCGGCCGCTACGACGCCCGTTACATGATCGCCGCCGGCCTCGGCCTCTGCGCGCTGTCGCTGTGGGACATGACGCAGTTCACGCTCGACGTCGGCGAGGGCCGCATCGTGTGGAACGGCATCCTGCTGGGCTTCGGTCTCGGCCTCGTCTTCCCGCCGCTCACCACGCTCACCTTCGCCACCATCCCGCCGCGCCTGCGCACCGAGGGGGCGGCGATCAACGCGCTGCTGCGCAACCTCGGTGCCTCGATCGGCATCGCCGTGCTGGTGTCGCTGCTGTCGCGCAACACCCAGGCCAACCGCGCCGAGCTCGTCGAGACGCTGACGCCGTTCCATGCCGGCTGGCCGTTCGGCAGCCTCATGCCCGACGGCAGCACGCAGCTGCTGGCGGTCTGGGACGCCGAGATCAACCGCCAGGCCGCGATGATCGGCTACCTCAACGACTTCCGCGCCATGACCCTGTGCACAGTGGCTGTGATCCCGCTGCTCCTCTTCATGCGCAAGCAGGCGCTGCTGCGGTAGGATCGCTCATGCGGACCGCGGGCCTCCAGGCCCGAATCGGGCACTCACATGAGCGGACCTGGAGGTCCACGGTCCTATATAAGACACCCCATGGGACGCGCTTCTAAGGGAACGGCGGTCGCGGCGGCGGCGCCGGTGGTCATTCTGGTCAGGCCGCAGCTGGGCGAGAATATCGGCATGGCGGCGCGGGCCATGCTGAACTGTGGGCTGTCGTCGCTCCGCATCGTGGCGCCACGCGACGGCTGGCCGAACGAGCGGGCGCAGCGTGCCGCCTCGGGCGCCGACGTCGTGCTGGAGGAGGCGGAGCTGTTCGACACCGTGGCCGAAGCGGTGGCCGACCTCGAGCGCGTGGTGGCTACCACGGGCCGCAACCGCGAGCTCACGCAGCGCATCGTGACGGCCCGCCATGCCGCGACCGAGATCCGGGACTGGATCGGGCAGGGGCAGGCCGTCGGCGTGCTGTTCGGCGCGGAGCGCACCGGCCTCACCAACGAGGAGCTGGTCCATGCCGACACGCTGCTGTCGATTCCGCTCAATCCGCAGTTCTCGTCGCTGAACGTGGCCCAGGCGGTGCTGCTGGTGGCCTACGAATGGGCGGCGGTGGCCGAGACCGCGCCGGCCGAGCGCCTGGCCGCCCATGCGACGCGGCTCGCCACCAAGGACGAGCTGCAGACCCTGTTCGACCATCTCGAACGCGCGCTCGACCAGTCGGGCTTCCTGCGCCACGAGGCCAAGCGGCCGTCGATGGTGCTGAACCTGCGTGCCTTCCTGCAGCGCGCCGCCATGACGGAGCAGGAGGTGCGGACCTTCCACGGCGTCATCAAGTTCCTGTCCAAAGGCAAGCACGAGGAGTGATCATGTCGACGACCGCCAAGATTTCCTGGGTCGAGGGGGCCCTGTTCGTGGCCGAGGCCGGCAGCGGCCATACCTTCACCATGGACGGCGCCCCCGATGTCGGCGGCCGCAACCTCGCCTCGCGACCGATGGAAGTGGTGCTGATGGGCATGGGCAGCTGCACCGCCATCGACGTCGTCTCGATGCTGAAGAAGCAACGCCAGGACATTGAAGGCGTCGAGGTCTCGCTGGTCGCCGAGCGGGCCGAGGAACACCCCAAGGTCTTCACCTCGGTGAAGCTGGTTTACACGGTCCGTGGCCGTAAATTGAACCGATCCCTGATCGAACGCGCGGTGAGCCTGTCGGACGAGAAATACTGCTCCGCCACCGCCATGGTGCGCGGATCGGCCGAAATCACCCATGAAATCGTGCTGGTCGAGGTCTAAGTCGTTGATATCGCTGGAATGTCGTTTCTTGACTCGGCGGCGTTCGAAAGTATGTTCCGCCCCTCTCCGGAGAACGTGGCCGGGAGCCCTTTGAGGCCTCCGTCCCGCCCCAGCTTTTGCTGGATCCAGGCCTATCCGGACAAACAGCGCAAACTGCGCATAACGACAGGAGCGTTGCGTGAGCAAACGCCAGAACTCGAAGTACAAGATCGACCGCCGTCTCAGGGTCAACCTGTGGGGCCGTCCCAAGAGCCCGATCAACAAGCGTGAATATGGTCCCGGCCAGCACGGCCAGGGTCGCACCAAGCCGACCGACTACCGGCTCCAGCTCATGGCCAAGCAGCGCCTCAAGGGCTACTACGGCTCGGTGAGCGAGCGCCAGCTGCGCCGCTACTACATTGAGGCCGTGCGTCGCCGCGGCGATACCGGCGAGAACCTGGTCGAGCTGCTCGAGCGGCGGCTGGACGCGGTCATCTACCGCATGAAATTCGCCATCACCGTCTTCGCCTCGCGCCAGCTGGTGAGCCACGGCCACGTCAAGGTGAACGGCCGCCGGGTCAACATCGCGTCCTACCTGGTCAAGGACAACGACGTCATCGAGCTGACCTCCAAGGCCAAGGAGATGGAGCGCGTCCTGGAGGCCACCCAGACCTCCGAGCGCGATGTGCCGGAATACGTGACGGCCGATCACAAGGAGATGAAGGGCACCTACGTGCGCGGGCCGAAGCTCGCCGACGTGCCCTATCCGGTCCAGATGGAACCGTCCCTGGTAGTCGAGTATTACAGTCGCTGAGCAGCGAACATCCCCGGACCTGCGACGGAAAGCCCGCCCTTGTGGCGGGCTTTTTGCATCCGGAATCGCGTGGAAATCGCCGGTTCCGACTGTCCGGCGGCCGGCCCCAGCATTATACTTTGGTGGGGCATTGGGGTTTGGAGAGTTTCAAGATGCGGTTGGTGCGATGGCTATTCATCGCGTCGGTTGCCATCGCGATTGGCGGGGCGGCTTACGCGTATCACGATGAAGTTGCCCGTAAGCTCGGGCTGGGACCGGCCGTCGCGGCGGACAAGGGCGGCGCCAGCCCGGCTGCGAGCGCCCAGCCCCCGGGGCGGCGCAACCGTGCGGCGCCCGGCGGCACGGTGCCGGTGGTTGCCATCATGGTGGCGCCCAAGCCCATGCCGGTCGTCGTCGAGGCTGTCGGGACCGTCCAGTCGATCGCTTCCATCCAGCTGCGCTCGCGCGTCGACAGCCAGATCCTCAAGGTCCATGTCGAGGAGGGCGCCCTGGTCAAGGAAGGCGACCTGCTGTTCGAGCTCGATGCCCGCACGCTGAAGGCGCAGCTCGGCCAGATCGAGGCGCAGATCCGCAAGGACCAGGCCCAGCTCGACCAAGCCAAGCGCGACACCTCGCGCGCCGGCGACCTGCTGGGCAAGGGTGCCGGCACGGTCGTGCAGCGCGACACCACCATGACCACCCAGCGCGCCGCCGAAGCCCAGCTCGAATCCGACGAGGCGATGCGCCAGAACATCCTGACGCAGCTCAGCTACACCGAGCTGCGCGCGCCCGTATCGGGTCGCATCGGCTCGATCCCCTACAAGGCCGGCACCACGGTGCGCACCGCCGACAGCACCGCGACGGCCATCCTCGCCACCATCAACCAGGTGGACCCGATCTTCGTCACCTTCGCCATCCCGCAGGTCATCCTGCCCGACCTGCGCGCGGTCATGGCAAAGGGGCCGGTCAAGGTGACGGCGATCGTCGACGAGAAGATCAGGCAGTCCGGCGCGATGGCCTTCATCGAGAACACCGTCGATCCCAACACCGGCACGGTGACCGCCAAGGCGCGGATCGCCAATGCAAACGAGGGTCTGTGGCCCGGCCAGTTCATCAAGGCCGAGGTGACGCTCGGGATCGAGCCGGAGGCCATCTCGGTCCCGGCCCAGGCCGTCCAGCTCGGCTCGCAGGGCCCCTATGTCTTCGTCATCAAGGACAATATCGCCGAGGTGCGTCCGATCGTCATCAAGCGCACGCAGGGCGGCGAGTCGGTGATCGGCAACGGCCTGAAGGCCGGCGAGCAGGTCGTCGTCGACGGCCAGCTCCGCCTGGTGAATGGCGCCGGGGTCACGGTGCGCGCGCCGCAGGCCGAGCCGCCCAAGCCTGCGCCACCGCGCGGTTAGCCGAAGCACGACGCGGGACGACGATCTAGGGGAAGCACGACATGTCCGCCATCTGTATCCGCCGTCCGGTGATGACCATCCTGGTGATGATGTCCTTCATCATCGCCGGCATCTTCGGCTACAAGCAGCTGCCCGTCGCCGCCGTTCCCCGCGTCGACTTCCCCACCATCCAGGTCCAGGCCCAGCT
>CANIRG010000201.1 GCA_947469635.1 Rhodospirillales bacterium | reverse complement strand
CTTCTCCTCGGAGAAGGGCAGGTACGACATGATGCTCTCCTGGTGCAGGAGCCTCGCCAGGACGACCAGCTCGTCGATCTCGTCCAGGCGGGCGAATCGTACGGTCTGGTTCCCGAGCGGGATAACGACGGCCAAGGCATCCTCCCTGTGACGGCGGCGAGAGATAGCATGCCGGGTGCACCTCCGTCAGGTGGCGCTGCCGCGCCGCAGCGCGTATCCTGAGACCATGCCCCGTCCCCTGATCGGTGTGACGCTGGATGCTGAAAAGCCCGGCGGTTACTCCAAGTTTCCCTGGTATGCACTGCGCCAGAACTACCTCGACGCCATTGATGCCGCAGGCGGCCTGGCGGTCGCCCTGCCGCACGAGCCCGACCGCGTCGCCGACTATCTCGAGCGCATCGATGCGCTGGTCGTGACCGGCGGCGCCTTCGACGTCGATCCCTCCTACTATGGCGGCGGCGCAAGGCACGCCACGGTGATCACCAAGGATCGCCGCACCGCCTTCGAATTCGGCGTCACCAAGGGAGCGCTCGAGGCCAACAAGCCGGTGCTGGGCATCTGCGGCGGCCAGCAGCTCCTGCATGTCGTGCTGGGCGGCAGACTGATCCAGCACATCCCCGATTCGGTGGCCGATGCGCTCGCCCACGAGCAGCCCAACCCGCGCGACGAGCCCGGCCACACGGTCAAGGTCGCCAAGGGCAGCCAGCTGCACGGCATCGTCGGCGCCGATGAGCTGAAGGTGAACAGCGCCCATCACCAAGCCGCCGCCGATGCGCCGGCCGGCGTGGTGATCAATGCCACGGCACCCGACGGCGTCATCGAGGGCATCGAAGCGCCGGGCTACCGCTTCTGCATCGGCGTGCAGTGGCATCCCGAATTCCTGATCTCCGAGGGCGACGCGCGGCTGTTCCGCGCGTTCCTTGGAGCGGCGGCAACGAAGTGACCGAACCTCAAAAGGCTGCCCCCGACGGCATTCCTCGCGAACGGATCGCCAAGCGTCTGGCGCGCGCCGGCCTGTGCTCGCGCCGCGATGCCGAGCGCTGGATCGCCGAGGGCCGCGTCGCGGTCGACGGCGAGGTGCTGTCGACGCCCGCGTTCACCGTCACCGCCGAGAGCCTGATCGTGGTCGACGGCAAGCCCCTGCCGCAGGCCGACCGGCCGCGGATATGGCGCTACCACAAGCCCACCGGCGAGATGGTGACGGCGCGCGATCCCGAGGGCCGACGCACCATCTTCGACTCGCTGCCCGCCGGGATGCCGCGCGTGGTCACCGTGGGACGGCTCGACTTCTATTCCGAAGGACTCCTGCTGCTCACCAACGACGGCGGCCTCGCGCGCCAGCTCGAGCTGCCGGCCAACGGCTGGACGCGGCGCTATCGCGCGCGCGTGCACGGCACGGTCGACGAGGCAAGGCTGGCCGAGCTCGCCAAGGGCATCACCATCGAGGGCATCAACTACGGCGCCATCCAGGCCAAGCTCGATCGCCAGCAGCGCTCCAACGCCTGGCTCGAGCTGTCCCTGGCGGAGGGCAAGAACCGCGAGGTCCGCCGGGTGCTGGCCCATCTCGACCTGCCGGTGATGCGGCTGATCCGCATCGCCTTTGGACCGTTCCACCTGGGCGAGCTGCCGATGGGCAGGGTCGACGAGATTCCCGCCCAGTCGCTCGACTCGCTGCTCGGCCTGCCGCGGGCTCCGCGCAAGGCGGGCTGGGCCAAGCCGAAGCCCAAGCCCAACGCCAAGCCCCGGACAAAACGACGGCACTGATGCTCAAGATCATCGGCGGCAAGCATCGCGGCCGCGCGCTCGTCTCGCCCGAAGGCCTCGCCACCCGCCCCACCGCCGGCCGCGCCCGCGAGGCGCTGTTCAACATCCTGGCCCATGCCAATTGGCGCGACGACGGCCTGTCGCCGCTGATCGATGCCCGCGTGCTCGATACCTTCGCGGGCTCGGGCGCGCTCGGACTGGAGGCCCTGTCGCGCGGCGCGGCGCAGGTCACCTTCATGGACAACGACGCCAACGCCATCCGCATCATCGGCGAGAACCTCGCCAAGCTGGGCGAGACCGCTGCGGCAAAGGTCGTGCGCGTGGACGCCACCCGTCCGCCGCCGTCGCGACAGGGCTGCGACCTCGTCTTCCTCGACCCGCCCTACCGTTCCGGCGTCGGCGCGGCGGCACTCGAAGCCCTCGCCCAAGCCGGCTGGCTCGCGCCCGACGCCATCGCCACGGTCGAGATCGGCAACGCCGAAGACCTGGTGCCGCCCGCGGGCTTCGAGGCGATCGACGAACGCCGCTATGGCGCGGCCAAGATCGTGATCCTCAAATACACGCCATGAAGCTCACCGCCCCGCTCTACATCCTCCGCCACGGCGAGACGGCGTGGAACACCGAGCGCCGCATGCAGGGCAACAAGAACTCCGACCTCACCGAGCTCGGCCGCCGTCAGGCGCTGGCCGTCGGCCGCGCGCTGAAGGCCGAGCTCGACCTCACGCCTGGCCCCACCGTGTTCTGGCGCAGCCCGCTCGGGCGCGTGCGCGAGACGGCGGAGATCATCGGCCGCGAGCTTGGCCTTTCCGCCACCGACTGGCGCGAGGACGATCGGCTGAAGGAGCTGAGCTACGGCCAGTGGGAAGGCCAGAGCTGGCAGGAGATCGAAGCCGTGCGACCCAACGCGCTCAACGATTGGAAGGCCGATCCGCACGGCTTCTGCCCGCCCGGCGGCGAGACGCATTTCGAGCTGCGCCGCCGCTCCGCCGAGTTCCTGGCCGCGGTCGCGGCCGCCGGCGTGCGCACCGTCGTGGTCGGCCATGGCGTCAGCGGCGCCGTCGTGCGCGGCCTCCATCTCGGCCTCAGCGCCGAGGCGATGTTCGTGCTGCCCAAACCCCAGGACGCCTTCTTCCGCCTGCTCGACGGTCGAGAGGATCGGATCGCGGCGGCGCTGGGCTAACCATCGAGCATACGACCGAGAGGCCATCCCTGCCGGATTTCATCATGCTGATGCACGACGACGCCGACGGCGGTGAATGGGGGCCTTATCTCGAACGGCTGCAAGAGAGCGGCAGCCTGCGCGGCGGCAGCGCGATCGGCGGTGGGGTCTGCGTGCGGAAATCGGGTCCGTTGCCCCCGATCACCGGCCACCTTGCGGGGTTCATTCGAGTTGAGGCCGGCAGCCTCGCCGAGGCGCAGAAGCTGCTGGCGGGCAATCCGGTCTTCGAGAACGGCGGGACCGTGGAGATCAGGGAGCTGCCGGAAACCGGCTGATAGTCTCTAACCTTTGCTCAGCCGCGCGGTGCGACCGCAGCCGCTGCTTTCGGTGACGGTGAGCGTACCGCCCTGGCCCGAGACGTTGAGCTTGCCCTCGCGACGGTCTGAGCCCTTCACCGACGAGACGGCGAGCAGGGTGAAGGAGCCGGCGGCCTTGGCGACGCCGTGGATCTGCCACAGGCCGGGAGTGGGCGCGGGCGGCGGGGCCTTCTTGGTGTTGGGCACGGGGCTGCGCGCGGTGGCGTCGGTCGCGGTGCCGTCGACGAAGCCCGATTCGATCGACAAAGCGTATTCGAGCGGCGCGTTGCACGAGCCGCCGTCGCTGCGGCCGCGCCATTGGCCGTCGAACGTCGTGGCGGGCGCGGGAGTCTGGGCGAGGGCGACGACGGGAGCGAAGCCGAGGGCGAGCAGCAGCAGGGTCTTTTTCATCTTCTTCCGAACAGCCGCTCGATGTCGGCCAGCTTGAGTTCAACGTAGGTCGGACGTCCATGATTGCACTGGCCGGAGTGAGGCGTGGCCTCCATCTGGCGCAACAGCGCATTCATCTCTTCGACGGTGAGGCGCCGCCCCGCACGCACCGAGGTGTGGCAGGCGAGCGTGCCGCAGACCTGCTCGACGCGCTCCTTGAGCGCGAGGTGATCGCCCATCTCGGCCAGCTCGTCGGCAAGGTCGCGCACCAGCCCCTGGATGTCGGTCTCGCCCAGCAGCGCCGGCACCTCGCGCACGACGATGGCGCCGAGGCCAAACGGCTCCAGCACCAGCCCCATGTCGGCCAGCTCGGCGGAGCGCTGGGTGAGACGGCGGGCGCCGTCCTCGCCCACGTCGACGACCTCGGGCAGCAGCAGCGCCTGACGCTTGACGCCCTCGGCCTCGAGCTGGTGCTTCAGCCGCTCGTGCAGCAGCCGCTCGTGGGCGGCGTGCTGGTCGACGATCACCACGCCTCCGTCGGTCTGCGCCACGATGTAGGTCTCGTGAAGCTGGGCGCGGGCCACGCCCAGCGGATAGTGCATCGCCTCGCCGTTGACCGGCGTCTCCATGCGCGCCGACGGCTGGGATAAGGGCGCCAGGAACTCGGCGGCCGCCTCGGCAAGGCCGCGCGGCAGCGAACCAGAATGACCGTTGCCGCCGTAGCGGCCCAGCGGCAGGGGCGAGGAATAGCCGGTGTGCGGGCGGAAGGCGCCCAGCGCTGCATCGGAGACCGTCGTGCTGGCGCGATGGCCGGCGGCGGAGAGCGCGGTGCGCAGCGCGCCCACGATCAGGCCGCGCACGATGCCGGGATCGCGGAAGCGCACCTCGGTCTTGGCGGGATGGACGTTGACGTCGACCAGGTCGGTCGGCGCTTCGAGGAACAGCGCCACCAGCGGATGACGGTCGCGCGCCAGGAAATCCTGGTAGGCGCCGCGCACTGCACCCGCGAGCAGCTTGTCGCGCACCGGCCGGCCATTGACGAAGAGATACTGGTGCTGGCCCGTCGGCCGGTTGAGCGTCGGCAGGCCGGCGAAGCCGCTCAGCCGAAAGCCCTCGCGGTTGGCGTCGATGGCGACGGCATTGTCGGCGAACTCGCGCCCCATGATCGCGGCCAGCCGCTCCAGCCGCGCGGCATCGGCCTCCTCCAGCAGCGACGGACCGGCCGCCGGCAGGTCGATCAGCGTGCGCTCCTCGCTCTCCAGCCGGAAGGCGATGGCGGGATGGGCCATGGCGAGCCGGCGCATCGCGTCGGCGACATGGCTCGATTCGGTGCGCGGCTCCTTCAGGAACTTGAGGCGCGCCGGCGTCGCAAAGAAGAGATCGCGCACCTCGACCCGGGTGCCCGCGGGATGGGCGGCGGGCCGGGGCTCGCCGCGCGCGCCGCCGTCGATCTCCAGGCTCCAGGCGGTGTCGGCGCCGGCCGGCCGCGAGGTCAGCACGAACCGGCTCACCGAGGCGATGGACGGCAGCGCCTCACCGCGGAAGCCCAGCGTGTTGATATGGGTGAGGTCGTCGTCGGGCAGCTTGGAGGTGCAGTGGCGCTCGACCGCGAGCATCATCTCGTCGGCGCTCATGCCCACACCGTCGTCGACCACCGACAGGAAGGTCCGGCCGCCCTCCTTCAGCGTGACGGCGATGCGGCGCGCGCCGGCGTCGATGGCGTTCTCGACCAGCTCCTTCACGGCACTCGCCGGGCGCTCGACCACCTCGCCCGCCGCGATGCGGTTGACCAGGGTTGTCGGAAGCCTGCGAAGCGTGGCCGTCATGCCCCGCTATTTTACGTCCGTCGCCTCTGGGAAAGATACTGGCGGGTGAGGACCTTGGCGTCCTCGACGGCCGGCTGGTCGAAGGCGTCGATGCCCCACAGGTGGGCCGCCAGGATCGTCTCCAGGATGTAATGCATCATGAGAGCGCCCATGACCTTCTCGTCGATGCGCGCGACGCGCATGACCCGCGTCGGCCGCCCGCTCTTGACCAGGGTCGCCGCCGTGGCGTCGGCCTCGGCCAGCAGGAGATCACCCATGGTGTGGCCGGTGAGGTAGGACAGCGCGTCGTCGCCGCCCAGCGCCGCGGCCGAGAGCAGCGCGCCCTGGCCAGCCGTGTCCTGGATCAGCAGGGTGAACAGCTTGTCGGCCGGACCGCCGAGATAGAGCTGGACCTGGCTGTGCTGGTCGACCGTGCCCAGCGCCACAGCCGGCGTCGTGCCATGGCCTTCCTTGCCCAGGCTCTCGGCCCAGATCTGGCGATACCAGTAGGCGAAGGTGTTGAGCCGGTCGACATAGGGCATCAGCACCGTGATGTTGAGGCCGCGCTCGCGCGCCAGGCCGACCGACAGCGCCGCGCCGATCGCCGGTGCAAGGGTCATCGGATCGTTGGCCGCCAGGGCGGGATCGAGCACGGAGGCCGCGCCCTCGCGCACGGCGGCGCAATCGAGGCCCGCGATCATCGCCGGCAGCATGCCGACCAGCGACAGCGCCGAGTAGCGCCCGCCAACCTTGGGATCGTGATCGAGCACGGTCCCGCCGAGACGGCCCATCAGCCGTCGCAGGGGATTGTCGGCGGCCTCGCTGATCGCCAGCACGTTGGTCGCGAGCGCTGCCTTGCCGACCTTGCTTTCGAGCGCGGCCAGCACCGTGAGGAAGGCCGTCAGCGTCTCGGGCGTGCCGCCCGACTTGGAGATCGCGATGAACCCGGTGCGGTCGAGCGGCAGCCGCTCGGTCAGCTCGGCGAAGGTGGCCGGGTCGACATTGTCCATGAACCACATCTTGGGACGGCCCGCGGGCGGCCCGAATCCCTGGTCCTTGAGCGCCACCAGCGTCTTGCCGCTGAGGCTCGATCCGCCCGACCCCATGACAACGACATGCTCGAACCTGGCGAAGCGGTCGGCATGCGGCTTCAAGGCAGCGAGATCGTCGCGCCGCGCCGGCAGGCTGAGGAGCGGCAGCGTGCCGTCGGCCTTCCAGGCGCGCAGTCGGTCGAGGGCTGGTCGAAGCCTGGCCAGATCCTGGTCGAGCACGGCGCGCGGCAGGCCCTTGGCACCGACCGAAGTGTCGAGGGCATCGTCGATGATGTGCGTGTAATGCATGAGTGGCCCTGTCACGGATCCCCAACGAGACCGATCGGCTTGCCGACGACCACGGTCGTCATGAGATCGTCGCGCAACAGGCGACGTGCCATGCGGCGCACGTCGTCGGCCGTCACGGCGCCGATCAGCGCGGCGCGCTTGTCGAGCTGGTCGCGCGGCAGGCGGTCGATCTGCAGGCTATGCAGCAGGCTCGCGATCGAGCCCGACGAATCGAGCGACACCGGCAAGGCGCCCGTCAGGTAGGTCTTGGCGTCGTTCAGTTCCGGCTCGCCCACGGTCTCGTTGCGCAGGCGAGCCATCTCGGCGCGGATGACTCGGACGGCATCGGCGACGCGCTCGTTGGCGCTGGCCGTCGAGATCACGAGCAGGCCGGCCTTGTCATAGGTCCGCAGGCTGCTCGACACGCTGTAGGCAAGGCCGCGCCGTTCGCGCACCTCGGCGAAGAGCCGCGACTGCTGGCCGCCGCCGCCCAGCATGTGGTTCATCACGAAGGCCGCATACCAGTCGGGATCGCCGCGCAGGATGCTGGGCAAGGCCATGCGCACGGCGCTCTGCGGCACCGGCCGGTCGACGATCTGGGTGCGCGCCTTGGCCGGCGGCGTCCAGTCGGGAATCGCCGGCCTGGTCGTGCTGGCGGGCAGGTTGCCGAAGGCCCGGTCGAGACTGCGCGCAAGCGTCGCCTCATCGATGTCGCCGACCGCCGCCACGATCAGCCCGTCGCGGGCGATCAGGGCCGTGGCCCGCTGCTTGATGTCGTCGATGGGAACGGACTGCAGCGCCTCGCGGCGGCCTTGCGTGTCGATCGAGTAGGGATGGTTGGCGAAGACGATGCCCATCAGCGTCCGCTCCGCCACCGTGGTCGGCCGCTGGCTGCCCTGGTTGACGCTGGAGAGGAACTGGGCGCGGCGCCGGTCGACCATCTCGAGATCGAAGCGCGGCAAGGCCAGCGCCAGCCGCAGCAGCTCGAAGCCTTCCTGGCGGCTGGCCGACAGCATGCGCATCGAGCCATTGAGGCGGTCGTGCGAGGCGCCGAAGCTCAGCGAGACGGCGGCATCCTCCAGACGCTGCCGGAAGACCTGGGCCGGGAAAGGCCCGGCGCCGTCGGTCAGCAGCGTCGCCATCAGGTTGGTCACGCCCTTCTGGCCCTCGGGGTCGGTGGCCGTGCCGCCGGCGAAGGAGAAGGACAGCGTCACCACCGGCACGCTCTTGTCCTCGACCAGCCAGGCCTTGATGCCGAGAGGGGTCGTCACTTCCTTGATGTCGACCGCACCAGCGGAGGCGAACGGCATCGACGTCGCCAGCAGGGCGCCGAGCAGGCCGACGCCCAGGACCGCGCGACGCATCATCGGCTGCCCTCCACCGGTGCCAGCAGCGAGGTCACCGCACCTTCGTCGCGCCAGACATGCCGCGCCGCCGCCAGGACTTCGTCGCGCGTGACGGCGGCGATGCGTTGCGGCCAGGCGTCGACGTCGGCCGTCGTGCCGCCGGTGCTGAGGAGCGCACCGTAGAGGCGAGGGCCGCTGGCGAGCGAATCCTGCGAATAGATGGCGGCGGCCAGAAGCTGGTTCTGGGCGTGCTCGACCTCTTCGGCGGTGACGCCGTCGTCGAGCAGCCGCTTCATCTGCTCGGCAACTGCGGTCTCGATCTCCAGGATCGTCTTTTGCGGTGCCGGCTGGACCGAGAGGTCGAAGGCGGTGATGCCGAGGCTCGCCGGGCTATAGGCCGATGACGCCGACAAAGCGAGCTTGGCGTCGGCCACCAGCGCGCGCGACAGGCGGCTGTTCTCGGTGCCGCCGAACAGGCGCGCCAGCACCTGGAGCGCATGGGCATGCTTGGTTTCGCCCAAGCGATAAGAGGGCGCGAGATAGTCGCGCGACCAGCGCGGCTCGCTCACGCGCACGTCGGCGCGGGTCACTCTCTGGGGCAACCCTGGACCGCCTTCTTTCGGCCGCCGCCGCGGCTCCACCGTCCGCCGCGGGATCGGTCCGTAATACTTCTCGGCGAGCTTGCGCACGGCATCGACGGTGGTGTCGCCGGCCACGATCAGGGCGGCATTGTTGGGGGCGTAGTGGCGGCGATAGAAATTCGTGAGGTCGTTGACGCCGAGCTTCTTCACGTCGTCGGCATAGCCGCTGGTCGGCATGGCATAGGGCTTGTGCCGGCCGAACAGCTGCTCGCGCACGGCCTCGTCGAGCAGCTCGCTCGGCACATTGTCGACCCGCGTGCGGCGCTCTTCCAGCACGACCTGCCGTTCGGGCAGCAGCTCCTTCTCGACGATGCGCAGGTTGACCATGCGGTCGGCTTCCATGCGCATGACGAGCTCGAGCCGGTCGGCCGCGATGGTCTGGTGATAGCCGGTGACGTCGAAGCCGGTGAAGGCATTGTCGCGGCCGCCATTGCGGGAAACGATGCGCGAGAATTCCGTCGCCCCCGTGGTCGGCGTGCCCTTGAACATCATGTGCTCGAGGAAATGCGCGATCCCGGTCTGGCCGTGCACCTCGTCGGCGCTGCCGACCTTGTAGATCAGCACCTGGGTGACGATCGGCGCACGGTGCGAGGGCAGGACGACGACCTGCAATCCGTTGGGCAGGGTGAAGGTCTCGGCCGGCCGCCACTCGACGGCCAACAGGCGGGCGAGTGCCGACCGGGTCGACAGCATCGCGCCCGCGGCCACGCCGCTTCCGATCAGGCCACCGACGAGGGCGCGGCGGCGGAGCCGCGGCAGCGGGCTCAGAAAATGCCTTCGAGCAGGCCGCGCTTGCGCCGCGAGATCGTCGGCGTCGCACCGGTCGCCGGCTGGCCGCTCGCCTGGGACTCGCGCAGCCGCTGCTGTTCCTTGGCCGGATCGAGGACGACGCCCGGCGGCGGCCGGTCCTGCCAGAAGATCAGGCTGTCGATGAAGCCCCTGTCCTGGTCGGCGATGACGCGCGTGTCGCGATTGACCTGGCTGCGGATGTTGGGATCCACGCCGCCCTGGCCGGCACGCGCCACCAGCGACCGTTCCGACGCATCGCCGGGACGTCCTGCCGCAGCTCCGCCGGGACCGCGCGCCGGGGCACCGCGACCGGCGATGGCGGGCGACAGCGCCTCCTTGGCCTGCTCGGCCGGCGAGGTTTCCTGCGGCCTGGGCTCACCGGGCCGTGGCGGGCGCAGTTCGGCGTTGGGCGGCATGGTGAGAGGCGAGTGCGAGACGATCTTGAACTCGTCGGGCGACACTTTTTTGCCGCCGCCGATATTCTCGAACATGCTGCAGCCGCCGAGCGTGCCCGAGGCCAGAAGGAGCGCACAAAGCGCCGTCGAGGTCAGGGGAGTGAAATTATTGCGTCGCATCGTTCTTCCTTCGGGGATCGCTTCTGTCGGCCGATCATGGCGCTTTCAGGGCGTGTGCTCTCTCTCGCCGATCAGAGAATCGATGAGCATCAGCCCGACGCCCACCACGATCGCCGAATCGGCGACGTTGAAGGCCGGCCAATGCCACTGCCGCACGTGGAAATCGGCGAAATCGAAGACCGCTCCCCAGCGCGCACGGTCGATAACATTGCCGATGGCGCCGCCCATGACAAGGCCGATGCCCCAGCCGGTCAGGCGCTGGTCGGTTCGCCGCAGCCAGACGAACAGGCCGATGCAGACCGCCACCGCGACGGAGGACAGCAGCCAGGGCGGCAAGGCCTTGTCGCCGCCCAGCAGGCCGAAGCTGACACCGCGATTCCACACCATGACGAGCCGGAAGAAATCGTCGATCACCGGGACGATAGAACCCGCCTTGGTGAGGTAGCGCAGGACGATTTCCTTGGTGGCCTGGTCGGCCGCCAGCGTGACCAGCAGCAGCGCCATCGCCTGGCGATCGATCCGTCTCATGCCGGCACCGCGCCTTCGCAGCGCTGGCACAGCAGCGGATGTGCAGCCGATGCGCCCACCTCCGGCAGCACCTGCCAGCAGCGGGCGCATTTGTTGCCGTGCGCGAGCGCCGGCATCACCGCCACGCCGGCCACGTCGGGCAGGCTGAAGCCGTCCGCCGGCAGCACGCCGCCATCCGGCACCTCGACAAGGTCGCCGCCCGAGGTGATGCAGATCTCGGTGAGGTCGAGCCCCTTCAGCGCCTGGACGAAGGCCGAGCCCGCATGGACATGCGGGGCCGCCTGCAGGCTCGAGCCGATGCGCTTCTCGGCGCGCTCCAGTTCCAGCGCGCCGGTGACGACGCGGCGCAGCGCGCGCACGGTCTTCCACTTCTCGCCGAGCGCCGGATCGAGCCAGCCGGCGGGGATCGTGGGGTAGACACGCAGGTGCACCGAATCGGCCTTGCCGTCCGGCACGTCCTGCGGCCGGGCAAGCCAAGCCTCCTCGGCGGTGAAGCAGGTGATGGGCGCGAGCCACGCCGTCAGGAACGAGAACAGCTCGGCCATGACCGTGCGGCCGGCGCGCCGGCGCAGCGCCTCCGGCGCATCGCAGTAGATCGCATCCTTGCGAATGTCGAAATAGAAGGCCGAGAGGTCACCGGCGCAGA
>CANIRG010000200.1 GCA_947469635.1 Rhodospirillales bacterium | reverse complement strand
CGCCCGACCTCGCCGACAAGACCTGGGCGCGCCTGGCCGACGGCACGCCGCTGGTCACGGCCGAGAAGCGCGGGCAAGGTTACCTGGTGCTGATCCACACCACGGCCAACACCAACTGGAGCAACATGGCGCTCTCCGGCCTGTTCGTGAACATGCTGCAGCGGATGGTGACCCTGTCGCGCGGCGTCGCCGGCGACGGCGTCAACAAGGCCCTGAAGCCGTGGCGCACGCTCGACGGCTTCGGCCGCCTCGGCCCGCCGCCCTCCGGCGCCCAGATGCTGCCGGCCGACGCCAACGAGACCTTCAAGCCCAAGCCCACCACGCCCCCCGGCCTCTATGGCGACGAGAACGCCCAGGTCGCCTTCAACATCGGCGGCCGTGTCGGCACGCCCAAGCCGCTGGTCCTGCCCTCCAGCGTCTCGACCGACCGCATGTCCGAAGGCGGCGAGACCGATCTCGCGCGCTGGTGCCTGCTGGCCGCGGCGATCCTGCTGCTGGCCGATATGCTGATCTCGCTGTGGATGCGCGGCCTGATGGGGCGTGCCGTCCGCCTGCGCCGGGTGGCGGCTCCGGCCGCGCTGATGCTGGCTTTGGCCTTCGTTGCCAATCCACCGGACGCCCAGGCCCAGCGTGCGGCGCCGACACCCTCTGCGCAGCCGCCCGGCCAACGGCCGGGCCCGCCGCCGCTCTCCGAGGAGCAAGCCCTGAAGGGCGCGCTCGACATGCGGCTGGCCTACATCGTGACCGGCGACAAGGAAGTCGACGACCTCAGCAAGGCCGGCCTCGAGGGCCTGAGCGAGATCCTGCGCAGCCGCACTTCGGTCGAGCCGGCCGATCCGGTGGGCCTCGATCTCGAACGCGACGAGCCGCGCCTCTATCCGATGATCTATTGGCCCATCACCTCGACGCAGCCGACCCTGTCGCCGCGAGGGGCAGCGGCGCTCGACCGCTACCTGCGCACCGGCGGCATCATCTTCATCGATACGCGCGACCAGCAGATGAATTTCGATCGCCCCGCCGGCGGAAATCCCGACCTCAAGCGCCTGCTGGCAGGTGTCGAGACGCCGGCGCTGGTGGCCATGCCGCCCGACCACGTTCTCACCAAGGCCTTCTATCTGCTGTCCGATATGCCGGGCCGCTGGCAGGGCGGCAAGATCTGGATCGAATCGGGCACGGGTCGCGTCAACGATGGCGTCACCACGCTGGTGATCGGCGCCAACGACTATGCCGCCGCCTGGGCGGTCGACCAGCGCGGCCGTGGCCAGATTCCGGTCTCGCCGGGCGGCGAAACCCAGCGCGAGATGGCGTTCCGTGTCGGCGTCAACCTCGTGATGCATGCGCTCACCGGCAACTACAAGGATGACCAGGTGCATCTGCCCGACATCATGCAAAGGCTAAGGCGTTGAACCCGACGTCGGCCGTCTCCGTCGCCTTCGATCCGCTGCTGCCGTGGGAAGTTCTCGCGGTGTTGGGTGGCATCGGCGTGGTGCTGTTGCTGCTGGGCTTGCGCGCAGGCGCACGCGGGACGCTATGGCGGCTCGCCGCCGTCGCGACCGTGCTTGCGGCCCTCTCCAATCCGGCCTTGATCGAGGAACAGCGCAAGCCGATTGCCGACGTGGCGCTGGTTGTGATCGACGACAGCGATTCCATGGCCATCGGCGACCGCCGTCCGCAGGTCCAGGCGGCGCGCGAGGCGCTGAAGCGCCGACTGACGCAGCAGGAAGGGCTGGAAGTGCGCGAGGCGGTCCTGCCGCCCTCGCATATCCAGCTCGGCAGCGAACGGCCCGGCGGCACGCGTCTGATCGAGGCGATGCGCTCGGCGCTGGTCGAGGTTCCGCCCGAGCGGCTGGCCGGTGTCATCCTTCTCAGCGACGGCCAGGTGCACGACGTGCCGGCCGGCCTGCCGCCCGAGCTCGGCGGCGCCCCCGTGCATGCCCTGATCGCCGGCAAGAAGGGCGAGCGCGACCGGTTGATTGTGCTGGAGCAGTCACCGCGCTTCGGCGTCGTCGGCCGCCAGGTGACCGCCAAGTTCCGCATCGAAGACCCGTCGGGCGGCTCCGCGCCGGTGACGCTCTCCGTCGGCGGCGAGGTCGTGCGCCGGCTCGACGTGCCCGTCGGCCGCTCGGTCGAGCTGCCCATCACCGTGGGCAATCCCGGCGCCAATGTCGTGGAGATCGAGGTCGGCGCCGGCCCCAACGAGCTCACGCTCGACAACAACCGAGCGCTCTTCACCATCAACGGCGTGCGCGACCGGTTGCGCGTGCTGCTCGTGTCCGGCGAGCCCTACCAGGGCGAACGGGCGTGGCGGAACCTGCTGAAGAGCGACCCCGCCGTCGATCTCGTCCACTTCACCATCCTGCGCATGCCGCAGAAGGACGATTTCACGCCGGTGCGCGAGCTGTCGCTGATCGTCTTCCCGATGCGCGAGCTGTTCGAGCAGAAGCTGAAGGAATTCGACCTCATCATCTTCGACCGCTACGAGTCGGGGAACCTGATCACGCGCGACTATTTCCGCAACATCGCCGAATACGTGAAGAACGGCGGCGCGCTGCTGGTGTCGGTCGGCCCGGTGTTCGCGACGCAACGCTCGCTCTACCGCACGCCGCTCGGCGCCGTACTGCCGGCCGCGCCCTTGGGCGACGTGCTGGAGACCGCCTTCAAGCCCAAGGTCACCGAGGTCGGCCAACGCCATCCGGTGAGCGCCAACCTGCCGCAGGCCGGCGCACCGGGGAAGGAACCCGACTGGGGTCGCTGGTTCCGCATCGTCACGGCGCGCACCGAGCACGGCAACGCCATCCTGTCGGGCGCCGAGGACAGGCCGCTGGTCATCCTCGACCGCGTGGGCCAGGGCCGCGTGGCGCAGCTCATGTCCGATCACCTGTGGCTGTGGAACCGCGGCATCGACGGCGGTGGGCCGCAGCCCGAGCTGGTGCGCCGCGTCGCCCATTGGCTGATGAAGGAACCCGACCTCGAGGAAGAGGCGCTGCGCGCCACCGCTGTCGGCGGCCGCATCGAGGTGACGCGCCGTACGCTCGCCACCTCCTTCGCTCCGGTCACCATGACCTCGCCGGCGACGGCTCAGACCACGCCGCCCACCCCGGGCGCCACGCGCAAGATGGACTTCCGGGAGATCGCGCCGGGTCTCGGCCAGGCGATCGTCGACGTCGACAAGCCCGGTCTCTACCGTTTCGACGACGGCACGCTGCGCACGGTGGCCGCCGTCGGCAGCCCCGACCCGCTGGAATTCTCCGACGTCCGCGCGACCGACACCAGGCTGAAGCCCCTGACGGACGCCTCGAGCGGCAGCCTGATGTGGCTGGCCGACAACGGCGATCCCGACATCCGCTCGGTGCGGCCCGGCCGCTCGGCCGGCGGCTCAGACTGGATCGGGCTCCGTCGCAACGAAGGCTACACCGTCGCCGGCATCAACCAGCTCCCGCTGCTGCCCGGCATCCTCGTCGCCATCGCTTTCCTGATCGCTATCGGCAGCGCCTGGTGGCGCGAGGGCCGCTGACGCTCAGACGTTGCGCCGTCCCAGCCGCGAAGCCAGCATCTGGGCTCCGAAGGAAACCGCGATCCACGCCGCGAGACTCAAGACGAACAGACCGACCTGGGCCAGGCTCGGATTCGATACGACGGCCACGATGCGATCCCCCATCGCCGACACCACCACCAGGCCCGGCAACATGCCCAGCATCGTTCCGAGCAGGAAATCGACGAACCGAATGGCGCTCGCCCCCGCCGCGAGATTGATCAGGGTGAAGGGTGCCAGCGGCAGGACGCGGATGCCCGCGACCGCCAGCACGCCGCGGCTCCTGAGCTTTGCCCGAAGGGATTCCCAGCGCGCGCCGAGGAGGCGCGCCAACGGCTCCTGGCCGAAGCGGGCGCCGATCCAATAGGTGACCGGGGCGCTGACGGCGATGCCGAGGGCCGAACAGAGCGCGCCCTTCACAGGGCCGAAGGTGGCTGCGGTGGCAAGGATCAGGATGGTCACCGGGAAGGAAACGAGGCTGCCCAGCAGGAAGACGGCAACGACCAGCGCCGGCCCCCAGGGACCATGCGTGTGGGCGGCCAGGAAGTCGCGCACCCGCTCGGCCATCGCGGCATCCGCAAGCCCGGTGAAACGCCAGACGAGCGCCAGCCCGAGCAGCACCAAGGCAACGATGGCGATCTTGAAGGTCTTCCGGCTCGGCATCCCAGAGGCAAAAAGCACGTCCTGGTTCGGCCCGCTATCGTCCGTTACCAATCCGAAACTTGATCGACGGCCGCCTGACGCCATTTTGGGCGCAAAGAGGTAATCCCATGATTGAACTCAGACCTTTCGAGAAGCTGGGCAAGTCGGACCACGGCTGGCTCAAGGCGAACTTCCATTTCAGCTTCGCCGACTATCGCAACAACGACCGCGTGCACTGGGGTGCGCTCCGGGTGTGGAACAACGACCGCATCGCCGCGGGCACCGGCTTTCCGCCGCATCCCCATCGCGACATGGAGATCGTGACCTACGTCATCGACGGCGCGATCACCCATCAGGATCACCTGGGCAACCAGGGCCGCACCGAAGCGGGCCAGATCCAGGTGATGAGCGCGGGCAAGGGCATCCAGCACGCCGAGTACAACAAGGAGACCGCCGAGACCGAGCTCTTCCAGATCTGGATCCTGCCCAACCAGCAGGGCGTGCCGGCGCGCTGGGAGACGGTGAACTTCCCCGCCGAGGCGCGCGACGGCAGGCTGGCGCCGCTGGCCTCGGGACGCGGCCACGAAGGCGCGATCCCGCTCTATGCCGACGGCGCGCTCTATGCCGGCAAGCTGAAGGCGGGCGATACCATCCGCCAGAAGCTCGACGGCAAGCCGGCCTATCTCGTGCCGGCGCCGGGCAGGATCGAGGTGCTGGGCGCCAACGGCCAGCCGGTGACCGCCACGGCGCGGGACGGTGTGGCCGTTGTCGACGAGGCCGAGATCACGCTCACGGCCAGCGAAGATTCGGAGATTGTGCTGGTCGAAACCGACAAGCTGAACTGATCTCGACGGCCTGCCCCTTCCTGTTCATGCTCCTCTCCCCCGTAAGGGGGAGAGGTTGGGTGAGGGGGTAGGCGCAGATCGTTCGGCACCCCCTCACCTGACCTCTCCCCTCGCGGGGGAGAGGAACATGAACGAGGAGGGGGGAACGGCAATGGCCTACAAGGGCTTCGACCTGACGGGCAAGGTAGCGCTGGTGACCGGCGGCAACGGCGGCATCGGCTTCGGCATGGCCGACGCGCTGGCCGAGGCCGGCGCCGATGTCTGCATCTGGGGCACCAACCCTGCCAAGAACGCCACCGCCGCCGAGAAGCTGAAACGCCACGGCCGCAAGATCCACACCCAGATCGTCGACGTCGGCGACGAGGCGCAGGTCCAGGCAGGCTTCGCCGAGACCGTGAAGGTGCTGGGCCACGTCGACAATTGCGTCGCCAATGCCGGCGTCTCGGGCCGCGGCAAGGGCTCGATCCTGGAGATGGACTACGAGGAATGGCGCCGCGTGATGCGGGTCAATCTCGACGGCGTGTTCTTCACCTTCCGCGCCGCCGCCAAGCACATGGTCGAGCGCGGCAAGGGCGGCTCGCTGGTGGCGATGGCCAGCACGGCGGCGATCGAGGGCGCGGCCCGCTCCAGCCATTACGGCGCCAGCAAGGGCGGCGTCTGCGCCATGGTGCGGGCGCTCTCTGTCGAGCTCGCGCGCTACAAGATCGCGGTGAACTCCATCCTGCCGGGCTGGATCGAATCGGAGATGACGGCGCCTGCCTTCGCCAACGAGAAGTTCGCCGGCAACGTGATGCCGCGCATTCCCGAACGGCGCTGGGGCGTCGGCGGCGACTTCGGCCCGATCGCGGTCTACCTCGCGAGCGATGCCACCAAGTACACCACGGGGCGCGACTTCGTCATCGATGGCGGCTATACGTTGTTCTAGGCTTGTGGAACCGAGGAACCGGACATGAAAACGAATTTCGCAGGCGCCTTGGCCTTGGCACTGCTGGTCGCGGCGGGATCGGCATCGGCGCAGGCCCCCAAGGCCAAGCCCGCACCCGCCGTCGCCCACGAGGAGCGCTACGTCGGCTATTACTATCCCAAGCCGACCTCGACGGAAGTCTTCGAATCGGGCGTGAAGCCTATCGCCGATGTCGACCGCGCCCAGCGCATCCAGTTCGTGACGGTGGTGTCGCAAGGCACGCTGCAGGGTGCCTATCGCGTTCCGTACGCCGTGTTCGCCAAAGGAGAGAAGGCGGACCGGTTGATCATCGTCGGCCTGCAGGCGGGCGAGCTCAACACGATCTACCGCATGCGCGGCCTGCTCGCGAACATGACGACCATGTCGCGCCTGTCGCCCTTCTTCCAGGAGCGCACTGTCGCCGAGGACGCGACCTTCTTCGACCTGCTGAAGCTCCTGGGCTTCCGCGAGCTCACCATCACCGACGGCGACAAGCTCACGCACCAGGTGCTGTTCAAGTAGCGCTCAGAGGCTGATCGCCCTCTCGATCTCCTGGTGATACCAGCCCAGCGCCTTCTCGAACTTGCCGAAGGTCTGCTGACGGTTGGCGCCGCTCCTGAAGTTGCGCTGGATGGTGGCGCCGACCGCGAAATCCTCCTCCAGCGCCGCCAGGATCAGCCTCTGGTTGGTCGTCCAGTAGCTCTCGGGCTTCTTCGCCCGCTCCACCGGATCGACGAGGATCGCGACATTCATCACCGCTTCGTCGGGTGACACCGGGAAGCTCGTGAACACCGCGCAATGGTCGGCGGTGTAGGCCAGCACCGTGTTGGGGAAGAGCTGGTAGAGCACGATGGCGTGGTCGAGCAGCCGCCACGTCTCCTTGGGCTGCGTCTCGCATTGGGCCAGCGTGATCTTGGCCGCCGCGAAACGCAGGTGGCGATCCTTCTGCTCATAGGTCGAGATATTGTCGAGGAACAGCGGGTAGACGCTGGCGCCGTGCAGGTAGCGGAAGTGATACAGCTCGAGGAAGGTGTCGATCACCAGCTTCCAGTTCATGCGGGGCCGGATCGGCACGGAGCTGTGCAGCTCCCAGCCCTGCATGTTCCACGACTCGAGGTCGGGCACGACCGCGCCCAGGTACGAATCGATGTCGAGCCCGGCGTCCTTGCCATCCTCCAGCGCGGCCGGCACGACCCAGACCATGCCGTATTTTTCCGCCACGGCGAGCGGGCGAAGGCCGTGCGTCGCCTTGTCGATCTCGCCGAACCAGGCGCTGTCGGTGATGCCCACGAGCCGCCCGGTGAGGTCGTAGCTCCAGCCGTGATAGGGGCAGACGAAGGCGCGCTTGCCGGAGCCGCAGGGCTTGGTCTCGACGCTGGCGCTGCGATGGCGGCAGACGTTCAGGAACGCGCGCAGCTTGCCGTCGGTGCCGCGCGCGACGAGGATCGGCTGGCCGGTCTCGTCGTGGGTGACGAAGTCGCCCGGCTTGCGCAACTGCGCGGAGAAGCCGACGACGATGGGATGGCGCCGGAACAGCCGCGCCACCTCGCGGTCGTAGCGGCCCTGGTCGAAATATTCCTCGACCGAGGTGTGGCTGATGCCCGGCCCGTCGTCGCGCGTGTTGGTGCGCACCATCTTCAGCAGGCGCTCGATATAGGCCACCTGGTCGGCGTGCTGCATTGTGCGGCCCTCCCTAGATCGCGTTCATGCCGCCGTCGATCACCAGCTCGCTGCCGGTGACGAAGCGAGACTCGTCGGAAATCAGGTAGAGAATGCCGAAGGCGATGTCCTCCGGCACACCGAAGTCGCCGATCGGAATGCTCCGGCGCGTTCTTTCCCTGGCCTTGTCGCCCGCCATGATGCCCTCGCCCATCGGGGTCAGGATGATGCCGGGATGGACCGAGTTGCAGCGCACCTTGTAGCCCTTGCGCGCGCAGTCGATGGCCACGGTCTTGGTGAACTGCCGCACCGCGCCCTTGCTGGCGCCGTAGGCGGAGAGGTTGGGCGTGCCGAGGAAGGCCGCGAGCGAGGAGAGGTTCACGATCGAGCCGCCGCCCGAGGCCCGCATCGCCGGCACGCCGTGCTTGCAGCCCAGGAACACGCCCTGCACGTTGATCGACAGCATGCGCTGCCACTGCTCCACCGTCTCGGTCTCGAAGGTGGCGGGATAGGGGCCGGCGATGCCGGCATTGTTGACCAGGCCGTTCAACCGGCCCTCGCGCGCCATGATGTCCTCGATGAGACGCTTCCAGTCGGCCTCCTGCGACGTGTCCTGCTCCACGAAGCGGGCGTTGCCGCCGATCTGCTGCACCGTCTCGAGGCCGCCGCCGCGATCGATGTCGGACACGATCACCGTCGCGCCCTCGCGGGCGAGCAGCGTGGCGGTGGCGCGCCCGATGCCCGAGCCGGCGCCCGTCACGAGCACGACCTTGCCTTCGACCCGGCCCATGCATTCCTTCCCTGAACTTTCTTGAGCCGAAGCTAGAAGCAGCGCAGGCTTGCGACAAGCACAAGCGGGAGGAGGCAAGGACGATGGTCCGCACCCTGGAATTCTTCTTCGACTACGGCAGCCCCTACAGCTACCTCGCCGACACCCAGGTCGAGACCATCGCCAGGCGCACCGGCGCCAGCCTGGTGCGCCGGCCGATGCTGCTGGGCGGCGTCTTCAAGTCGACCGGCAACAGCTCGCCCGCGGAGCAGGCGCAGAAGTCGGCCTGGAGCGGCTTCGACATGCCGATGTGGGCGCGCTTCTACGGCGTGCCGTTCCAGCGCAATCCGTTCTTCCCGATCAATACGCTGGCCCTCATGCGCGGCGCGGCGGCGGCGCAGATCGACGGCTTCTTCGAGTCCTATCACCCCGCCATCTTCAAGGCGATGTGGGTCGACGGCCGCAACCTCAACGACATGAAGGAGCTGGTCTCTGTGCTGACGGAAGCCGGACTCGACGCTAGAAAGATCGGGAACCGGATCCAGGAACAGGACGTTAAGGACCGGCTCAAGTCGACGACCGACGAGGCCGTGGCCCGCGGCGTGTTCGGCGCGCCTACGAGCTTCGTGGGCGACATGATGTTCTTCGGCAACGACCGCCTGGCGTTCGTCGAGCTGGCCCTCAAAGGAGACCTCAAATGATCAAGATCGGCATTCTCGCGACGGCTGCGCTGCTGTTCGCTGCCCCTGCCTTCGCCCAGACCGTGGGTACCTGCCCCAGCGCCGGCTCGTCGGCGATCTCGACGCCGGCGCGGGTGCATTTCGACCTGGGCAGCGCCGTGCTGCGGCCGGAGGCCAAGCCGATCATCGTCAAGGCGGCGGAAACGGCGAAGGCCCGCCAGTCGGTGAAGGTGTGCCTGGTCGGATGGACCGACAAGCTGGGCAGCAAGAACTACAACGAGAAGCTGGCGCTATCGCGCACCCAGGCCGTGGCGGCAGAGCTTGCCCGCAACGGCTATCCTGCCAAGAACATCATCATCTCCCTCAATAGCGAGGCCTTCGGCGACGTGAGCTTCGGCAGCAAGGATTCGCAGGAGAAGGATCGCCGCGTCGAGATCAACTTCCGCTAAGCGTCCATCTCGATCACCGCCTTGCCGACCACCTTGCGGTCGATCAGGGCGCGGAAGGCGTCGGCGGCCCGCTCCATCGGAAAGCGATGGGAAACATGCGGCCGCATGACGCCCAGCGCCGCGAGACGCGGCAGCTCGTCGTAGTTCTGACCAAGCTCGGGCTGCCGGCGCAGCGTCTCGCCGGCACGCACGCCCAGGATGCTGAGGCCCTTGATCAGCACGTGGTTGGACATGAGCCTGCTCGGGCCGCCCGAGGTGAAGCCGACCACCAGCAGGCGCGCGCCATAGGCGGCCGCCCGCATGGATTTCTCCAGCACCTCGCCGCCCACCGGGTCGTAGATCACGTCGGCGCCCTTGCCGCTCGTGATCTCCTTCACCGCCGCAACGAAGTCGGAGGTGCGGTAGTTCACGACCTCGTCGGCGCCTTGCGCCCGCACGACGGCCAGGCGTGCATCGTCACCACCGGTCGCGATGACATGCGCGCCGAGATGCTTGCCGAGCTGCACGGCGGCCATGCCGACACCCCCGGCCGCGCCATGCACCAGCAGCACTTCGCCCTTCCGCAGCGTCGCACGATGCACCAGCGAATGATAGGCGGTCTGCGCGCCGACGCGGAACGCCGAACCCTCGGCGTCGGACCAGCCTCCGGGAAGGCGCATGAGATTGCCGTCTCCCACGACCTTCACATATTCCGCGAAAGCGCCGGGGCGGACGCCGAAGATGACCCTGTCGCCCGGACGCCAGCCCGCGACCTCGACACCGACCGACTCGATGGTGCCCGCGCCTTCCATGCCGGGAACGAAGGGAAGCTCGGGCTTGTGCTGATAGCCGGCCGTCAGCATCAGCACGTCGGGAAAATTCACCGACGCGGCGCCGACCTTGATGAGCACGTCGCTGGGGCCGATCGCGGGGATCGGCCGCTCCTCGATCTTCAGGACCGACGGGTCGCCCAGCCGGTCGCAGACGACCGCCCGCATCGGGCTAGTCGAGCTCGAAGGCGTTCTTGTAGTCGAGCTTCAGCGCCGGATCCTGGTCTTCCTTGCGCAGCAGGCAGTTGCCCACCACCAGGACCTCGATCTCGCTGCCCATGAAGCAGCGCCAGGCGTCTTCCGGCGTGCACACGATCGGCTCGCCGCGGACGTTGAACGAGGTGTTCACCAGCACCGAGCAGCCAGTCTTGTCGCGGAAGGATTCCAGCAGCTCGTGGAAGTCCGGGTTGGTTTCCTTGTGCACCGTCTGCACGCGGCCGGAATAGTCGATGTGCGTCACCGCCGGAATGTCCGAGCGCGGCACGTTCAGCTTGTCGATGCCGAACAGCTTGTCTTCCTCGGCGGTCATGACGCGGCGGCGGCTCTCGACCACCGGCGCCACCATCAGCATGTAGGGGCTGTCGCTCTTGATGTCGAAATACTTGTCGACGTCCTCGCGCAGCACCGCCGGCGCGAAGGGCCGGAACGATTCACGATACTTGACCTTGAGGTTCAGCGTCTTCTGCATCGAGGGTGAACGCGCGTCGCCCAGGATGGAGCGGGCGCCGAGCGAGCGCGGCCCGAACTCCATGCGACCCTGCATCCAGCCCACGGCCTTGGAATCGGCCAGCGCCTGCGCGGTCTGCTCGATCATCTCGGCATGGGTGAGGCGGGTGAACTTTGCACCGACCTTGGTCAGGCGCTCGGCGATGTCGTCGTCCTTGTACTCGGGTCCGAGGTAGGAGCCGGCCATGCCGTCCATATGGCCGTTGAGCTTGCGCGGCTGCCCCATGAAGCCGTGGTAGGCGGCATAGGCCGCGCCGACCGCGCCGCCGGCATCGCCGGCCGCAGGCTG
>CANIRG010000199.1 GCA_947469635.1 Rhodospirillales bacterium | reverse complement strand
CTTCGTCGACCGTTACAATGCCCAGTGGCTGATCGCAAAGAACGACTACCGAAGTCCAAACGACGCCAGAACCGCTTGGGATCAGGGCGCGTTCAGGCTGGCAGCTTAACTCCTACCTTGTGTCCAGATATCCGGGTGCAGTACAGGTGCTTGGCTTCCACTCCATAGAACTTGGCAAAGGGCGATGCCATGGCTGCGGGATCGTCGGAGACTCCGACCAGTCCCGCGATCCCGCGAACGCCGTTTGCGTGTGAGAGGTTGTGACCGCGCCACATCAGTTCCGGCGTGACGCGCTGATTTACGTGAATACCCAGACCCGGCAGAAGCTTGTTGGCCGGCAGGTAGATCAACCGGAAGCGCGCAGTGTCGTCGCCCTCGGGTCGGTGATGATCGAACACCGGCAGCGGCGACACACCGGCCGCCTTCAACGTCTCGTATGCGGCGTCTGCATCCTTCGTGGCAAGCGCGAGGTCCTTCAGCCCTTCGCCCTCCGCATCGAGCCGGGCAAAGCGCGCGGCGTTGCGTTCGTTTCTTTCGATCGGCACCAGAAGCTCGAGGTAATCGTCCTCAAACATCATGTTGTAGTTTGCCGTCCCGACCGTCTTGGGATGTAGGTAGTACTGAGAAAGGTTGAAGCCGAGCCGGCGATAGCTCGCCGCCGCCGCGTCCAAGTCTCGAACCCAGATTACGCAATGGCTGATGCCGGTGATCGGACTGCTCATTCGATATGATCCTTGGCGTGCCTGAAATTTCACCCCCACATTAGGCTTTGGCTCATCAGATCGACCAGCGGATTAGTCACGACGACAGTCAGGTCACCTAAAATAGGCGGGTCCCCTGTAATGAACGGTGCGGCTTGCGCTGCCTAGGGCACTGTTCGAATCCAGCCCGCCCAGCCAATCACCCGCCCGTAGTCCTCTCCGTGGAGATGGGCGGCAATCTCGACTGGTTCCGGCGCGCGCACGACATTCCCCAGTCGACTTACGCGTTGCAGGCCGGGCTGTCCTTGCTCAAAACTCCAAAAAGCCCAGCAAGTGTAGCGTTTCGGGCGCCGCAGTCATACCGTCATCGGCATGCTCCCCCGCTTTTGTCCGCCCTCGGTTCCCTCACTCGCGTTGCGGCCTGCACACTCGCGCGGTCACCTGTTCGTGACCCGCTATCCGAAGGCTTCAGACATTTCGTTACCTCCATGCCTGCTCCGGTTGCTTCCGGCTGGAGCGGTCGCCGGGTGGGGCTTGCACCCACGGGAAAACGCCGCCTTGTCACGGCGCACACCCACTACGGACTTGGCGGGCCCGGTTACTCGATCACCTCGTCGGCGCGGGCGAGGATCGACGGTGGGATGGTGAGGCTGAGCGCCCGGGCCGTCTTCAAATTGATCGCGAGTTCAAAGGTGGTGGGCTGCACGACTGGAAGATTGGCCGGCTTAGCCCCTTTCAAGATCTTGTCGACATACCTCGCTGCCAGGCGATTCATCTCCACCGGGCTTCCCGCGTAGGACAGCAGCCCGCCCGCAACAGCGATGTCGCTCCACGCCTCAAGGCAGCGGCGCAAGATGTTTAGGACAGGATTGATTGCGCAGGTTTGCGCGCCCTCTTGCTTCCACAGTGCTTCCACGGCGCACCGGCAGCAGAATCGCAAAAAGGAAAAGCCCGCTAACCTTTTGAGTTAGCGGGCTTATTTGGTTGCGGGGGCAGGATTTGAACCTACGACCTTCAGGTTATGAGCGAGGGCGTCGAGCTGCCCTCGGCGATCGGGGCCACGCGCTTTTTGATCCTGACCGGCTGTCGCCTCAACGAGATCGTGACTGTGAAATCGCGCCCAACAGTGCCCCCCCCGAGGTCGCGTAAAGCATTGTGTTCATGAGGAAATAGTCGAATCCGAGGGGTCACGTTTCGCGTCCAATCGCGCCCCTCCAAAACCCTCGATTCCTCAGCTCCATCAATGACTTAGTTCCAAGCCAAGGTGGGGTCACTGTTGGACGCGATTTCACAGCCGAGCATGTGGGGCAACTTGAGCCGTTAATTGGTCGTATGCCCTCGCAGCAGTCGGATAAGCTGCCTTCGATGCAGCTTCGCCAACTTGAGGTGTTCCACGCGGTCATGCTGACCGGAAGCATATCTGCGGCAGCGCGCATGCTGAACATCTCGCAGCCCGCCGCGACCCGCCTGCTCCTGCGCGCCGAAGACCAGCTCGGCTACAAGCTTTTTGACCGCGTAAAAGGCCGGCTGACCGCCACCAGCGAAGCCCGGATTCTCTATGCCGAAAGCGGCCGCGTGCTCTCGGGACTGGAGAACCTGCGCAAACTGGCGAGCAACCTCGGCACGGCGCAGGCGGGCTACCTGAGGATTGCGGCGGCACCGTCGCTCTGCGTCGATCTCATTCCCCTTGCCATCACCCGTCTGCGCAAGAAGAACCCGAACGCCCGCTTCTCGGTAGAGGCCCGGCAGTACAGCGACCTACTGCGCGTGGTGCTCACGCACGAGGTCGACATCGGTTTCGGTTTCAACGCCCAGCCCCATCCCGGGCTGGAGATCGCACCACTGGCGCAGGCACGCTTCTACGGCATCTTCCCGGCGGCGCTCGGCGCGCGCCTGCCGCGAGTGGCGAGCCTCGGCGTCTTCAGGCGGCATCCCTATATCGGCCTGAGCAGCGAGGACCCGCTCGGGCCGACGTCGAGCGCCCGCCTCAACGCCGCCCTGGAAGTCGCCTGCCTGAAGCTCGACCCAATCGTTGCGGTGAAGACCAACCAGATCGCCCTGTCCCTCGTGCAGCGCGGCGCCGGGGCCGCCATCGTCGACCAGTACACGGCGGCCTTCAGCGATCCGGCGCGCGTAGCGGTTCGGCCCCTCGCCTTCAATCTCTCCTTCGCCGTCGACACCATGCGTGCCCGCCACCAGCCGAGTTCGGTGCTGGCCAAGGACTTCGTCGTCGTGCTGACGCAAGTCGAGAACGAAATCTCGAAGAGGCTCGCCACCAGCGGCGCCTAATCCATACCGTCATGTAATGGATAGAAGATGCATTGTTATGGGAGCTGCCGAGGCTTTTCTGTCACCCTCCCTGCTCACGCCATGGGGAAGCACAAATGAGAAAATTGGTTGTCTCTTTGACATTCGCCGGCCTCGCCTACCTGGCGGCCGCTCCCTCGGCCCTTGCCCAGAAGACGGTACTGACCGTCGGGGTCGCCACGCCCGACGTCGGCCGCCTCGATCCCCATGTTGCCACCTCCAATGCCGACCGCGGCATCGTCGCCGGCATCTTCAACGGCCTCACCCGCTTCAAGCCCGGACAGGCGACGTTCGAAAACTTCGAGCCCGATCTCGCCGAGAGCTGGATCTCGAACGCCGGCAAAACCGAGTGGACTTTCAACCTGCGCAAAGGCGTGCAGTGCCATCGCGAATATGGCGAGCTTACCGCCGAGGACGTGGCCTATTCGCTGCAGCGCGCCGCCGATCCCAAGCGCTCCGGCTTCTCCGCCGACCTTGCGCCACTCGCCAAGGCCGAGGCGGTCGACAAATACACCCTCAAGGTCACGCTGAAGAACCCGATCCCGAGCCTGCTCGGTCTGGTTTCGAACTACACGGGCGGCTTCGTCGTCTGCAAGAAGGCGGCCGAGGAAATGGGCGTCGACTTCGCCCGCCGCCCGATCGGCACCGGCCCGTTCATGTTCGAGGAGTACAAGCCCCAGCAGTTCGTCAGGCTGGTTGCTAACAAGCAGTATTTCCGCGGTGTGCCCAAGCTCGAATCGGTGATCTACCGCTACATCCCGTCCGATGCCAGTCGGGACCTCGCGTTCGAATCGGGCGAGATCGACATGCTGTTCGGCAAGCAGGACGAGCCCTGGCTCACCCGCATGCGCAAGATCCCTGGCACGGTCGCTTTTGCCATTGAGCCGGCCGAGCTCAACTGGCTCAACTTCAACATTACCGCCAAACCGCTCGATGACGTGCGCGTGCGGCGCGCCATGATGCTGGCGATCGATCGCGATGGCATCACCAAGTTCCGCGGCAGCAACGCCAACCGCGTCGCGATCTCGGTGATACCGAGCAGCGATCAGGGCGCGGTAGACCTCAAGCTGCCACCGGTCGACATCGCCAAGGCCAAGATGCTGCTGGCCGAGGCGGGCCATCCCAACGGCTTCACCATCAAGATGATCGGCTCGACCAACCCGACGATGGCGACCAGCCTGCAGATGTATCAGGCCGGCCTCAGCAAGATCGGCATCACGCTCGACGTGCAGCCGGTCGACAACCCGACCTTCCATGTCCAGATCCGCAAGGACCTGTCGCCGCTGGTGCCCTACCAGGCGGCGCGCTTTCCTATCGCCGACGCGTTCCTCACGCAGTTCTACCTGTCGACCAGCACGGTCGGCACGCCGACCGGCGTCACCAACTTCTCGCACTGCAACGTCGCCGACAAGGAGATCATCTCGGCGCGCAGCGAGCTCGATCCGGCCAAGCAGAAGGCCCTGTGGGCTGAAGCCCAGCGCAAGATCCTCGACGCGGTCTGCGCAGCGCCGGTCTACGAAAGCTTCGTGCTGTGGGCCCACAAGGACTCGCTGGTGCTGGGCTACGAGCTCAAGGGCTCGATGAACCTCGGCCCGCCGATCCTCGAAACCACTCACTTTAAAAAGTAGCAGCCGGCCCGCCGGGCGCATGCATACCTATGTCGTGAAGCGGCTGCTGCTGTCGGGGATAACACTTCTGGCCGTGCTGACGTTGATCTTCTTCATCGTCCGCATCGTGCCCGGCGACCCAGCGCGAGTCGTGCTGGGCGAGCAGGCAACGACGCAGGCCATCGACGCGATGCGCCAACGGCTTGGCCTCGACGAGCCGCTGGTGGTGCAATACTGGCGCTTCCTGCGCGGCGCGCTCGTGTTCGACGTCGGCAAGTCGATGGTGACCGGCGCGCCCGTGCTGCAGGTCATCGGCGAAGTGCTGCCCTCGACGCTCGAACTGTCGGCCGCCGCCCTCGTGCTGGGCTGCGTCATCGGCATCCCGCTGGGCATCTGGTCGGCGGTGCGGCGCAACCGCTTCGCCGACTACGTGATCCGCGTCGCCTCGCTGCTCGGCCTGTCGTTTCCGGCCTTCGTGTCGGCGATCCTGTTGTTGCTCGCCTTCGCCATCAGCCTGCGCTGGTTCCCGGTAATGAGTTCCGGCAACAGCACGGGCCTTGCCGACCATCTGCGCCAACTCGTCCTGCCCGCGGTCAATCTCGCCCTGATCATGGCCGCCTACATCACGCGTGTCAGCCGGTCGGCAATGCTCGAAATCCTGCGCGAGGACTACATGCGCACGGCGATCGCCAAGGGCGTGCCGCCGCTAGCCGTGGTGTGGCGCCACGGCGTGCGCAACGCGCTGATCCCGGTGGTCACCGTGACCGGCCTCTACCTCGGCATCCTGATCGGCAACTCGGTGCTGACCGAGATCGTCTTCAACCGGCCAGGCCTAGGCAAGCTGATCGTTGGTTCCCTGGCGCAGCGCGACTACACGATGCTGCAGGGGCTGATGGTGGCCTACACAATGATCGTCGTCGCCATAAACCTGATGACCGACCTGACATACGGCTTCATCGATCCGCGGGTGCGCTATGAGTGAGGGAACCGGCCTCGGCCGCGCGTTGCGCCATCACGGCCGCCAGCTGCTGCGCGCCTTCAACAGCAACAAGGCGTCCTGGGTCGGCCTTGTGCTGTTCCTGGCCGTCGTCGCCTGCGCACTGCTGGCACCATGGATCTCCTCGCACGACCCGGCCGAGCAGTACATGGCGTCCCGGCTGGTACCGCCGTCGGCGGAGTTCCTCCTCGGCACCGACGATTTCGGCCGCGATATTCTAGCCCGCCTGCTCTACGGTGCCCGGCTTTCGCTGCTGATCGGCATCACTGCTACGGTGCTGGCGCTGGTCATCGGCTCGCTGATCGGCGCCCTGGCGGGCTTCTACGGCGGCCGCTTCGACCTCGTCATCATGCAGGCGATGGATGTGCTGTTGGCATTTCCGTCGTTGATCCTCGGCCTGCTGATCGTGGCAATGCTGGGTCCCAGCATTACCAACCTCACCATCGCCATCGCGCTCACCGCTGTTCCGGCCTTCGCCCGCATCGCCCGGTCGCCGACTCTCGTCGTCAAGCAGCGCGAGTTCATCCTCGCCGGCCGCACGCTGGGCTATGGCGACGTGCGCCTGCTCGGCCGTCACATATTGCCCAACATCGCGCCCGAGATCCTGGTCATGGGCTCGCTGTGGCTCGGCACCACGATCCGCGTCGAATCCTCGCTTGCCTTCATCGGCCTCGGCGTGCCGCCGCCGACCTCGACTTGGGGCGGCATGATCCGCTCCGGCTTCGAGAACATCCTCGACAGCCCCTGGCTGGTGCTGTGGCCGAGCCTCGCCATTTTGATCTGCATCTTCTCGCTCAACCTGCTGGGTGACGGGTTGCGCGATGCGATCGATCCCAAGCTGCGCGGTGAGGGCTAGCCATGGCCGACGCTCCGCTCGTGCTGCGCGTCACCGGCCTCAACGTGTCGTTCCGCGTCGAGGGGCGCTGGAACGATGCAGTCAAGGACCTGTCATTCGAGGTTGGCACCAACGAGACCGTCGCCATCGTCGGCGAATCCGGTTCGGGCAAGAGCGTGACAGCGATGTCGATCCTGGGCGTTTTGCCCGCTGCCAACAGCCGCGTGTCGGGTCACATCGAGCTGTCTGGCCGCGACCTGCTCGCGCTGCCGGAGCCCGAGATGCGGAGGCTGCGCGGCAGCGCCATGGCGATGATCTTCCAGGAGCCTATGACCAGCCTGAATCCGGTGCTGAAGATCGGCTTCCAGGTGGCCGAGGCGCTGCACTATCATCGCGGCATGGCATGGCGCGAGGCCGAGGCGGCGGCGCTGAAGCTACTTGAGCATGTGCGGATCCCCAACGCCCGTGAACGCGCTCAGGACTATCCGCACCGTCTGTCCGGCGGCATGCGCCAGCGCGTCATGATCGCCATGGCGCTGGCCTGCCACCCAGGATTGCTGATCGCCGACGAGCCCACTACCGCGCTCGACGTGACCATCCAGGCGCAGATTCTCGACCTGATGCGCGCCCTTCAGAACGACGTCGGCATGGGACTGCTGTTCATCACGCACGACATGGGCGTGGTGGCCGAGATCGCCGACCGCGTGGTGGTCATGTGGCGAGGCGAAAAGGTCGAGGAAGGCACGACAGAGGAGATCTTTCGCCATCCCCGCCATCCCTATACCCAGGCGCTGCTCGCGGCCGTGCCTCGGCTGGGTGACATGAGCGGCAGCAACGGTCCGCGCAAATTCTCGGACTCAGGCATTCGCATCGATCCCCCCGTGAACCAAAGGATGGCCGAGCCGGCGGAAAAGGCGCCGCTGCTCGAGGTCGCGGGCCTCACCACCCGCTTCGACAGCCGAGGTGGGCTGCTTGGCCGGGTCAAGGGCCGCATCCATGCTGTGGAGAACGTGTCCTTCACCGTCGGCCACGGCGAGACACTGGCGCTGGTCGGCGAAAGCGGCTGCGGCAAGTCGACGACCGGACGAAGCATCGTGCGGCTGGTGCAGCCCACCCGGGGCTCCGTGCGGTTCGAGGACGAGGATGTGCTGGCGCTCGACCGGGCGGGGCTGCGGCGGGTCCGCCGCAACATCCAGATGATCTTCCAAGACCCCTTCGGCTCACTCGATCCGCGCCAGATGCTGGCCGACGCCCTGGCCGAGCCGCTGCGCGTGCACGGCATCGCAACGGGCTCCGACGCGGACGACCGTGTCGCCGACCTGCTGCAGCGCGTCGGCCTCGATCCGCAGAGCCGTTTCCGCTATCCGCACGAATTCTCCGGCGGCCAGCGTCAGCGCCTCTGCATCGCGCGCGCGCTCAGCGTCGGTCCCAAGCTGATCATCGCCGACGAGGCGGTATCGGCGCTCGACGTCACCATCAAGGCGCAGGTACTAAACCTGATGATGGACCTGCAGGCCCAGCTCGGCCTTGCCTATCTCTTCATCTCGCACGACATGGCCGTGGTCGAACGCGTGAGCCACCGCGTCGCCGTCATGTATCTCGGCGAGATCGTGGAGATCGGCCCACGCGCCGCCGTGTTCGAGAACCCGCAGCATCCCTACACACGCAAGCTGATGGCCGCCGTGCCAGTGCCCGACCCGACGCGCCGCAGCCGCGAGCGGGCGCTGATGAACGACGAGATCCCCAGCGTCTACCGACCGGCCGACTACGTGCCACCGGTGCGCCACTACGTCGAGGTGGACCCCGGCCATTTTGTTCGCGACCACCGTTGATGAAGGAACCCGAATGAAACACCCGACAGGAGCTATTGCGCTAGCCGGCAATTGCCTTGGCATGTTCAAGCTGCCCGAAGAAGTCGCCTTCACCATTGCCCGCGGCGCCGGCGCGCGCATCTGGGACACCGAGGGACGCGAGTTCTACGACTACGTCATGGGCTCGGGGCCGATGGCGCTGGGTCATGCCCATCCTCGCGTCGTGGCGGCGATCTGCGAGCAGGCGGCGCGGGGCACGCATTATTATCACGTGAACGAACGGGCGCAGCAGCTCGCCGAGCGCGTCTGCCGGCTTGTGCCCTGCGCCGAGTCGGTGAAGTTCTGCAGCGACGGATCGGAAGCGACGTTCTACGCGCTCCGCCTGGCGCGCGCCTTCACCCGCCGCAGCAAGATCGTGAAGTTCAACGGCGCCTACCATGGCCACCACGATTACGCCAAGCAGGTCCTGAAGACGGGGCATGGCGTGAACGACCATCAGTCGATTCCCGAATCGGCCGGCATTCCGCCGGAGATCAGCGCGACCGTCGTCATCGCCCCCTATAACGACATCGAAGGAACTCGCCGGCTGCTGGCGCCGATCGCCACGGAGATCGCCGCCATCATCGTCGAGCCGGTGCAGCGCGGCTTCATGCCGGCCCCCGGATTCCTTGATGGCCTGCGCGTGCTGGCCGACGGGATCGGCGCGCTGCTGGTGTTCGACGAGGTCGTGACCGGCTTCCGGCTGGCCCTGGGCGGCGGCCAGGAGATGTTCGGCGTGACGCCCGACCTCTGCGCGCTGGGCAAGATCCTGGGCGGCGGCTTGGCGCTCGCCGCCGTCGCTGGCCGCCGCGACGTGCTCGAGCTTACCATCCCGGGCCGGCCGGACGACGGTCGTTCGGTGTCGATGACCGGCACGCTGAACGGCAATCCGCTGGGCTGCGCCGCCGGGCTAGCTACGCTCGACGTCATCGAGGAGGAAGGCGTGCCAGCCATCCTACGTGACAAGGGTCTGAAGCTCGGTGCCGGCCTCGCGGACGCCGCAAACAAGCTCTCGATACCCTTCCTGACGATCGGCGCGCCCGCCTTCCAGCAGGTCGTATTCGGTGAGGGGCCCGTCGACAATGCCGAGGCTCATTCCCGCACCAACCTCACCGCCGCGCGCCGCTTCGGCATCGAGCTGGTGCGGCGCGGCGTCCTCGTGGTGCCGGGCAGCAAGCTCTACATGTCGATCGCCCATGACGACAGCACGCACGGCGCCTTCCTCGACGCCGCCACCAACGCCATGCGCGCCATCCGCGACCAGGGCCTGCTAAACTGAGAAAAAGGAACCGACCGATGCCGCAACTCTCCAACCAGCGCACCGCCTATTTCAACGGCCGCTACGTGCCGGAATCACAGGTTGTCATTCCGTTTCGGGACCGTAGCGTGAAGAACGGCGATTCCACCTACGACACGACGCGCACGTTCGCCGGCCGCGCCTTCAAGTTGAAAGAGCACATCGAGCGCCTCTACAGCTCCCTGAACTACACACGCATCGATCCCGGGCTATCGCCGGCAGAGATGATCGCGATTACGGAGGAAGTGCTGGACCGCAACGCTCACCTGCGGCCGGCCAACGGCGACTGGTGGGTCAACCAGCGCGTGACGCGCGGCCTCGATGCCGTGGGTGACGAAGGCTGGGAACACACCGGCCCGAGCGTGATCGTCGACTGCCTGCCTCTCCCGCTCAAGGCCCGCGCACCGTTCTTCCGCAACGGCATCGACCTCCAGGTTTCGTCTATCCGGCGAACGCCGCCGTCTTCCCTCAGCCCGCGCGCCAAGATGGGCAACAAGCTCAATCATACGCTCGCCGACATGGCGGTGACCGATCTCAATCCGGGCGTCTGGTCGCTGATGCTCGATGAGAACGGTAATGTTGCCGAAGGAAAGGGCAGCAACTTTTTCCTGGTCCGGCACGGCAAGCTGATGACGCCGCGCGAGCACTTTGTCCTGCCGGGCGTCAGCCGCCAGACCGTAGTCGAGCTGGCCAGCGAGCTCGGCATTCCCTTTGTGGAAGTCGATATCGACTTGTTTGAGGCGATCAACGCCGACGAGATGTTCATGACCGGCTCGAGCTTCTGCCTTTGCCCGGTGCGTAGCCTGAACGGGAGACCGATCGCCGGAGGGGCGTTTCCCGGCCCCATCACCAGGCGCCTGACAGACGCATACATTCAGCTAGCTGGCCTGGACTTCGTTGCGCAGATTCTAGAAGCCGACAAATAGCAATGTCTCGCGCCTTCTGAGTGGTCCGAAAGGTGCGACATCCTCAGCGTCGTCTTGGTCTGCTGCCACTCGTCCCCCATCAGAACGAGCCGTCGCGCATCCGGTCAATAAGCTCGTCCCTATCGCGAGGCCGGCGAGCCGCAGCTTCAAGTTGATCACGCTGCACCTCGATGGTTTTGCGCATTTGCTCAACGCGCTCGGCGTTGCGTCCTGCCTGGCGGGCCCCGAACAGGACAGCGCCAACTGCGCCCAGAATTGCAGCCAATCCCGCAAGCCGAAGGGCGTATGGGGCAAGGAACTGCCCGATAAGGGCAATCAACGCAGCCCCCTCTGACGGTCGTCGATCCTTGCCCAGATCATGTAGGCGATACCGGCGAGCGCCACGACGCCAACCACCCACGGCGCATATTGCATGGCGCTCTGAAGCAACGGGATAGCGGGCTCAACCTGACGCACCGCCTCGGCCGTCAACCCGAGGACCGTCGCGCCGGCGGCAACCTGCCCACCTTTGACCGTGCGCGTTTGTGCGAGAGGTCGCTGCGGCGGCTCCACCCCCGCCAGCACAAGCCCGGCATCGATCTCCGCATCGGTATAGGGCTGCTGACCATTCTCATGGCGGATGATGGCAAGGGCCAGCGGGCGCAAGGTTTCATAATCGTGCGTATTGATTGTCTGGTCGGCGTCCACCCCGACGCTTCCAGCCACGATCCGCACATAAGCGCCGGTGTCGTTCTCATTGGGCGGCGCCCAGCGCCCAATCATCTGCTTGATGGTCTTCAGGCCGACACGGTCCTGGTAGGCGATCAGCGTGCGCGCCAGCGCCCGGATGCCCCACTTGGCCGACGTGAACTGGAAGAACTCCCGATCCGTCTGCTCGG
>CANIRG010000198.1 GCA_947469635.1 Rhodospirillales bacterium | reverse complement strand
TTCTCGGGATGCGGCATCAGCCCCATCACCGTCTTGGTTTCGTTGAAGACGCCGGCGATGTTGCGGATCGAGCCATTGGGATTGCCGCTGCCGTCGACCGTGCCGTCGGGGGCGCAGTAGCGGAAGGCCACCTGGCCGCGATCCTCCAGCCGCTTCAGCGTGTCGTCGTCGGCGAAATAATTACCCTCGGCATGGGCCACCGGGACCTTGATCACCTGGCCCGCCTGGTAGCGGTTGGTGAACAGGCTCTGGCTGGTCTCGACCTTGAGATGGACGTCGGCGCAGACGAACTTCAGGTGCGAGTTGCGCATCAGCGTGCCCGGCAGCAGGCCGGCCTCGGTCACGATCTGGAAGCCGTTGCAGATGCCCAGCACCGGCACGCCCTGCGCCGCCCGCCGCTTGACCTCGGCCATCACCGGCGATTGCGCCGCCATCGCGCCGCAGCGCAGGTAGTCGCCATAGGAGAAGCCGCCCGGCACCACGATCAGGTCGGTCTTCGCGAAATTGCCGTCGCCGTGCCAGACCATCTCGGGCTTGCGGCCGGTCACCAGTTCGATCGCCTGCGCGACGTCGCCCTCGCGATTGGAGCCGGGGAAGACCAGGACTGCTGCTTTCATCTCCGTCCGTTCCTACGGAAAAGCGAAACACCGAGCATCACGCCCGTGGCCCATCCTTCGAGACGTGCCCCGCGGGCGCTCCTCAGGATGAGGTTGTTGTTGGCGTTGCTGGGTATGTCGAACCGAAAAACCTCATCCTGAGGAGCGCGCAGAGCGCGCGTCTCGAAGGATGGGAGCGCGCACACCATCAGCCCACCAGCTCGATCGAGTAATTCTCGATCACCGTGTTGGCGAGCAGCTTGCGGCACATCTCGTCGAGGCGGGCGCGGGCCTTGGCCTGGTCGGTCTCGGCGATCTCGAGCTCGATGAACTTGCCCTGGCGGACGTCGCCCACCTCGGCGAAGCCGAGGCGATTGAGCGAGTGGCCGATGGCCTTGCCCTGGGGGTCGAGCACGCCGTTCTTCAGCGTCACGTGAACTCTGGCTTTCATGTCGCCTCTTACTGCAGCGTGGTGGGGCCCCGGACATCACCCGGCCCCTGGTCGATCAGGATGCCGAGGCGTCGCGCCACCTCCTGATAGGCCTCCTCGACCTTGCCGAGGTCGCGGCGGAAGCGGTCCTTGTCCATCTTCTCGTTCGTCCGGAGATCCCACAGGCGGCAGGAGTCGGGGCTGATCTCGTCGGCCAGCACGATGCGGACCATGTCGTCCTCGTAGAGGCGGCCGAACTCGATCTTGAAATCGACCAGCTTGATGCCGCAGCCGAGGAAGAGGCCGAACAGGAAGTCGTTGACCCGGAGCGTCAGCGCCACGATGTCGTCGAGGTCCTGCGGCGTCGCCCAGCCGAAGGCCGTGATATGCTCCTCGGTGACGATCGGGTCGGCCAGCGTGTCGTTCTTGTAGAAGAACTCCATGATCGAGCGCGGCAGCTGGGTGCCTTCCTCGAGCCCGAAGCGCTTGGCGAAGGAGCCGGCCGCCACGTTGCGCACCACGACCTCGAGCGGGATGATCTCGACCTGGCGGATCAGCTGCTCGCGCATGTTCAACCGGCGGATGAAATGGGTCGGCACGCCGATTTCGCCGAGCTTGGTCATCAAGAACTCGGAAATACGGTTGTTGATCACCCCTTTTCCGGTGATCGTGCCCTTCTTCTGGTTGTTGAAGGCGGTGGCATCGTCCTTGAAATACTGGACGATGGTCCCGGGCTCTGGTCCCTCGAACAAGGTCTTGGCCTTGCCCTCGTAGATACGGCGGCGGCGGGACATTCAGGACTCCTGTGCAGGCGATACAGACCGCCCACCAATCGGCCGGACTATGGCGGAAACCCCATGCGCCTCGCCTGGGGAAAATTCCATTGAAAAAGGTGACACGGCCGTCATATTCATTACCAAACCGGAGGCCCCACATGGCCCAACAGATCACGTACGACAAGGCCTATGACGCCGTCGGACCGGAAGATTTTCCGGCCATGCTGGAAGTGCCGCGCTACGGCCGGCGCACCAATGCTTTCGACGGCATCATTTCGGCCACCCACGACCATTTCTGGGACCCTTTCGACAAGAATTACATCGATTTCGACCAATCCTTCGACCTGACGGCCACGCCCATCATGCCGTTGTCGAGCATCGTCGAGCTGCGCAGCGCGGTGGCCGAGCGGCTCGATGGCGGCCAGCAGATCCAGCTCGCCAACGATGTGATGCACTGGTCGATTTCGAACCTGTTGCACGGCGAGCAGGGGGCCTTGTCCCTGTCCGCCAGCCTTTGCCACATCCTGCTCGATCCCGGTGCCCAGGAATATGCCGCCAACCAGGCGCGCGAGGAGGCCCGCCATGTCGCGGGCTTCACCCGCTACATCGCCAAACGCTGGGGCGATCCGCTGCCGGTGGGCAAGACCATCGCCACCGTCCTGGCAGATCTGGTGAGCACACCAGAGGTCTACAAGAAGATCGTCGGCATGCAGATGCTGGTGGAAGGCATTGCCATGGGAGCCTTCGCCTCGCTCAACGCCAAGACCAACGACCCGGTGCTGCGCCGCCTTGTGCAGCTGGTGATGAGCGACGAGGCCTTCCATCACCGCTTCGGACGGCTATGGGCGGCCAAGACCATCCGCCACCTCAACGAGGAGGAGCACCGCAAGGTCGAGGACTGGGCGGCCCAGCTCTTCCAGATGCTGCTGTTCAACCTGATCAACACCGAGCAGAAGCAGGGTATCTACGCCAAGTACGGGCTCGATTGGGAATGGGTGCGCGACGCGGTGCGCGAGTCCTTCGGCGACGACCAGCGCCGCGAGGAGCTGAAGGAAAGCACCAACATCTTCCGCGTGCTGATCAAGACCCTGCTGCAGGCCGGCATCATCACCTCGCGCACGGCGCCGCTCTACGCCGTGTGGGTCGACATGGACGAGCTCAAGGCCGAAGGTGAGGGCATCCCGGGCGACATCGTGGCCGACGAGATGCTGGTGGTGCTGCGCGAGATCAATTCGAGGCGCCGCCGCATCGGCTCGAAGGACATCGCTGCGGCGGCTTCATAGCTGGGGGCGCCCCGCTCAAGGCTTCTTCGCCAGCACGAAGGCTGACAGGCCGGCAATGCGGTTGAACGCAAACAGTGGAAGCTCCACGGCACAGGTGACGGTGAGCAGCGCGTTGGTCAGGGGGCCGTGCATCTTCAGGCTGCTGCGCGGTTCGACGTTGCCACGCGAGGCTAGGCGCACCGCAGCCGCCAGCGGAAAGACGAAGGCGAAGTAATAGGCGCCGTGCACGACCTCCAGGCCGGCCTCGCGCATCGTGGTTTCGATCTCGGGCAGGCGATAGCGCCGCTTGTGCTCGAGGAAGACGTCGTGGCCGCTCCACAGGAAGCGGAAGGCCGGCACCGTCGCCAGGAAATGCGCGCCCGACGGCACCTTGGCCGCGTAGTGGCGTACCAGCCCGACGTCGTCGTCGACATGCTCCAGCACGTCCATCATCAGCACCAGGTCGCAGTCGGTCGGGCCGGTGTCGCGGCGGTAGAGCACCGGTTTGCCGGCGACCGAATCGTCACGGTCGGTGGCATAGCCGATGTCGACGCACAGCGCGGACTGGGCGCCGCCTTCGGCCAGCAGATGACGCAAGAAGAACCCGGAGCCCGCCCCGACATCGAGCAGACGTTTCGGCTGGAGGTGGCCGACAGCGCGGCGCAGCGCGGCGGCCTTGGACCGGTAGTACCAATGCCGGCCGATATCGGCGCCGAGAATGTCTTCTTCCTTGAGATCCACGTCAGGGCTCGGGAGTGCGAGGCTCGCCCTCTTCGTAGACGCCCTCGACCACGTAGATTGGCCGGCCTTTGACCTCGAGGAACAGGCGGCCGAGATATTCGCCGATGACACCCAGCGACAGGAGCTGGATGGCGCCCAGCAGCAGCACGGCGATCAGCAGCGAGGCGTAGCCCGGCGTGTCGATGCCCAGGATCAGCACGCGCGTCAGGATGAACATGGCGTACAGCACCGCGACCGCGGCGATCGCCACGCCGACATAGAAGGAGGCGCGCAGAGGCACGGTCGAGAAGCTCACCACCCCGTCGAGCGCGAAGTTCCACAGCCGCCACAGGTTGAACTTGCTGGTGCCCGCAGCGCGCTGCGGCCGTTCGTAGGCCACGCCGACCGCATTGAAGCCGACCCAGGCGAACAGCCCCTTCATGAAGCGGTTGCGCTCGGGCAGACGGCGCAGCACTTCGACCGCGCGACGGTCGACCAGGCGGAAGTCGCCGACGTTGGCCGGGATGCGCACTGGCGACATGGAATTGAACACCCGGTAGAACCAGCCGGCCGACAGGCGCTTGGCGAAGGTGTCGCGGTTGCGCGAGGAGCGCACGCCGTAGACGATGTCGTAGCCATGGCGCCACTGCTCGACGAACCGGGCGATGAGCTCGGGCGGGTCCTGCAGGTCGATGTCCATCGGCACCAGCACATCGCCCTGCGCATGGTCGATGCCGGCGGTCAGCGCCGCCTCCTTGCCGAAGTTTCGCGACAGGTTGACGATCTTGACGCGTCGGTCGCGGCTGCTGCGGTCGAGCAGATGGGCGAGCGTGTTGTCGCGCGAGCCGTCGTTCACGAACACGACCTCGAAGCGCAATCCTGCCGCGTCGAGGGCGGGCTCGATCTCGTTCAGGAAGAGGTCGATCGATTCCTCTTCGTTGAACACCGGCACGATCAGCGACAGCAGCGGATCGGCCGGCCGCCGCGCGCGTTGCGCGGCGAGCTGGCGCTCCAGCGACGTCCTGGTGGGGGCGTCGCCGGCCGTGTTCAGGGTGGGGAGAGACGAATCGGGCACGATCCGGTGAGTCTACACCATATCGCGCCGCGATTGATCCTCAGGTAACGACCTCGACCGTGCCGTCGAGCGCCATGATGCCGGTCTCCACCGCGAGCTTGGGCTGGCGCTGGTTGACGGCAGCCTTGAAGGCACGCAAGGCGCCGACATGCTCCTGCGTCTCGAAGGCCTTGTCGGTCTTGATGCGATCACCGTAGGCCACGACCGCGGCGCCGCAGTCGCGATGGGTGAGCGAGATCACGCGCTTGATGTTGTGGAGCTGCACGGTGATGCCGAGGTTGTCCCAGAAGGTCTTCTGCCAGTCGGCGAACTTGGGCGAGACCATGCCGATCGGGCCGCCGGCGATGACGAAATGGCTGTAGCCGTCCTTCAGGCCGCGGCTCGCCATTTAGGCCCAGCTTCCCGTGGTGAAGCGCGGGTCGATGCAATTCACCAGCATGGCCTCGTAGCTGGTGCCGGCGGCCAGTGCCGGAAACGCCGCGCTGACGGCGCCCGCCAGACCCATGCCCAGCCCGAGGCCGAGCGCGCGACGACGAGAGAGTGCGGGGAGGCAGCCGCAGCCTGTGCCATGAACCATGTGCTTCATCGGAATTTCACTTTCCCCTGTTGTGCCAGGCCGCCGTTGTTGGTGGCGACCCAGGTCGTTACCGAGCCGTCGGTTTCCGCCCGCGCCCCCACCGCCAACGGTAATCCCCCGAAAGCCGGTGACAGGGCGCGGAACTCGAAGCTCGCGACACCTTTGCCGGGGTTTGAGCGGCGCGCCAACTCTATTTGTAACATTCCCAACAAAGGTCCGTGAACGATCAGGCCGGGGTAGCCTTCCGTTCCCGTCACGTAGGGATGGTCGTAATGGATGCGATGGCCATTGAAGGTGAGGGCCGAGAAGCGGAACAGCATCACCGGATCCGGCACGAGCTTCCTCGCCCACGTGGGGTCTGCAGGTGCCGGCTTGGGGTCGCGCGCCTTCTCGCCCGGCTTGGCGGCCTCGCGATAGACGATGTCCTGCTCCTCGCTGAAGGATCTTCCACGGGGGCCGGAGACCGTGTGGCGGACGGTGACGAACACCATGCTGCCGCTCGCGCCGCTCTTGGGCTCGACCGAGACGATCTCCGACACGCGCTGGATCGTCTCGCCCAGCCGCAGCGGTTCGCCGTCGAAGACCAGCCGGCTGCCGGCCCACATGCGACGCGGCAGCGGTATCGGCGGCAGGAAGTCGCCGCGCTCGGCGTGGCCGTCGGTGCCGATCCTCGATTGGCGCGCCGCGTCGAGGAAATAAAGCCAGTGCCAGAGCGGCGGCAGCGGGTCGCCCATCTTCGGCTCGGGATCTTCCTCGTCGAACGTGGCGGCGAGCGCCAGCACCGGGAAGGGAGCGGCGAAATCCTGCATGGTCCGCGTCCTGCCGATCCAGTCCGTGAGATTTTCCAGCGACATTTGTCGTTCCCCCCGCCCGTGGCGGTTCTGCTATAAGGCCCGCCACCAGGCAAACCGGAGCGGCCGAAGATGACCAGTTTCGACGAACGCGAGAAGGGCTTCGAGAAGAAGTTCGAGAAGGACCAGGAACTGCAGTTCAAGGTCAACTCCCGCAAGAACAAGCTCTTGGGCCTGTGGGCCGCGGGGCTGTTGGGCAAGTCGGGCGCCGACGCCGAGGCCTATGCCAAGGAAGTCGTCATGTCCGACTTCGAGAAGCCGGGCGACGACGACGTGATCGACAAGGTCTCCAAGGACCTCGCCGGCAAGGGCATCGATGCGGCGGCCATCCGCAAGCAGTCGAACCTGCTCCTGGACGAGGCCAAGAAGCAGATCATGAGCGGCGTCTAGCCGAACACGCACCTTGGCGCCGCCTTCCCAGATCGCCGCCATCTGCGGCTGCAAGTAGCGAGGGATCATGGCCGGGCTTTAGAGCCGGAGACGGGGCCGGCGCGTGCTAAGAAATATCCCAGCATGAAGCCTTTTTCCGACTGCCCGAAAGCCGGCCTTGCCGAAATCAGGGGTGTCTTCACCGATATCGACGACACCGTATCGAGCGATGGCCGGCTCACGGCCGACGCCTACGGCGCGCTCGAGGCGCTGAAGAAGGCCGGGCTGCTGGTCATCCCGGTGACCGGCCGGCCGGCCGGCTGGTGCGATCACATCGCCCGCTTCTGGCCGGTCGACGCCGTGGTGGGTGAGAACGGCGCTTTCTGGATGTGGCTGGACGGCAGGCTGAAGAGCCGCTTCGTCCAGTCCGACGCGGAGCGCGCCGAGGGGCGGCGCCGGCTGGACGCGGTCCGCGCCGACGTGCTGCGCGAGGTACCCGGCGCCGGCATCGCCTCGGACCAGGCCTTCCGCTACGCCGACCTCGCGGTCGATTTCTGCGAGGACGTGCCGCGCCTGCCGCGGGCCGACATCGACCGCATCGTGGCGATCTTCGAGCGGCACGGGGCGCAGGCCAAGGTGAGCTCGATCCACGTCAACGGCTGGTTCGGCAGCTACGACAAGCTCAGCACCACGAAGGCGATGATGCGCGAGCTGTTCGCCGTCGATCTCGACCGGGAGCGCGAGCGCTGGATCTTCTGCGGCGACTCGCCCAACGATTCGCCGATGTTCGGCTACTTTCCCAACGCCATCGGGGTCGCCAATGTGCGGGATTTGACGGATGCGATGCCACATCTGCCGGCCTGGATCACCGAGGCCCGGTCGGGGGCGGGCTTCGTGGAAATGGCGCGGGCGTTGATCGGAGCGAGGCGGGGGGAGCGATGAACGTCGAGTTCGGCCATACTTTTCTCTACGAGTTCGTGACGCTGTTCGTCGTCCTCGACCCTGTCGCGACCATTCCGATCTTCCTCGCCGTCACCGGTGGGCTCAGCCGGGTGCAGACGCTCACCGTCGCCGCCTATGCGTTGGGCGTCGCCTTCCTCGTGCTGCTGTTCTTCATCGCCGGCGGCCAGCTGCTGCTCGACGCCCTGAAGATCCCCATGCCGGCGTTCCAGCTCGCCGGATCGCTGGTGCTGCTGCTGTTCGGCCTGCAGATGGTGCTGGGCCGCGTGACCGACGAGGCGGCGAAGGTGCCGCAGGGCGCCAGCCTCCTGGAACGCGCGATCTACCCGCTGGCCATTCCCGGCGTCGCCGGGGCGGGGTCGATGCTCACGGTCGTGCTGCTGACCGACAACAACATCCGCTCGGTCGGCGAGCAGGCGCTCACGGTCGGCATCCTCATGGCGTGCCTCTCGATCTTCTTCGCCCTGTTCGCCCTGTCGAACGTGGTCTTCCGGGTGCTGGGCAAATCGGGCGTCGAGATCATCAGCCGCGTGTTCGGCCTGATCCTGGCCAGCATCGCGGTGAACGGCCTGGTGACGGCGATCAAGATGAGCTTCGGCCTGACCTAAGGCGCTGGCTTGACCAGCAGCAATCCGTAATAAGTCAGGCTGTCGGCTTGGCTCCAGACGCCGATGGCGCCGGGATGGACCAGGCTGCGGTCGCTGACGGCGAACAGCGGCTTATCGTCGAGCCAGGCCTCGATGCGGTCGGCGATCGCCACGACGCGCAGCGTCTGCCACTGGCCGAGCTTGACCTCGATCTCCTTGGACGCGAGCTGGATGCGTCGCCCGCCCATCATGCGATAGAGGCGGACCGTGCCGTCGAGCGCGCTGGCCTTCACGACGTAATAGTCGCTGCCGTTCTGGGCGCGGAAGATCAGCCCGGCCGCCTTCTCGCGCGTGCCCGAGACAGGCTTGAAGCGCAGCGTGGCATCGAAGTCGCGCGACCCTGCCTCGGGCGAGACGCAGAGCGGGAAGCGCAGGTCGGTGGCGTCGCCGGCCATTTCGGCCAGGGCCCAGCCGCCATGGGCTTCGCGGTCGGGAACGGAGGTCCAGAGCGATGGCCGGCCGATGCCGGTCTGGCCCGGGAAGCAGCCGACCTTTCCGTCGGGCATGGCGAGCGGGACCATGAGCTGTGCAAAAGCCGGCGAGGCAGTGAGGATCGACAGGAGAAGGAGCAGGCAACGCATGAATCATCCTAGCAAAAGGCGCAACGCTTGACCGTTAACGCGGGACGGAGGAGTTTAGGCCCGAGCCTGTTCGGGCGATAAAATCGAGGGGGAAATACATGCGTCTTTGCACCATCCAGGTCGGCGGCAAGCCGGTTGTCGGCGTGAAAATGGGCGACGGCAAGATCGTCGATCTCAGCAAGCAGATGCCGCGGGGCCCGAAGACCGTGGTCGAGATCCTGGCCGGCGGCCGCAAGCTGCAGGCCGAGGTGCTGAAGGCCTGCGCCAAGCCCAAGGCGGGCGCCACCGTGTCGGAGAAGTCGGCCAAGTACCTGTCGCCGATCCCGGCGCCGGGCAAGATCCTGTGCATCGGCCTCAACTACCGCAAGCATGCCGAGGAAACCGGCAGCCCGATCCCGAGCTATCCGGTGGTGTTCACCCGCTTCGGCAACACGCTGGTGCCCCACAACGGCAAGATGCTGTCGACGACCCATTCCGAGCAGTACGACTGGGAAGCCGAGCTCACGGTCGTGATCGGCAAGAAGTGCCGCAATGTAGCGAAGGAGAAGGCCCTGTCGGTGGTCGCGGGCTATGCCTGCTTCAACGACGGCTCGATCCGCGACTGGCAGCGCAAGTCGGGTGGCCAGTTCACGCTCGGCAAGAACTTCGACGGCACCGGCGGCTTCGGCCCCGACATCGTCACCTCCGACGAGCTGCCGCCGGGTGGCGCGCCGCTGCGCATCATGACCCGCGTCAACGGCGAGATCATGCAGGACAGCAACACCGACGACCTGATCTTCGACGTCCCCACCCTGGTGCACGAGCTCTCCAAGGTGATGACGCTGGATCCCGGCGACATCATCATCACCGGCACCCCTTCGGGTGTGGCGATGGCGCGCAAGCCGCAACCCTGGCTGAAGCCGGGCGACGTCTGCGAGATCGAGATCGAGAAGATCGGCGTGCTGCGCAACGTGATCGCGCAGGGCGCTTAGGCGCGGACCGAGGTCCTGCGAAACCAGGCGGCGAGGGCATCTTCCGCGAGGGTGCCTTCGGCTACTGCGATCATCGTGTGCACGATGTCCGGCTGCGAGGAAGTCTGTGACCAGCCATTGATCTCGAGAAATGTCGCCGCGACGGCGTGGGCCGTCCGTTTGTTGCCGTCATGAAAGACGTGCCCTTTGCACAAGGCAAAGGCATACGCCGACGCCAGCTCGAAGATGTCGGGGCGTGTGTCTTCGTAATGCCACTTGTTCAGAGGACGAGCGAGTGCGACCCGCAGAAGGTTTTGGTCGCGCACGCCGGCTTCGAGCCCACCGAACAGCGACACAGCTCGCGCATTCATCGCAACCGCTTCGCGATCGGTGATCCAGAGCGGTTCATTCACCTTTTGGAGAGCTCGCGATAGGCTTCCTTGTTGCGCCGGAACACGCGTTCGGCGGCTTCCATGGTCTTTTCGAACTTTGGATCGAAGGTCGTGACGAGGAAGCCCTGTGGCGTCTCAACGGCGTAAAGCGTATCGCCTTCCTTGGCGTTGAGGCGCGCCAACAAATCCTTGGGCCAAGTCGTTACCAAGGAATTACCGGTTTTGCGAAGCTTTAGTTCAGTCATTGGCGTAATCCCATTCGTATATACAGTAGTATATCCGATGTTCGACGTTTATCAACGCAGCGCCGCCCACAACAGGGACAGGCCCGACACAAGCATCACCCCATCCAGCAGGCGCTGGAAGCTGTGGACGCTCAGCCGCTCGACGATCAGGCGGGCGAGGTAGGTGCCGGCCATGACGGAGGAGCCGGCGATGAGGCCCTTGGTGACGATGTCGAGGGGGAGCGCGCCAAAGGTGCGGAAGGTGATGGCCTTGCTGATGTAGAGCGCCAGCGAGCCCGCCGCCTCGGTGGCGATGAAGGCGCCCTTCACCAGGCCGGCCGCCGCGAAGGTCGGCACGCTGAGCGGGCCTGTGGAGACGACGATGCCGGTGAGGAAGCCGATGCCGGCGCCGGCCAGCGCCAGCCCGGCGTAGCCGAGCTTGACGTTGCGCGAGGCAAGCCAGTGGCGGCCGGGAATCATGGCGAGGAAGAAGACGCCGAGCGCAATGTCGACGATGCGCGGCGGCAGGATGAGCAGGGTGCGGGCGCCCAGCGCCGCAGCGGGAATGCCGCCCGCCGCATAGGCAGCGGTGACGCGCCAGTCGATCACCTTCCACCAGGAGGTGATCTTGGCGAAGTTCGACATCAGGGCGACGACGGCCATGATCGGCACCGCCTCGCGCGGCCCGAAGACATAGACCAGCACGGGCAGCAGGATGATGGTGGCGCCGGTGCCGACGATGCCGCTCACCGTGCCGGCGATGAAGCCGACGACGAGGACGAGGGCGTAGGTCAGCATGTGCCGGGGGCGCGCCACTCCGTGGCGCGATCATGCATGAGAAGACGCGCCACGGAGCGGCGCGCCCCCGGCACTAATACCCAATGTTCGGCCGCAGCCATTTCTCGGCCTGCTCGATGCTCACGCCACGGCGCCGGGCATAGTCCTCGACCTGGTCGCGGCCGATGCGGGCGACGCCGAAGTAGGCCGCGTCGGGATGGGCGAAGTAGTAACC
>CANIRG010000197.1 GCA_947469635.1 Rhodospirillales bacterium | reverse complement strand
GCGCTCGCGGCCTTCGGCGGCCTCTACCTGGTGCTGCGCCACACCCAGTTCGGCCGCGCCATGCGCGCCATCGCCCAGAACCGCGAGGCCGCGCTGATGGTCGGCATCCGCCCGCGCACCGTGGCCCGCAACGCCGTGATCCTGGCCGCCGGGCTCTGCGGCCTGGCGGGTGCTGCGATCTCGCCCATCCAGCTCGTCACGCCCTACATGGGCCAGTTCCTGATCTTCAAGGCGTTCGCCCTGGTGATCATCGGCGGTCTCGGCAACATCCCCGGCGCCATCGTGGCGGCGGTGGCGCTCGGGCTGGTCGAGAACTGGATCGGCGGCTTCTTCGAGATCGCCTGGCAGGAAGGCGCCGTCTTCGTGATCATGATCGTCATCCTGTTCCTGCGGCCTGACGGGCTGTTCAAGCGCGGGGGCATGCGGGTCGGATGAAATTGCTTGCCGCCCTCGTCGCAGCGCTGGCCGTGGGCGCGCTGCCGCTGCTCACCTCGTCGAACTACATCGTGGGCGTCGGCGTCTCGGCGCTGATCTTCACCGTCGCCGCCGCCGCGCTGAACCTGGTCTATGGCTTCACCGGCCTGCTGTCCTTCGCCCAGCTCGGCTTCTGGGGCATCGGCGGCTATGTCTCGGCGCTCACGGTCGTCACCTTCGGCGGCAATTTCTGGTGGGGCGTGCTGTGGGCAGGGCTGATCAATGCCGCGGTGGCACTGGCGATCGGCTATCCGACGCTGCGCACCAACCGCCACGCCTTCGTCATCATGACGCTCACCTTCGCGCTGCTGGCCAACCTGATCGCGCGCGACTGGGTGAGCCTCACACGCGGGCCGCTCGGCATCCCCAACCTGCCGCCGCCCGAGGCCTTCGGCCACAAGTTCAGCAGCACACGCGAGTTCTACTGGATCGCCTGGGGCTTCTCGATGGCGATGCTGGCGTTCCTCTACGCGCTGTGCACCTCGCGCATCGGCCGCACCCTGGTCGCCATCAAGCAGAACGAGGCGCTGGTGCTTGCCCAGGGCATCTCGCCCATGCCCTACAAGCTCACGTCCTTCGCGCTCTCCGCCGCCATCACCGGTGCAGCCGGCGGCGTCTACAGCTTCCACCTCGGCATCATCGATCCGCTGTTCCTCGACTTCTATTACATGCAGACCTTCCTGATCATCGTGATCATCGGCGGTGCCGGCAGCTTCTGGGGCGTCGTGGGCTCAGGCGTGGCGCTGTCGGCCTTGCCCGAGCTGCTGCGCTTCTCCGCCGACTTCCGCATGATCATCTACGGCCTCATCTTGGTGGTGGCGATGTTCGTCATGCCGGGCGGCGTCGCGGGCTGGCTGCGCGAGCGCCGGCTGCAGCGGCTGCGCCAGGAGTTGCGATGAGCGCGATCCTCGAGGTCACCGATCTGCGCAAGGCCTACGCCGGCGTCCATGCGCTCGACGGCGTGTCCTTCGCGGTCGAGGCCGGCAGCATCACCGGCCTGATCGGGCCCAACGGCTCGGGCAAGAGCACGGCGATCGACTGCATCTCGGGCTTCCAGAAGCTCGACGGCGGCAGGGTCGTGCTGGCCGGCGCCGACATCACCGGCCGGCCCGCCCATCGCATCGCCCGCGCCGGGCTGATGCGCACCTTCCAGACCGTGCGCATCTACGAGCGGCTGAGCCTGCGCGACAACCTCGCCGTCGCCACGCAGCAGTTCGATGCGGCGACCTGGGTCGACGATTTCCTGCGCACCAAGCGCTATCGCCTGGCCGTCGAGGCCGCCGAGGTCCGCGCCCGCACGCTGGTGGAGCTGATCGGCCTGCAGCGCTACTACGAGGCCGAAACCGGCATCCTCTCCTACGGCCAGAAGAAGCTGGTGGCGCTGGCCGCCGCCCTGATGCCGCATCCCAAGATCGTGGTGCTCGACGAGCCGGTGGCCGGCGTCAATCCGAGCCGCATCCGGGAGATCGAGGCGGCGCTGCAGCAGCTCAATCGCGCCGGCGAGACCTTCCTGATCGTCGAGCATAACGTCGAGTTCATCACCAACCTCTGCCATCGCGTGATCGTGCTCGACCAGGGCGCCAAGCTGGCCGAAGGCACCGCGGCGGAAATCCACACCGACCAGCGCGTGCTCGAAGCCTATCTCGGCATGACGCCCGAGATGGCCGCCGAAGAAATGCGCGGCGCGGCATGAACGCGCCCGTCCATCCCGCGCTGGAGCTCGTGTCGGTGACGGCGGGCTATGGCGACAACCCGATCGTGCACGATTTCTCCGCCCGCCTGCTGCCCGGCTCGATCACGACGCTGATCGGCGGCAACGGCGCCGGCAAATCGACGCTGCTGCGCGCCATCTACGGCACCAACCGCTTCTTCTCCGGCCAGATCGTGTTCAAGGGCGAGACCATAGAGGGCCTGCCGCCGTGGGAGCGGCTGAAGCGCGGCGTCGGCTTCGTGCCGCAGGGCCGTTGCAACTTCCCGGCAATGAGCGTGGCCGAGAACCTCAAGATGGGCTGCTACACCCTGCCTGCGGCTCGACATGCCGGAGCCATCGACCGTCTGGTCGGATCGTTTCCCATGCTGCGCCAGAAATGGAGCATCGACGCCGGCAATCTCTCCGGCGGCGAGCAGCAGATCCTCGAGATGGCGATGGTCCTGCTGGTGGAGCCGACGCTGCTGCTGCTCGACGAGCCCTCGCTCGGCCTCTCGCCCAAGATGCAGGGCGACGTCTTCGCCACGGTCCAGCGCATCGCCGCCTCCGGCGTCACCGTCCTTATCGTAGAGCAGAATGTACGCGGCGCGCTCTTGATTTCCGACCGCGCACTGGTGATGGAACAGGGGCGAAAATTCATGGAAGGCCCGGCGGCCGAGGTGCGGACAGACCCGCGCATCCGTCAGGCCTATCTCGGCGGCAACATCCAGCACACGGCAGCGTAGGAAAAAATGGATAAAGCACGTTTGGCAGTCGATATCGGCGGCACCTTCACCGACCTCTGTCTCGAGTCGGGGGGCAAGCTCACCAGCGTGAAGGTGCTGACCACGCCGCGCGCGCCGGAGGAAGGCGTGCTGACCGGCATGGCCGAGATCCTGAAGCAGTCGGGCATCAACCCGGCCGATCTCAGCCTGATCATCCATGGCACGACGTTGGCCACCAACGCCATCATCGAGCGCAAGGGCGCCAAGACGGCGCTGGTCGTGACCGAGGGCTTCCGCGATTCGATCGAGATCGCCTTCGAGCACCGTTTCGAGCAGTACGACATCTTCATGCAGAAGCCGACGCCGCTGGTCGCCCGCGACCTGCGCTTCGGCATCCCCGAGCGCATCGACGGCCGCGGCAACCTGCTCCTGGCCCTCGACGAGGGCGCGGTGCGGACGCTGGCGCCGAAGCTGAAGGCTGCCGGCATCGAGGCCATCGCCATCGGCTACATGCACGCCTATCTCGACGGCACGCACGAGCGGCGCACGCGCGACATCCTGGCCGAGACGCTGCCCGACGTGTCGATCTCGATCTCGAGCGAGGTGTCGCCGGAGATCCGCGAGTACGAACGCTGGTCTACCGCCGTCGCCAATGCCTATGTCCAGCCCGTCATGGACCGCTACCTCGGCCGCCTCGACACCGCGCTGCGCAAGCTCGGCGTCACCTGCCCGCTGTTCATGATCACCTCCGGCGGTGGGCTCGCGGCGCTGGAGACCGCGCGCAAGTTCCCCATCCGCCTCGTCGAGTCGGGCCCCGCCGGCGGCGCCATCCTGGCGGCGGCGCTCGCACGGCAATGCGGCCTCGACAAGGTCCTGTCCTTCGACATGGGCGGCACGACGGCCAAGATCTGCCTGATCGACAATGGCGAACCGCAGCATTCGCGCACCTTCGAGGTGGCGCGGCAGTATCGCTTCCTGAAAGGGAGCGGCCTGCCGCTGCGCATCCCGGTCATCGAGATGGTGGAGATCGGCGCCGGCGGCGGATCGATCGCCGCGGTCGACTCACTCTCGCGCATCAATGTCGGTCCCGAGAGCGCGGGCGCTGAGCCCGGCCCCGCGAGCTACGGCCGCGGCGGCACCAAGCCCACCGTGACCGATGCCGACGTGGTGCTGGGCCGGCTCGATCCCGGCTACTTCGCCGGCGGCTCGATCAAGCTCTCGCCGGAGAAGGCAGGCGCCGCCGTCGACGCGGCGGTCGGCGGGCCGCTTGGCCTGAAGCAGCTCGATGCCGCCTTCGGCGTGAGCGAGATCGTCGAGGAGAACATGGCCAATGCCGCCCGTGTGCACGCGGTCGAACGCGGCAAGGAGCTGCAGAACCGCACCATGATCGCCTTCGGCGGTGCCGCCCCCATCCATGCCGCGCGCCTGGCCGAGAAGCTCGGCATCGGCCGCGTCCTGGTGCCGACCGGCGCCGGCGTGGGCTCGGCCGTCGGTTTCCTGATGGCCCCGGTCGCCTATGAGGTCGTGCGCAGCCGCTACGTCCAGCTCGACGACAAGTTCAGCCCAGATTACGTAACCAGGCTGTTCGGCGAGATGCGCGCCGAGGCCGAGGCTGTGGTCAAGGCGGGCGCGCCGACGGCCAAGCTGGTCGAGGCCCGCACCGCCGACATGCGCTACCGCGGCCAGGGCCACGAGATCACCGTCGACCTGCCCCCGGGCCCCTTCACCGCGGCCTCGCGGGCGACCCTCATCAAGCTCTACGAAGAGGGCTATGCCGCCACCTTCGGCCGGACCATTCCGGGCCTCGGCGTGGAGATCATGAACTGGACGCTGCGGCTCGCGGCCGAGCAGCCAGCGCTGCCGAAGATCGCACCGCAGCCCGCCGACATCCCGTCCAAGGCGCGCGGCACCCGGCCGGTCTACGACCCCGCGGATCAGGACATGAAGGACGTCTCGATCTATTATCGCGCCGACCTCACGATCGGCAGCTTCATTCCCGGCCCGGCGGTCATCGCCGAGGACGAGACGACGACCATAGTTCCGAAGAGCTTCTCGGCCCGCATCACGCCGATCGGCGCCATCCTGTTGGAAAAGGTGGGAACATGAACATCAACGATCCCCTCTCGCCCATTCGCCTGCAGCTCATGTGGGACCGCCTGATCGCGGTCGTCGAGGAGCAGGCGCTGGCGCTGATGCGCACCGGCTTCTCGACCTCGACACGCGAGGCGGGCGACCTCTCCGCCGGCGTGTTCGACCTCGACGGCGCGATGCTGGCGCAGGCCGTGACCGGCACGCCCGGCCACATCAACTCGATGGCCCGCGCCGTCTATCACTTCCTCGACCGCTTCCCGGCCAAGACAATGAAGGAAGGCGACATCTTCCTCACCAACGACCCGTGGAAGGGCACCGGCCATCTGCACGACTTCACCTTCGTCACGCCGACCTTCCGGCGCGGCAAGATGGTGGCGCTGTTCGCCTCGACCTGCCATGTCGTCGACATCGGCGGCCGCGGCATGGGCGCCGATGCGCGCCAGGTCTACGAGGAAGGCCTCTACATCCCGCTGATGCGCTTCGCCCGCGAGGGCAAGGTCGACGAGACGCTGACCGACATCGTGGCCGCCAACGTGCGCGAGCCCATCCAGGTGGTGGGCGACCTCTACTCGCTCGCGACCTGCAACGAGATCGGCTGCCGCCGCCTGATCGAGATGATGGACGAGTTCGCCATCGACGATCTCGATCGCCTCGGCCAGCACATCCTCGAAAAGTCGCGCCAAGCCTCGCTCGAGGCCATCCGCAAGATCAAGCCCGGCGACTACAAATTCTCGATGCGCGTCGACGGCTACGACAAGCCGATCGACATCGTCGCCACCATGAAGATCGGCGACACTGGCATCGACGTCGATTTCACCGGCACCTCGGGCGTGTCGGCCTTCGGCATCAACGTGCCGGTCTGCTACACCGAGGCCTACGCCTCGTTCGGCGTGAAGTGCATCGTGGCGCCCAAGGTGCCGAACAACGAAGGCTCGCTGGAGGTGATCCGCGTCACCGCCCCCGAGGGCTGCATCCTGAATGCCAAACATCCCGCCCCCGTCGCGGCCCGCCATGTCACAGGCCAGATGCTGCCCGACGTCATGTTCGGCTGCCTGCACCAGGCGCTGGGCGGCGGCGTGCCGGCCGAAGGCGCGTCGTGCCTGTGGAACCTCTCGGCCCTGGGCGGCCCCGGCCGCGCCGACGGCGATCCGGCCGAGACCATCAACGCCACCACCTTCACCATCATGAGCTTCCACGCCGGCGGCACCGGCGCGCGGCCGGGACGCGACGGCCTGTCGGCCACCGCCTTCCCCAGCGGCGTGCGCAACGTGCCGGTCGAGGTCAACGAGACCATCTCGCCGATCGTGATCTGGAAGAAGGAGTATCGCCAGGATTCGGGCGGCGCCGGCGAGTTCCGCGGCGGCCTCGGCCAGGTCATGGAAGTGGGCACGCTCGACACGGCACCCTTCGCCATCAGCGCCTACTACGACCGCATCGACCATCCGCCGCGCGGCCGCGACGGCGGCCAGGACGGCATGGCCGGCATCCTGGCGCTCGAGTCGGGCAAGAAGCTGCGCGGCATGGGTCAGCAGACCATCCCGCAGAAGGACCGCCTGATCATCTCGATGCCGGGCGGCGGTGGGCTGGGCAATCCGCGCAAGCGAGCCGCCGCCTCGGTGGCCGACGACGTGCGCCAGGGCTTCATCTCGTCCGACGCGGCGCGGCGCGACTATGGTGTCGCCGTCAACGATGATGGGGCGATCGACGAGGCCGAGACGGCGAAGCTTCGCCAGCTCGCGGCCGAATAATGCGCGTCAGCGCCGGCCTGCCGACGGGGATGGAGGGGCTCACCTATCCCATCCCCTTCTCCGACCCCGAGAACGTGATCCGCATCGCCCAGGCAGCCGAAAAATTTGGCTACGATTCGGTGTGGGGCAACGACCACATGACGACCCAGAACTACGTGCGCGCCGAGTTCCCGGTGCCGCCGCGCTTCTGGGAGCCGCTGGTGACCTACGCCTTCGTGCTGTCGGAGACCAAGACCATCAAGGTCGGCACCGGCGTCATCGTCCTGCCGATGCGCCACGACATCGTTGTCTTCGCCAAGCAGGTCGCGACGCTCGACCATTTCGGCAAGGGACGGCTCGAGCTCGGCGTCGGCATCGGCGCCTATCGCGAGGAATTCAAGGCGCTGCAGCCCGACGCCAAATTGGATCGCGGCGACATCGTCGACGAGGGTCTGCAGGCGCTGAACCTGCTGTTCAAGGAGCGCGTCGCGAGCTTCGACGGCAGATACTACAAGTTCCGCGACGTCGAGCTCTATCCCAAGCCGTACCAGAAGCACCTGCCGATCTACGTCGGCGGCAACAACGCCAACAACATCGCGCGCACGGTGAAGTGGGCCGACGGTTGGCTGCCCGCCGGCATGCATGTCGACCGCCTCCGCGCCGGCGTGAAGACCCTGCGCGAGGAGGCCGAGAAGGCCGGCCGCGACTGGCGGACCATCGAGGTCTGCCCGCAATTCGTCGTCCATCTCGGCCGGACGCACGAGGCCGCCGTCGAAGGCTTCCGCAAGAGCCAGATGAACAAGCACATGATCTCGCTCGGCAAGTCGACCCTGAAAGGCCAGGGCGCGGCCACACACGAGGAGATCAACCTGATCGGCACACCGGCCGAAGTCGTCGAGAAGGCGCTGGCCTTCCGCGAGGCCGGCGTCACCCACCTGCTCGGCCTCTACTTCGCCGCCAACTCCGTGCAGGAGCTGCTGGACCAGATGCAGCTCTTCGGCGAGGAGGTCACGCCAAAGGTGAAGTGATCTCGCTCTTCGTCATGTTCCTCTCCCCCGCTAGGGGGAGAGGCTAGGAGAGGGGGCATGATTGACAGGATTGAGCGTGCACGAGAGCTACGGCGCGATGGCAGCCGAGCCGAACGCATGTGCTGGGAATTATTGCGCGCCCATCGGCTGAGAGGCCTAAAGTTTCGTCGTCAATTGCCAATTGGCCCCTACTTCGCTGATTTTGCCTGCGTATCGAGAAAACTCGTCATCGAGGTCGATGGTGAGCATCACGCCTACCAGATCGAAGCCGATGCGCGCCGCACAGCATTGATGCAACGCCATGGATGGCAGGTTCTCCGCTTTGGGGCCAACGAGGTCGTTCAGAACCTTGAAGGCGTGTGGGCAGCGATAGACGCTGCAGTTTCCGACCGTGCGCAACCCCCTCTCCCAGCCTCTCCCCCTAGTGGGGGAGAGGAGTTTGAAACGTGAGTTCCTTCTTCATGACCGGCATCACGCCTTTCGCGATTGCCTCAATCTCGTCGACCGCCTGACGCAGGGGCATGCCGGGTGGGCGCGGCGTGAAGATCAGGTGGTCGACGTTCAGTCGCGCCTGCCACTCGGTGATTTTGGCCGCGATCGCGTCGGGCGTGCCGAGGAACCAGCGCTCCTGCATGAATTCCTCGGACAGGAAATAGGGATTGTCCGAGCTGAGCGGCTTGCGCTCGCGCGTCGCCTTGTCGATGTAGCTCAGGCCGATCCTCTCGGGCTTGTACTGGACGCGATAGACCTCATCGAGGAACGGCTGGTGCCGCCTGATCGCATCCGCCGGAGATTCGCCGACCAGGATCTCGCGCATCACCGCACGCGGCAGCCGGCTCGCACCCTGCCGCGCCGCTTCCTCGTCGAAGGATCTGAACTGGTATTCGACGAGCCCGAACTCCGCCAGCGGCGCCACCAGGAATCCCGCCCGGCGGCGCACGGCACGGGCGCGCGCCTTGGGATGGGCTGCCCCGATCCATAGTGGCGGCGTGCCCGGTCTGACCGGCGGCGGCCGCAGCACACCGCCCTTCACCTTGTAGATCTTGCCGTCGTAGTCGAACGGCTCGCCGGTCCAGGCCTTCTCAAGAATATCGAGTGACTCCTCGAAGGCCCGCGTGCGGGTGGCGTAGGGCCAGCCGAACATCTCGAACTCGGCAGGCCGATACCCCTGCCCCAGCCCGATCTCGACCCGACCGCCCGAGAGATTGTCGACGACCGACAGATCTTCGGCGAGCCGCAGCGGATGACCATGCAGGGGTGCCAGCGCGATCGCCTGGCCGACCCGGCAGTTGGGCGCAGCGACGGCCAGTGCCGCGCAGGCGACGACGGGCGACGGACAGTAGCCGTCCGCCTCGCCATGATGCTCGCTCGCCCACACCGAGTGGTAGCCGAGGCGGCTGGCTTCGGCGGCCAGTTCCAGCCCCTCGCGATAGGCCTTGTCCCACGGCTCACCCAGGCCGCGATGGGCCTGGAAGCTGAAGGAGATGCCGAGCTTCGGCGCCGTCACGCAAAGGCCTTGCGGATGCGGCCCCATTCCTCGATCGCCTTCTCCTGGCCGGGCACGAGCTGGATGGCGAACTGGGTGTAGCCGGCGCCGCGCAGCGCCTCGATGCGCGTCTTGATCTCTGTTTCGCTCGCGGTGAAGGAGGTCTCCGCGATCATCTTGGCCGTGACGAACTTCTTCTCCTCGTCCTTCACGAACATCAGGTGCCCGCGATGGTTCTCGAGGTAGCGCGCGTCCTCCGGCCGGAAGCCGCGCGCGAACTCGATATAGCCGTCGATCTCGGGCGTGGAGAGCATCGCCACGCCGGGCTTGAGGCCGGCCAGCGCCTCGTCGGCGGCGCGATGCAGCATCACCGCCGCGCGCGGCCCGGCCTGCGCCATGGCGCGGTCGGAGTTCGCGGGCTCCCCGTCCTGCAGCACGCAGCCCAGCGCAAAGGCCGTGGCCTGCAGGTCGCCCATCGCGTGGCCGGCCTTGCTCCAGGCGCCGCGCATCGCCTCGACTTCCCTGACGCCGTTCTCGACCTTGCCGACGAAATCGATCCAGCCCGCCTTGAGCCTGGCGGTGAGCGCCTGGGTGCGCGGCCCGAAGGCCGAGAAATGCAGCGCGATGGGGTCCTTGGTGTTGAACAGCGGCAGCTCGGGATTGAGGAAGCGGATTTTCTTCCGCTGCCCCTCCATCTCGAACTCGACCGTCTCGCGCCGCAGCAGCCCGTAGACCTGCTGGACGTAGGTCTCCATGTCCTTGACCTTGATGGCGCGGAAGCCCATCGCCCGCCGCGCCGTGAAGCCGGTGCCGACACCGAAGTCGATGCGGCCGGGCGCAAGCTGGTTCAGCGTCGCCAGCGCATTGGCCGTCACCGGCGCGATGCGGTTGGATGGCACGAGAACGCCGGTGCCGAGACGGATACAGCTCGTGTTCACCGCCGCCGCCCCCATTGCGACGAAGCAATCCGCGCTCAGCATCTGCGTGTCGTAGAACCAGGCATGGGAGAAACCCAGCTCCTCGGCGCGCTTCACCACCTTCCACGAGTCCGCCGCTGTCGGCAGTGCGATACCGAAATCCATTTTTGGTCTCCCTTTAGCCTTGGCTCTTATCATGCTTCTTAGGTGCCGACGGCGACGCCGATGAGACACGCGAAAGCCTTGAGAGATCGACGTGACGACGTTGATTTACCTTCAGACCAGGCGTCGACCTGCCTTGCGCATAAGCGCGAGCCTCCTCGAGACTGCGCATCAAGCCTTCGAAGTTCGCCTTGTTCATCCGCTCGCTCCAAAATGCTCAAGTATCCGCCAGCACTTCGATCATCCGGTCGCGCGCGGCAAAGTCGCCGTCGGCATGGACTGGTTGCAGGCAGACATGCGTAGCGCCGGCATCGAAGTGCGCGCGCAGGCCTTTCTTGATGGTGGCGGCGTCGCCCCACAGGCACATGGCGTCGATGAACTTGTCGCTGCCGCCGTCAGCGAGGTCGGCCTCGGTGAAGCCCTCGCGCAGCCAGTTGTTGCGATAGTTCGGCAGCACCATGTAGCGGCTGAGCTCCTTGCGGCCGAGCGCGCGCGCCTTCGCCGGATCGGTCTCGAGCGTCACCTTCTGCTCGACGGCGAGGATCTTCTTTGGTCCCAGGATCTTGGCGGCCTGCGCGGTGTGCTTCGGCGTCACGTTGTAGGGCACGGCGCCCATCGAATTCGTGGCGCTGAGCTCCAGCATCTTCGGCCCGAGTGCGGCGACCACGACCGGTGCTGTGGCGGCATCGGGCAGGTCCTTGTGCAGGGTCTCGAGATAGGCCCGCATGGTGCCGAGGGGCTTGTCGTAGCGATGGCCGCGCAAGCCCTCGACCATGGGGATGTGGCTGACGCCCAGGCCCAGGATGTAGCGGCCGCCATAGAGGTCGTTCAGCGACACCAGCGCGCGCCTCGCCGTGAAGGCATCGCGGGCGTAGATGTTGGCGATCGAGCTGCCGACGATCAGCTTCTCGCTCTTCGACAGGAGGTAGCCGCCGAGCGACATCGATTCGTAGCCGCGCGACTCGGGATGCCAGAAGGCCGAGTAGCCGTTCTTCTCCACGGTATGGACGAGGTCGGCCAATTGCGGCCCGTTCAACTTGTCGGTGGAGTACCAGACTCCCAGGCGTCCCAGCTTCATGATCGTGATCTCCCTTGGATGCGTGTAGCATACGACCAACGGAGGAAACGGACAGCACATGCAGATCGGTGTGATTGGCCTCGG
>CANIRG010000196.1 GCA_947469635.1 Rhodospirillales bacterium | reverse complement strand
GTCGTGGCCAGCGTCAGCCCCGAGTTCCTGAGCCACCTGTGGACGAACACCAGGACGATCGAGGACCAGGCGACGACGCTGTGGCGCAACGACGGCGTCGTCATGATGCGCAGCCCGTTCGATGAGCTCAGCATGGGAACCACAGTCAGGATCGGCGAGATCGGGGCGCGACTGATCGGGGGAAGCCGGGAGGGTTCGCTGCGGACCGTGAGCCTGATCGACGGCCAGGACCGGCTCGTCGCCTATCTTCGCATCGCGGCCTATCCGGGCTTCAGCGTCTCCGTCACCCAGACGGTGGCGCGCTCGCTGGCGGCATGGCGGCAGAATGCCTGGATCATGGCGCTCGGATGGGGCGTCGCGGGCGCCGCCCTGGCGTGGCTTGCGCTCGGCCTGGTTCGCGAGAGCAATGCCCGCGAGGCCGCCCAGGACCGCTACCGCCGAATCTTCAGGGCCAACCCCTACCCGATGGTGGTGCTGGACCACGAGACCCGCCGGCTTCTGGCGGTCAACGACGCCGCGGTCGAGGAATATGGCTGGTCGCGGGAGGAGATCCTCGCGATGCCGATCAACGACTTTTATCCTCCCGAGGACCTGCCGGCCCTGGAGGCCGCGCGCCTCGCAGGCATGACTGGCGATCCTTGCATCGTGCGCGGGCTGCGCAATCGCAAGAAGGACGGCACGATCTTCGACGTCGAGATGCACACGCGTTCCCTCGAGCTCGACGGGAGGCCGGTGATATTGACGATCATGGAGAACGTCACCGTGCGCCGGTCCGTCGAGGCGCAGCTGCGGCAGGCCCAGAAGATGGAAGCGGTCGGCCAGCTCACCGGCGGCATCTCGCACGACTTCAACAACGTGCTCATGGTGATCCTCGCCAACATCGACGAGCTTCAGGGCGACGGCAGCCCCGATCCTCTCGTGGCGGGACGGCTCGACAAGATCGCCGAAGCCGTCGAGAGGGCCTCCGGCCTGACGCGCCAGCTGCTGGCCTTCTCGCGCAACCAGATCCTGCGTCCGCAGAAGACCGACCTCAATCTCCTGGTGACCGACACCGGCAAGCTGCTGCGCCGCGCGCTCGGCGCGCAGGTCGAGATCGAGTCGATTCTCGCGGACGACCTCGGCATCGCCAACATCGACCGCGCGCAGCTCGAGACCGCCCTGGTCAATCTCTGCATCAACGCGCGCGACGCGATGCCCGGCGGCGGCCGGCTGCTGATCGAGACCCGCAACGTGTCGCTGGACGGGGAGTACGTGGCGCTCAATCCCGACGCCGTCGCCGGCGACTATGTCATGCTGGCCGTCTCCGATACCGGTTGCGGCATCCCGCCGGCGGCGCTGGCCCGCGTGTTCGAGCCGTTCTTCACCACCAAGGAAGCCGGCAAGGGCACCGGGCTCGGCCTCAGCATGGTCTACGGCTTCATCAAGCAGTCCAGCGGGCACATCAGGATCTACAGCGAAGCCGGCATGGGAACGACGATCAAGCTCTACCTGCCGCGCGGCAGCGGCATGGCGGAAGCGGCGGCGATTCCGCGGAAGGCCACCCTGCCACGCGGTTCCGAACGGATCGCGGTGGTCGAGGACGAGCCTCTGGTCCGCGCCAGCATCGTCCAGCAGCTGCAAAGCCTCGGCTACGCGGTCACCGAGGCCGCCGATGCCAGGGCCGGCATTGTGGCCTTCGAAGCAGCCCTCCTGCCGTTCGATCTGCTGCTCACGGATGTCGTCATGCCGGGCGCGCTGAACGGCAAGGCCCTGGCGGACGAGGTGACGCGGCGGTGGCCGCGCACCCGGATTGCGTTCATGTCCGGCTTCACCGAAGGTGCCATCAGCCGGGAGGGCCGGCTCGACAAGGATGTGCTGCTGCTGAACAAGCCGTTCCGCAAGGTCGAGCTGGCTCAGCTCGTCCGCCGGGCACTCGATGGGCCAGGTCCGGTGCAGCCGGAAGCAATCCCGGCGTAGATGCCGAAGGGAATGTCCATGCAAGCCAAGGACGTGATGTCCGACGGGGTGATGTCGATCGGAGCCGACGCCACCGTCCTCGAAGCGATCGGGCTTTTCGTCAAGACCCGCGTCAGCGCCATGCCGGTTCTCGACGACACCGGCTTCATGGTCGGCATCGTGAGCGAGGCCGATCTGATCGGGGCGGGTGGCTTCGATGCCGCCACGGCGGCCGAGGCCGGAGCCCGGCCGGTGGTCGACATCATGACGAAGGACGTCGTCACCGCCGACGAGACGGCGAGCCTCGCCGAGGTCGCCGGCCTGATGCTGAAGCATCGCGTGAAGCGCCTTCCCATCCTGCGTGGTGGGTCCGTCGTGGGGATCGTGAGCCGCGTCGACCTGCTGAAGGGGCTGGTCGCGGGTGTGACGCCGGTGGATACGCCACGCAAGAGCCGCGCCTTTCCGTGGCGTGCGATGGCGGCGGCAGCGACGGCGGCGGGGGCGATCGTGGCCGGCGTGGCTGCGGCGTATCTCTATCTCGCGCCCGCGGCCGTACCGGTGGCCGGGGTCGCGACGTCACCCGCCGCAGCCCGCGTGGCGTTCGACAAATGCCTTCAAGGCAGCGACCTCAAGGGCATCCGGAGCAAGGCGGCGCAACAGGTGGCGAGCTGCTCCGAGGCGATCCAGTCGCGCCAGCTGACCCAGGCCGAGCTCGCGACGGCCCGCCTCAACCGGGGTGCCGCGCGCGCGCTGCTGGGTGACGGGATGCTGTCCAACGGCGACTACCTGGAGGCCCTGAAGCACTACGACAGCGCCATCGACCCGGCTCAGCCGGATGCGCTGACCCTGTACCGGCGCGGCGCGGCGCTCGATGCCCTCGGCCAGTCCGATCGCGCCCTCAACGACTACGACCAGGCCATCCGGCTCGATCCGAGATATCCGCTCGCCTACTACGCCCGCGGCGTCCTGCTGGCGAGCTACAAGCGCACCTACGACCGGGCCATCGGCGACTTCGACAAGGTGCTGGTGCTCGAACCGCGGAACGTCGCCGCCCTGATCCGGCGCGGCGACGCCTACGGCAAGGTGGGCGATTTCGGCAATGCGCTTGCCGACCTCGATCGTGCGGTCGGCCTCGCGCCGGACGATCCGGAAGCCTATGTCTATCGCGGCCTCGTCAACGGATGGCGCCGGGAGTTCCGGCGCGCCATGGACGACTTCAACGCCGCCCTCAAGCTCGACGCCGACAACGTCAATGCCCTCGTCAACCGTGCCGCGCTCTACGCCGGCGACCGCCTGTACGACATGGCGATCCGCGATCTCGATGCCGCCATCGTCATCCAGGGCAACAACGCCTTCGCCTTCTACAATCGCGGATACGCTCTGTTCGCGACGGAGAAGTACGATCTGTCGATCGCCGACTACAGCACTGCCATTTCCCTCGATCCCGGCATGGGGCTGGCCTACAACAACCGCGGCCTGGTGCGAACGGTTGCCGGCCGCGACCTGATCGCGGCGCTGGCCGACTGCGACATGGCGCTGAAGCTGATGCCCACCAACCTCGACGTCCGCGAGACGCGCGGCTTCATCTATCAGAAGCTCGGCGACCCCGCGATCGCCATCGTCGAGTACAACGCCGCCCTGGAAGTCGATCCCAACCGCGCGCTCGCGCTCCATGGCCGCGGCCTGGCGCGGAAGAAGATGGGCCGCACGAGCGAAGGCGAGGCCGACCAGGCGGCTGCCCGCGCGCTCGATCCGTCGATCGAGACGCGCTTCCTCAGGTACGGCATGGATTGACGCGCCGGAGCGGCAACGAGCGCCCACCTGCGACGTTGATTAGCGCGGGACACATCGTCGAGGTTGAGGCAGTGTGCAGGCGTGCAAGTGGTGTGTTCCGGCCATCCACCCGCTCTTCCCCGGAAAGCGACAGAGGCCTATGGCAGCACCCGGCACCCTCGATCGGTATCGTGAGAAGTGGCGCGAGGCGCCGCGCGGCAGCGATACCGATGGCCGCGTCTTCTCCTCCGACCTGCTGGCGCTCGACGACGACCTGCTGCTGGCCCGCTGGGACGAGATGGCGGCGCGCCGCTACGGCGGCGAGCTTGGCTGGCTGGGGCCGCTCTATTTCGACACCTTCCGCGACCGCCGCGTCGTCGAGCTGGGCTCGGGCCTCGGCTTCGACGGGCTTCGCTTCGCCGCCCATGGCGCCCACTGGACCTTCGCCGACATCGTCCCCGACAATCTCGCCGTCATCCGCCGCATCGCCGCCCTCAAGGGCCTCGGCGAGCGCGTGCGCTATCACCTGATCGGCGACGATCTTTCGTTCGCGGCGCTGCCCTACAATTACGATGCGATCTGGGTGTTCGGCTCGATCCACCACGTGCCGTTCGAGATCGCCCGCCGCGAGGCGCTCGATGTGCTGGGCCATCTCAAGCCCGGCGGACGCTGGATGGAGCTTGTCTATCCGCGCGAGCGCTGGCTGCGCGAGGGCGCGCCGCCCTTCGACCAGTGGGGCAAGCTGACCGACGGTGAGCGCACGCCCTGGGCGGAATGGCACGACATCGAGAAGGTGCGTCGTCGTCTGTTCCCGGCGCCGATGCGCACGATCCTCGACTTCGAGTTCTGCGCCCACAATTACCGCTGGTTCGACTTTCAATATGCCGGCGACAAGCCGTTTCGCGCCAACGACTACGACGTCGCGGCCCTCTCGCGCTCGGTCGACCTCTCGGCAGAGCCGTTCGTCCTGTCCAAAGGCGCGCGACGGAGGCCGTTCTGGTCGCGGGAGCTGTCCTTTGCCTGTCCGCCCGGCCTGTTCGCCGATGCCGTGCGCGTCGATCTTTTCGCCCCGCTGCGGACGCTCGGCGATGCCACCGGCGTTGCCGTCGACCTGGAAGAGACGGTATCGGACGGGGCCGTGGGGATCGGGCTGGTCGACGCGGACGGCGCCTATCTGCCGGCGGCCGAGGCGGTGCTGGAAAGCGGTCCTGCGAGCCGGCTTGCGACCTTGCGCGCCGTCGAGGGCGGCCGACTGGCGGTGCTGGCCTTCCGCAACCTTTGCGCCGGGCGTCGCAGCTCTTTCGTCGTGCACCGCGCCGTCATGCGCGCCGCAAACTAGCCGGACTGCAGCGACGGTCGAGACGTCGCCCGCTACTTGAACCCGCATTCCTTCGCAGTCGTCCCGGCCGTAGACCATCGGTCGCCTTGCCGGAAGCATCCGTTCGTCCAGGTGCCGGTATATGTGCGGCCATCGGCGAGCGTTTTGGTACCGGATCCGTGGGCCTTGTCATTGCGCCACTCGCCATCGTAGCGGTCGCCGTTTGCCCAAACCTCGACGCCCCGACCGTGCATGTTGCCATCGCGCCACTCGCCATCGTAGCGGGTGCCGCTCGCCCAAACATAGATGCCCCGGCCGTGCTGGTTGTCATCGCGCCATTCGCCGTCATAGCGATCGCCATTATAGCGGCTACCCTTCCCAAAGACTAAAACGCCCCGGCCGTTTCGCTTGTCGTCGCGCCATTCACCATCGTGGCGATTGCCGTTCGCCCAGACTTTGACGCCCCGGCCGTGCTTCTCGCCGTTGCGATACTCGCCTTCAAAGTGCTCGGTGAGGATGGCGTTCTCGAACCACTCAAGGCGGCCACGACCCTGGGCCATGCCATTCCCGCAGGCGCCCGACCAGGCGACTGTCTCGTTTGGCTGCGGACTGCCATTCCATACCCGGCAGCCGGTGCGCGGGTCGGCGCTCCATCCCGGCTGCACGTTCTGTGCGACGGCCGGCAGGGTGGCGAGCAGGAACAGTGCGATCAAGGACAGGCGTGCAGTCATGGTCTCCCCCCAATTGGCAGCCCCATCTTCGCGAGCATAGCCGTCCCAGCGTGCCACCGAAAGGTTGCCTCACGAACCCGCAGCCCAGGAGGGAACGTGGCGAGGGGTGGGGCGTTTGCCCTCAACGGACCCGCTCGAGGTCCGCCCCTCTTTAGGAGCAAAACATGAAGCGATCGGTTCTGGCGGCGCTTGGCGCCGTGACACTGTCCGTGGCCGCGATCAGCGGCGCCCAGGCCCAGCCGGCCACGCCCGGAACGCAGGAAGCGGTGAACCGCAGCGGCGCCAACGTCGGCTACATCAACTGCCACGTCGCCGGCGGCGTCGGGTTCATCTTCGGCTCGTCGAAGGATCTCGACTGCCTGTTCGTGCGCACCGACGGCATCGCCGAGCGCTACACCGGCGCCATCAAGAAGTTCGGCATCGATATCGGCTTCACCAAGTCCGGACACATCGTCTGGGCCGTGTTCGCGCCGGGCAGCATTGCGCCCGGCTCGCTTCGCGGCACCTATGCCGGCGTGACGGCTTCGGCCACGGTCGGCGTCGGCGTCGGCGCCAATGTTCTGCTGGGCGGCAGCAGCAAGCAGATCACGCTCCAGCCGATCAGCGTCGAGGGCAACAAGGGCCTGAACGTCGCTGCCGGCATCGGCGAGGTCGAGCTGAACTACGAGCCTGCCCCCAAGTAGGCTTTCGGCAACAGGCAAGGTGAGCACCCCACAAGGGGTGCTTGCCGGCGGCTCGGCAGTCGGGTCAACTCGACCCGTCATGCCGAGCCCTGCCGACACCCTGATTTCCCGCCTCCAGGCCGACTGCACCGCCGCCGAAGCCGCCGAGCGTGCGGTTCGAGCGGAGGTCGAGTCGCGCCTGAAGTCGGCCGAGACCCAGCGCGCCTTCGCATGGCGGCGCCTCGGCGCCCTGTCCGACATGGCCCGTGTTGCAGCCCTCGAGCCTGACCCGGAGCTGGCCGTCGAGCGTCAGCTCGTATCGCTGTTTCGCGATATCGGCTGGATCGACAGCGGGCTCGACGAGCTCGCCGAGAGCGCGCGGCCACTCGTGGATTGGCTGCGGCCCATCGCCCAGGCATTGCACGCCCAGGCGCACCCGGTTCCGCCTTCCGAAGACGAGCCGGCGTCCGCCGAGCCGCCGCCGCTCGCAGATCCCATCGCCGCCTTTCGCGCCTTCGAGGCCTGGTACGAAGCCGAGCGTGGCCAGCCCTTCCTGATGGTGTTCGAACGCTACGCGCCGCCGACGCCGCTCGTCGAGTTCTAGGCGGCCCGCCTCAGGGCAAGCGCATCGGCTCGTGCTTGAACTGCCAGCCTGCCTGGATGATCGCTCGCGCGCAGGCCGCGCGCATCGGCCCGATCTCCTGCACGCCGCCGCCGCCGACGGACGTCTGCCTTTCGGACGAGGTCATGGTCGTGCCGCTTTGCGAGTATGTCTGGACATTGAAGGAGGGCGGCGCGATGCCCCAGGATTTGTCCAGGATCGATTCTCGAAAAGTCGCGGTGCGCGCCATTTCGTCCAGCTGGCACGAGAAGGTGTAGATCGACTTGTTTCCGCCCAGGAACCACTTGGCCTTGATGGTTTCCTTTCGGCCGCGGATACCGCTGTCGCCGTCGTCCTGCGGAGCGATGCCCTGAACGGTGGCCACGGCCTTCAGGTTGGCGACCACATCGCGCTTGCTGTCTGACATCTCTCGTCCTTTCGGTCGCCAATGGAACGACCTTGCACCCGATCGATCCCGGGCGACTTGATCGAGATCAATGATGGGGACGCTCACTGCCTTGTCAGCGCGAACGCCGCGCGCCATGTTCCCGCCCATGAAGACCGATTTCGAGCAATGGCTCGCGGCACAGTTCGCGGACACAGGGCCGTTCACGCTGTTCATCGTGCTGGTCCGAATCGGCGAGCACGAGGTCGCGGCGGTGAAGTCGAGCTATGCCCATCTGATCGGCGACGAGATGACCTGGCCCGAGATGTCCAGGCTGCTCGACAGTGCGCGCACGCCCTGGGACGGCGTCGCCTTCTTCGTGGGCCTGGGCCACGCCGGTGGACCTTTGCCCGATGCGGCGGCGGCACGGCGGCTGAAGGACGTCGAGGCGGACGTGGCCGCCGATCCGCTCAGCCTCAACCGTGGGCTGTTCTTCGATCGCCAGGGCCGGCACCTGCGGATCGACGAGGCGGCGCGGTGACCGACGGATCGGTGCATCGCCCGGCGCGACGGCTCACCGCGACCGGCGGCGAGACGCTCGACGAGATCGTGGCCGAGGAAGTCGCGGTGGCGCTGGTCTACAACGGCGTCAGCCATGCCGTGATGATGGCCACGCCCTGCGATCTCGAGGATTTCGCGCTGGGCTTCTCCCTCACCGAGCGCATCGTCGAGAAGGCGTCCGAAGTGTTCGACATCGACGTCGAGCCTGTCGGCGACGGCATCGAGGTGCAGGTGCGGATCGCCGCCCAGCGCATGGCGTCGCTGCAGCAGCAACGGCGCAGCCTCGCCGGTCGCACCGGCTGCGGGCTGTGCGGCGTCGAAAGCCTCGCGGCGGCGCGGCGTCCAGTGACGAAGGTGGCGTCGGCCAGCCCGGTGTCGCGAGAGGCGATCCATCGCGCGATGGCCGCGCTGCCCGCCCTGCAGCGGATCAACAAGCAGAACGGAGCCACGCATGCGGCCGGCTGGGCCGATGCGGAAGGCAGGCTGATCGCCGTGCGCGAGGATGTCGGCCGGCACAACGCCCTCGACAAGCTGGTCGGCGCGCTGGCTCGGTCGGGCGAGGCGACGGCGGGGGGCTTCGTGGTGGTGACCAGCCGCTGCTCCTACGAGATGGTGCAGAAGGCGGCGGCGCTGGGCGCCTCGGCGATCGCGGCGGTGTCGGCGCCAACGTCGCTCGCCATCGAGACCGCCGAGGATGCGGGCATCGCGCTGGTGGCCTTCGTGCGCGAGGGCCGGCTCACGGTCTACGCCCTGGAGGGGCGCATCCTGTCGTGACCCGGCAAAGGGTGTTCGGCGTCACCGGCTGGAAGAACGCCGGCAAGACCACGCTGGTGGAGCGGTTGGTGGCCGAGTTTGTGCGCCGAGGCTGGCGGGTCGCGACCATCAAGCATGCTCATCACGACGTCGATATCGACAAGCCCGGCGCCGACTCCTTCCGTCATCGTGCCGCCGGCGCCACCGAGGTCGCCCTGGTGGGCGGCCTGCGCTACGCCATCATGCGCGAGCAGGCCGAGCCCACGCTCGAGGAGGTGCTGGCGCGCCTCGCCCCCGCCGACATCGTCCTGATCGAAGGCTTCAAGCGCGAGCCGCATGCCAAGCTCGAGGTGCGGGCGGGCGACGGTCCATCGCTGGCGCGCGACGATCCCAACATCATGGCCATCGCCGCCGATGCCGAGCCCACGGAGGCGCATCTGCCGTGGTTCCGCCGCGACGACATCGCAGCCATCGCCGACTTCATCGCGGCGCGATAGCAGCTTCCACATCTTGCTCGGAGGAAATCGGCCTTTCCTCCCTGCGCGACGCGCGGGGAGGCGGCAGCGTCTTACGCTGACGGAGGGGTCGGAGGCGCCATTTGGCGCTCATGACCCCTCCGCCCTCGCAAGACGAGGGCACCTCCCCTTCGCGGAGGCCGCGAAGGGGAGGGGAAGAGATCGTCAGTTCTTCTTCGCCGCGAACGTGCCGGCGGCGGTGTAGCTCGTGCCGGTGATGCCGAAGTTGCCGGCCTGGCCGGCGACGCCGCCGCCGGTGGCCGACATGAAGGAGCCGTTGAGCGTCAGGTTGCGCCCGGTGACGCCGGTCGATGAGATCGCGGTCGGCGTCGAGAAGCTCGGGCCGGCGCCGTTCAGGCTGATGCCGCCGGAGAAGCTCGCACCGTCGAAGCTGACGTTGGTCGTGCCGGTCTGAGAGCCGAACGACCAGCTGGCGCCATAGGAGCCGGCGGCGACGTAGGAATTGCCGTTGTTGTTCACGTTGCCGATCATGTGGCCGGTGAAGCTCGCGCTGGCGCCGGCCAGGCGCAGCCCGTCGAGCGTGCCCGTCGAGGTGAGCGTGCCCGCGACATAGGTCGCGAGGTTGACGCGGTCGCGACCGCCGAGATTGTAGCCGACTTCGCCGGGGGCATAGGCGACGTCGCCGCCCCACCAGCCCCAGGTCATGAACTCGCAGGCGCAGGGTGTGACGCCGGCGGCGATGAAGGGGTTCGTGGCCGCCGTCGTTCCCAGTCCTGCCGCGTTGTAGCTCACCATCACGGTGTTCGACGTGACGTCGCTGCCGGTGCGGCGGCCGATCGTCGTGGTGCCGGTGAAGCCGGCCGGACGGTCGCGTAGCGCGTAGGTCTTGTCGTCGATGAAGGCGCTGGTGTTGGCGTTGCTGCCGGTGGTGCCGCCGAGCTGGAACGCCGCCGACGTGCTGGGCGCCCAGTTCTCGAAGTTGAGGGTCGCCGCGACGCGATTGTTGGTGGCCGAGGTGGTGAGCGAGACGGTGCCGGCCACGGCTCGGCTGGAAAAGCTGCCGCCGCTTTCGAGCTTGTCGACCATGCCGCCGACATAGCCGGTGAGCGTCTGGTTGGTGCGGGTATCGCCGAGGCCGGTGGGCGTCGCGCCCTTGTTGAGGACGGTCACCGCATAATAGTCGGTGCCCGTGAGTGAGTTGTAGGGCTGGGCGTAGGAGGCCTGCGCGGTGCGCGTGGTCGTGTAGGAGGTGACTGCGCCGCCTTCGGTGGTGTTGTAGAGCGTCTGGACCTTGTCGGGGGTGACCAGCATGCTGGTGCCGCCGCCGCCGCTCGTGTTCGTGCCGTAGATGGCGTTGCCGCTGCCCGTGTCGGCCGTCGATGCCGCCGAGGTCAGGCGGCCGACCTGCTGGTTGCCGCCCAGGCGGTAGCTGCCGGTATAGACGCCGGTGAGGGCGACGCCGTTGTTGCTGACGGTGCCTTCGCCGTTGTTGCTGGCCTCGTTCTGGAACGCGCCGATGAACACGCCCATGTAGGACTTCTGCGCCGCGCCCGACCCCGCGATGGAGATCGTCGACTGGAAAGCCGTGGCGCGCTGGTTGCCGAAGGTCTGGCCCACGGTCGGGCCGAAATTGTTGGAATACTGGGCGTAGAGCTTGGACACCGCCCTGGCGGCGATCAGGTTGACGTCGTCGCCCACCGTGCCGTTGGCGAAGGGCAGCCGCGCGCCGTTGCCACCGCTTGCGATGTCGTAGGCGCCGACGCCGCTTGTCGGGAACTGGCCGGTCGGCGTCGGGTCGCCGCCGATGATGCCGACCTTGTTGGGGCCGGTGTTGAAGATATAGACGAAGAAATCGCCGGAGTTGCTGACATAGCCCCGGCCGCCGGTGAGGACTGTGCCCGGCACGTCGCCGACGAAGAAGCCGCCGGCCAACGTACCGGTCTGCCACGGCAGGGTGACCGTGCCGGGGCCGCCGCCCGGCACCGTCACGGTGATGGTCGAGCTGGAGGTGGTCGACGACGATACCGTATTGCCATTCGCGGAAACCGTGGTCGACGTCGAGGTCGTCACCAGGGTGCCGGTGCTTGGCAGCGGCTTGTCGTTGTCGGTGTTGCGGGTGATGACCAGCGTCGAGCGGTTAAAGGTCGTGGGGTCGTAGTTGGGCTGGGCGATGTAGCGGCCGACCGTGTCGACGCGCGCCGTCGTAGTCGTCGTCTCGACGGTCTTCGTGCCGGTGCTGCCGGCGAGGCCGTTGGTGGGGGGACCATTACGGTTCGGATCGCGCGGC
>CANIRG010000195.1 GCA_947469635.1 Rhodospirillales bacterium | reverse complement strand
GGCAGGTCGGCCAGCAGCTTGAACGGCAGGAAGTCGGTACGCTCCAGAACCTCGCGCGAGGCTGACACGCGCGGCAGGGCGTCGTGCGAATCCACCGTTGCACGGCCGTGCCCCGGGATATGCTTGATCACCGGCATCACGCCTTCGGCCAGCAGCCCGTCGGCGGCGGCGCGGCCGAGCGCCGCCACCGGCTCGGGCCGGTCGGCATAGGCGCGGTCACCGATCACCGCATGTGTCTCGGGAAAGGCGATATCGAGCACCGGCAGGCAATCGACGTCGACGCCGATCGAGGCCACGTCGGCGGCCAGCAGCCGCGAATTGAGCTTGGCGGCTTCGAGGCCCTTCTCGGGATCTCGCCGGTAGAGCTCGCCGAAGACCCGGGCCGGCGGCGCCTTGCGCCAGTGCGGCGGCTTCAGGCGGGCGACGCGGCCGCCTTCCTGGTCGATCAGGACAGGCGCTTCGGCCCGCGCCACCGAGGAGCGCAGTTCCTCGACGAGCCGGTGGGCTTGGTCGGGCATGTCGATGTTGCGGGCGAACAGGATGAAGCCCAGCGGGTCGCAGTCGCGGAAGAACGCGCGCTCGTCGGCTGTGAGGACAGGACCGGCACAGCCCAGAATGACGGCCTTGGGAGGGCTCACCGCGCGGGCGGGACCACGACGCAGTCGGACTTGCGCCCCTTCAAGGTGCCGCAAACGCTGTGCGCCTGCTTCTCCTCGAGGGGGCCAGCCTGCACGCGATACCACACGCCGCGCTCGCCGAGATCGACGCGCACCGGCTGCATGCGAAGGTTGGCCAGCACGTCGCCATGAGCGTTCTGCAGCCTGGCCCAGGTGGACTTGGCGACATCCTCGCTCTTCACGGACGCCATCTGCACGCGCCAGCCACCGACCGGACCCGAGATATTGTCGATGATGCTGGCGATGCTGGGACCGGCCTCGGTCGTAGGCTGCTGCGGCGCCGGGTTGGGCAGCGATGCCGGCGGCAAGGCCGCTGGCGGCAGGGACGAGGGCGTGAGCGGCGGCGGCGCCGTGGTCGTGGGCCCCGTCGCCTGCAATGGTGTCGGCGTCTTGGCCGGCTCGGCTTCCGCGGGCCTGGGCGCCGCCGGGGTCGGCAGGCCGGTCGTCGGCAGCTTGGGAGCGGTGGGCGCGCTCAGCAGCTTTTCCTGCTGCACCGCCACGGCACCGGGCGAGACGCGGTTGAAGACTTCCTTGTCCTGGTTGGGCGGCACGAGCCCACCGGCATTGGCCGGCTTCTCGCGCGCGGGAGTCGTGGGCGCCTGCACGACCAGAGGCTCCAGCCCCTTGCCGCCTGCCCGGACGTCCTGATTGTGCGCCCACCACACGACCGAGGCGAAGCTCGCCACGGCTGCCACAGACACCATGACGGTGAGGATCTGGCCTCGTCGTCGGTTGACCCGCGACAGCAAGGTGTCCCGCGGCGACGGCGGGATCGAATCGGGTTCGTAAGCGACGGGCCGCGGCGACGGATCAAGTCGTACGGCAACCGACTCGTTGGGTCGGTAGATCTTTGGACCGTCGCCGGAGGGGGACCGGCGGATGTGCATTTATTATCTCATTTCCTCGACGGGTTTTACGCCAAAGACCTTTAAGGCTGATCCTATCACAAATCCGACCGCCTGTACCAATGCCAGTCGTGCCCGCGTGACCTCCGGATCCCCCTCGATCACGAAGCGCAGGCCCGGCTGCTCGCGGCCGTGGTTCCAATGGGCATGGAAGGCCGCCGCCAGGTCGTAGAGATAGAAGGCGATGCGATGCGGCTCGTGCGCCAGGGCCGCCGCCTCGACCTGACGCGGCCACTGGGCGATCAGCCGGACCAGCGCCAGCTCGCTGGGGTCGGCCAGCCGGTCGAGCGGCGCCAAGGCCAGCCCGTCGGTGGAAACGCCGGCCGCCGCTGCCTGGCGCATCACCGAATGCGTCCGGGCATGGGCGTACTGCACATACCAGACGTGGTTGTCACGGCTCTGCTCGGTGGCCTTCACCAGGTCGAAGTCGAACGAGGCGTCGTTCTTGCGCGTGAGCATGGTGAAGCGCACGACGTCGGGCCCGACCTCGTCGAGCAGGTCGCGCAGCGTCACGAAGGTGCCGGCCCGCTTGGACATGCGCACCAACTCGCCGTTCTTCAGCACGCGCACGAGCTGGCAGAGCTTGACGTCGAGCGCGCCCTTGCCCGCGGTGATGGCGCTCACCGCCGCCTTCATGCGCTTGACGTAGCCGCCGTGGTCGGCGCCCCAGATGTCGATCATGTCGGCGAAGCCGCGCTGGAACTTGTCGTAGTGATAGGCGATGTCGTTGGCGAAGTAGGTCCAGCCGCCGTCCGACTTCTTGAGCGGCCGGTCGACCTCGTCGCCGAACCGGGTGGCGCGGAACAGCGTCTGCTCGCGGTCCTCCCAGTCGTCGGGCGCCTTGCCCTTGGGCGGCTCGAGCCGGCCTTGATAGATGAGGCCCTGCTTGCCGAGCGCCTCGAAGGCGCGGTCCACCGCGCCCGATTCGACCAGCGCCCGCTCCGAAGAATAGACGGCGATATCGACCCCGAGCGTGGCGAGATCCTCCTTGATCTCGGCCATCAGGGTCGAGATCGCAAAGGCCCGCATCTCCGGCAGCCAGTCGGCCTCGGGCTTGTCGATCCAGCGCGCGCCGTCACGCTTGGCAAGCGCGGCGCCGACGTCCTTGAGATATTCGCCGGGATAGAGGCCGCCGGGAATGTCGCCGATGTCCTCGCCCAGCGCCTCCTTGTAGCGGAGGTAGGTCGAGCGGCCGAGGATGTCGACCTGGGCGCCGGCATCGTTGATGTAATATTCCTTGGTGACGTCGTAGCCCGCCTTCAGGAGCAGGTTGGCCAGCGCATCGCCCACCACCGCGCCGCGCGCGTGCGCGACATGCAGCGGCCCGGTCGGGTTGGCCGAGACATACTCGACGTTCACCTTCTTCCCGGCGCCCACCGTCGAATCGCCATAGCCGATTCCCGCGGCGAGGCAGTCGCCGAGCCGCGCCCGCCAGAAGGCGTCCCTGACCTTGAGATTGATGAAGCCCGGCCCCGCGACCGCACCGTCGACGACGTCGGGATTGGCCTTCAGCCGCACGAGCAAGGCCTCGGCGATGTCGCGCGGCTTCTTGCCCGCGGCCTTGGAGAGCACCATGGCGGCGTTGGTGGCGATGTCGCCGTGGGCCGGATCGCGCGGCGGCTCGGCGGTCAGGGCGGAAAAGTCGAGCACTGGAGGCAGCTCGCCCGCGGCCTGCATGGCGCCCAGCGCGGCTTCGATCTCACCGATAAAATAACGATAGGGATTCATGGCCGGGGGTATTGCCTAAACCGGATGATTTGTCATGGCTGATGCCTTTGGGTGACAAGTTCTCCTCCCGTTAAAATAACGAAGGAAAAACCGTCACTTTCGGTAACCATGGTCCACGCATGCGCCAGCATACGCGCATCGGACCGGAATCGGCGAATACGGGCGCTACTGCAGCCTGCCTTGAGCTCTGGGCCCTCCAGCACCGAGGCCGAGATGAGGGCAGCGAACCGATCGACCTGGGTGCCGGCCGCTCACTGATAGAGGTCGAACAAACGCTTGTGCTCGTCCAGCGCGTAGCGGTCGGTCATGCCGGCGATGTAGTCGGCGACGATACGGGCGCGGGCCGGGCGTTCGGCCGCCTCGGCGCGCTCGCGCCAGGGCGGCGGCAGGCAGTTGGGCTCGGCGAACAGCAGGCCGAACAGGTCCATCACGACCCGGCGCGCCTTTGAGTGCGAACGGTTGAGCAGCCAGTGCTCGTACATGCGGGCGTAGAGGAACTTCTTGATCGTGCGGTCGGTCGCGGCCATCGCCTCGGAGAAGGCCACCATCGGCCGGCCGAGGGCGCGGATCGCGGCGACGCTCGCGGGCCTCGCCTCGGCGAGGCGCTTCTGCGATTCCGCCAGCACGTCCTCGACCATGGCGTTGATGACGCGACGCACCGCTTCGTGGATCAGCCGTGTCTCGCCAATGTCCGGATATTTCCGTTCCACGAGCGCGAACATCTCGCCCACCAGCGGCAGGTCGCGCAGGTCGTCGATCGCGAACAGGCCGGCGCGCAGCCCGTCGTCGATGTCGTGATTGTTGTAGGCGATGTCGTCGGAGAGGGCGGCGACCTGCGCCTCCGGCCCGGCATGGCCATCGAGCTCGAGATCGTGGTCATGGCAATAGTCGACGATGGCGGCCGGCAGGTCGGCGAGCACGCGGCCGTCCTTGAGCAGCGGGCCGTTGTGCTTGACCGCGCCCTCCAGCGTTTCCCAGGCGAGGTTGAGCCCGTTGAACTCGGCGTAGCGCTCCTCGAGCTTGGTCAGGATGCGCAGCGTCTGGGCATTGTGGTCGAAGCCGCCGAACGGCTTCATCGCCGCATGCAGCGCCTCCTCGCCGGCATGGCCGAACGGCGTGTGACCGAGATCGTGGGCCAGCGCCACCGCCTCGCCGAGATCCTCGTCGAGGCGCAGCGTGCGGCAGATCGTGCGGGCGATCTGGGCCACCTCGAGCGAATGGGTGAGGCGCGTCCGGTAATGATCGCCCTCGTGATAGACGAAGACCTGGGTCTTGTGCTTCAGCCGCCGGAAGGCCGTGGAATGGATGATGCGGTCGCGATCGCGCTGGAACGGGCTGCGCGTCGGCGATTCGGCTTCGGGATGCAGGCGGCCGCGGCTCGCCCACGGCAGGGTGGCATAGGGCGCGAGCGCCTGGTGCCGCCACATCTCCTCCGCCACGTCGCACCTCCCGGCGCCGGGGAAGTCCTGGCGCTGCTGGGTCTCTTTACGGCTTCCGCACCGCGCCAACAACCTCGTGGGTGCCGTCCCAGATCATGTCGCCGGCGACATAGAGGATGATGGCGAAGCCGACCCACGCCACCCAGTGATGGCGATCGAGGATGCGGGCGATGAAGTTGGAGGCCACGGCCATCAGCACCACGGAGAGGGCGAGGCCGAACCACAGCACGACCTGATGGTCGCGCGCGGCGCCGGCCACGGCGAGCACGTTGTCGAGCGACATCGAGACGTCGGCGGCGATGATCTGCAGCATCGCCTGGCGCGTGGTCTTGGGTGCCGCCGTGGCCTGATGGCCATCCATCTCGCTCTCCGCCTTGAGCGACTTCAGCCGGAGCTCGCGATACATGCGGTAGGCGACCCAGAGCAGCAGCAGGCCGCCGGCCAGCGTGAGGCCGATGATCTGCATCAGCTCCGAGGCCACCGCGGCGAAGGCGATGCGCAGCAGGGTGGCGCCGGCCACGCCCCAGAAGATGATCTTGGTGCGGTTCTCCGACGGCAGGCCCGCGACCGCCATGCCGATGATGATGGCGTTGTCGCCCGACATCACCAGGTCGATCAGCACGACCTGCAGGAAGGCGCCGAGCTGCTCGGTGCCGAGATGGAAGCCAAACAACTCCATCGGGTCAGCCCTCGGTGGACTTGTGCTTGCCGAGCCGCGACAGGAGCAGGCCGAGGCCGACCACGAAGACCGCGCCGGCTGCAGCGCAGTAATATTCGGCGTGCGGCAGACGGGCCTCGAGCCAGGCCGCGATCGAGCCCGGGGTGATCACCTCGACCAGCTTGCCGGCAGCGTCGATCGTCTCGTACTTGCCGTCGCCTGCCATGACCTCGCCGGCGATCCAGCCGATCAGCGCGGCGCCGACCAGGCCGATCCAGGGGAACCGGTCGAGCAGCTTGGAGATCAGGGTGGCGCCCACGATGATGATCGGGATCGAGATGACGAGGCCGATCACGATCATGGTGAAGTCGCCGCGCGCGGCGGCGGCGATGGCGATGGCATTGTCGAGGCTCATCACGGCATCGGCCACGATGATGGTCCAGATCGCGGCCCAGATATTGTCGTGCGCCTTGATGTTGGCCTCGTCGTCCTCCTGCAGCACCAGCTTGACGCCGATCCACAGCAGCAACGCGCCGCCCACCAGCTTGAGATAGGGCACCGAGAGCAGGAAGCCGATGATGGCGCAGAACACGATTCGCAGCACGATGGCGCCGGCGCTGCCGAACAGGATCGCCGGCCGGCGGTACTTGTCGGAGAGATTGTGGCAGGCCATGGCGATGACCACGGCGTTGTCGCCCGAGAGGATGATGTTGGCGACGATGATCTTCCAAAGCGCGACCCAAAACGCCGCCGTCGACAGATCCGGCATCACGAAAACCATTCAGCTTCCCTCCCAGGCTCGCGGCACCATAGCTTTCGCAGCGGCTCTGTAAACCCTGTGCCCGAGTCATGTTCCTCTCCCCCTTGGGGGAGAGGTTAGGTGAGGGGGTGCGGGCTGCCTCCGCCCCCTCACCTGGCCTCTCCCCCATTTGAATGGGGGAGAGGAACATGAATAAGAATGGGTGTTATCGAAGGCCCGGGAGGAGACCGCATGGCGAGCAGCGCCGGATACAACAAGATGTTTCCCGTTTCGTGGACCGAACTGCATCGCGATGCGCGCGCGCTCGCGTGGCGGCTGGCCGATCTCGGGCCCTTCAAGGGCCTGGTGGCTGTGACCCGCGGCGGGCTGGTGCCGGCGGCCATCGTCGCTCGCGAGCTCGACCTGCGTCTCATCGACACGGTGTGCTGCTCGACCTACGACCGCATGGCGCGCGGCGCCAAGGTCGAGCTCCTGAAGGACACCATGGCGTCGGCCGACAAGGGCAAGGGCTGGCTGATCGTCGACGACCTGGTCGACACCGGCGTCACCGCCCGTGCCGTGCGCGCCCTGATGCCCGAGGCGCATTTCGCCACGGTCTATGCCAAGCCCGCAGGCCGGCCGACCGTCGACAGCTACATCACCGAGGTGAGCCAGGACACCTGGATCCTCTTCCCCTGGGACCAGGAGGCGGTGATGGCCAAGACGATCGTGCAGATGAAGAGCGGGCAGTGACGGCGGCGCCCCGACGCGGCCGGCCTTGACGTCAGTCCGGCAGGCCGGCCTTGCGTAAGCCCTGGAACACGACCTCGAACTCCTCGCGCGCATCGATCGGGTAGCGACGGGCCAGCCTTGCTATCGAGAATCCAGGGTCCAGCGCCAGCAAGCGCGCCACCGCGGCGCGCGCTTCGTCTTCGCGGCGGGTCGCCCCGGCGCTGGCGGCCAGGGCATACCATCCCGGCAGGTAGTTCGGATTGTGCTGCACCGCGCGACGCGCCCAGTCGTAGGCCAGCACAGCGTCGCCGCCGACCTGATGTGCCAGAGCCATCGCCTGGAAGATCGCATAGCTGCGCGAGTCGCGGGGGCTGAGCCGCAGTGCCCGCTGGAGGTGATCGATGGCGACACGCGTTTCGCCGGCACGGGTCCGCAGCATGCCGCTCTGCAAAAAGGCATGCGCGTAGTTGGAGTTGATGGCGATCGCCTCGTCGATATAGGCGATGCCCTTTCCGAGATCGTGAGCAAACCATGCAAAGCAGTGCCCGGCGTTGCTGAGCATCATCGGATCGAGGCGATCCACCCGCAAGCCGCGCTCGACGAGGTCGAGGACTTCGGCACGCTCCTTCGCTTCGTCGGCGCTCCAACCCTGTATCAGCCGCTGGACGTAGCTGCGAGTCGCCAGCGCATAAGCGCGGACGAAGGAGGGATCGAGTGCGATGGCCCGGCGGCACTCGTCGAGCGCCGTCTCGATCGACTCGCGGGTGTAGGCATTGGTCAGTGCCAGGCTGCGGAGGAAATGGTCGTAGGCGACCATGTGCCCAGGGTGCTTGCGGCGTGTGCGCTCGATCTCTGCCTGCTGGATGGCCGGCTCCAGAACACCGACCACGGCCTCCGTGATGCGGTCCTGAAGCTGGAACAGGCTCTCGGTCGGCCCGTCATGCTTGTCGGCCCAGATGTGGCCGCCGGTCGTCGTGTCGATGAGCTGCGCAGTGAAACGCACGCGGCCGCCCGCCCTCCGGACGCTGCCCTCGAGCACATAGCGCACGCCGAGATCGCGGCCGATCTCGCGCATGTCGACGGTGCGGCCCTTGTAGGTGAAGCTCGAGTTGCGCGCGACGACGAACAGCGAGCGGAAGCGCGACAGCGCGGTGATGATGTCCTCGGCGATGCCGTCAGCGAAGTATTCCTGCTCGGGATCGTCGCCCATGTTGGTGAAAGGCAGGACGGCGATCGAGGGGCGGTCGGGCGGTGAGAGGACCGACGGAGAGAGGGTGAGTGCCGCTGGCTCGCCGACGGATATCGGCGGTGCGATACCCAGCCGGGTGGCAAAGGCCTTCGTGTCGAGGTCCCAGTCGAGGCGACCGAAGTCCGTCTTGTGCCGGGCGATAGCCTGGGTCAGCAGCGAGAGATTGTGATCGGTCGGCGACTGGACGCCCGAGGCCCAGCGGCTGACCACGGATTTGTCGATGCCGACGGCCTGCGCCAGCCGTCCCCGGCTGAGGTTCAAGGTCTTCAGCACAAGACCGAATTTTTCCGCGAAATCCGGCACCGCCGCCATGTCACCCCACTCCTGTGCACCACCCTGCAACCCCGCGCACGCCGCTGCAACTGCCTCGGTCGGCCGCCGGATGCGAAAACCCTCCCATCGACGGCAGGCATGTCGCCGCCGCCACAAATCGAGAGTTCAGATGTTCACCAAGCTCGCTTCCTTCGCCGTCGCCGCCACCTTGATCCTCGCCACCATTGCGCCGCCGGCGCATGCCCAGGCCCAAGTGACGCCCAACGGCAATGGCCAGACGCTCGACGGTGCCAAGCAGGGCGCAACCAACCCTGCCGTCGAACCGCCGACTGCAGCGCAGTGACAACAGGCAGGGTCGCCCGCCCGGCGGCCCCAACTCATTTGCTGGAGATTCCGATGTCCCGTTTCACCCCCGCATCCTTCGCTCGTGCCTTGCTCGCCCCGCACCGGAAGCCGCCGTTCGACGCGGCCCGCGAGATCAACCTTCGTATCCGCATGCCGCGGGCACCGGCGAGCTTCCCCGCCCTCGACGGCCACGACCCGGTCGCATTGCGCTGCTGCCTTCTCATGCCCCTCTGCTGATCGCAGGCTGGCATGATCGACGTCGGTCCTCATCAGGCCGGCAGGCCGGCCTTCCGCAATCCCTGGAACACGATCTCGAACTTCTCGGGTGCATCGATCGGGTAACGGCGGGCAAGCCTCGCGATCGAGAAGGCGGGATCGAGGGCCAGCACCTGCCGGGCAGCGACGCGCGCCTCGTCGGCGCTGCCGGTCGAGCCGGCGACGGCGGCCAGCGCGTACCATCCCGGCAGGTAATTCGGATTGTGCTGCACGGCGCGGCGGGCCCACAGGCCGGCGGCCCCGACGTCGCCGTCGATATGGTGCGCTTCCGCCAGCGCCTTGAAGATGGCGTAGCTGCGCGAATCGCGCGGGCTGAGCCGGTGTGCCCGCTCGAGATGGTCGATGGCCGTTCGCGTGTCGCCGGTGCGGGTCCTCATCTGACCGCTCTGCATGAAGGCGTGGGCGTAGTTCGGGTTGATGGCGATCGCCTCGTCGATATAGGCGACAGCCCTGCCGAGGTCGCGGGCGAACCACGCGAAGCAGTGGCCAGCGGTCGCCAGCATCATCGGATCGAGCCGGTCTGCCGCCAGGCCACGCTCGACAAGATCGAGGGCCTCGGCGTGTTGCCTGGCTTCGTCGATGAGCCACCCCTGAGTCGCCCACTGGATATAGGCGCGCGCTGCCAGCGCATAGGCCGGCGCGAAGGACGGATCGAGCGCGATGGCCTTGAGGCATCCCGATCGCATCGTCTCGATCGACTCGCGGGTGAAGGCATCGGTTTGCGCCAGGCTGCGCAGGAACCAGTCATAGGCGCCCATGTCGCCGGGCCGCTTGCGGCGCATGCGTTCGATCTCGGCCCGCTGGATGGCCGGTTCCAGCACGCTGACCACTGCCTCCGTGATGCGGTCCTGCAGCTCGAAGAGATCCCCGACCGGCCCATCGTGCTTGTCGGCCCAGACATGGATACCGGTGGCGGCGTCAATGAGCTGCGCAGTGAAGCGCACGCGCGCATCTTCGCCCTGGCCGCCCGCCCGCCGCACGCTCCCTTCGAGGACGTAGCGCACGCCGAGATCGCGGCCGATCTCGCGCATGTCGACGGTGCGGCCCCGGTAGGTGAAGCTCGAGTTGCGCGCGATCACGAACAGAGAGCGGAAGCGCGACAGGGCGGTGATGATGTCCTCGGCGATGCCGTCGGCGAAGTATTCCTGTGCGGGGTCGCCACCCATGTTGGTGAAGGGCAGGACGGCGATCGAGGGACGGGCGGGCGGCGAAAGGTCGACGGGCCGGGCGGCGGCGGGCGCCGGCGCCTCGCGCGCGATACCCAGCCGAGCGGTGAAGGCATCGACGTCGAGATCCCAATCATGGCGGCCGAAGTCCGCCTTGTGCCGGACAATGGCTTCCGTCAGCAGCGAAAGATTGTGGTCGGTGGGAACGGTCGTGCCCGATGCCCAGCGGCTGACGACGGATTTGTCGATGCCGACGGCCTGCGCCAGCCGTCCCCGGCTGAGGTTCAAGGTCTTCAGCACAAGACCGAACTTTCTCGCGAAATCCGGCACCGCCGCCATTCCAACCCGTCTCCCACCCCAGCGCGCCCGAAGATCGCCGAAATCGGCCATCCGGGAAATGGACCTTTGCGGCTCCGTGCAACGCCGTGCAACCCCCACGCACGCCGCAGCAACTGCCTGCATCGGCTGGCGGATGCGAAAACCTCCTCATCGACGGACGGCATCCCGCCGCCGCCGCACACAACGAGGAGACCTCAGATGTTCACCAAGCTCGCATCCTTCGCCGCCGCCGCCCTGATCGCCGCTTCCTTCGCCGCTCCGGCCCATGCCGACAAGATGTTCAATGGCGGCAGCTTCAACGGCACCGGGCTGAACGGCAGCACCTTCAATGGCGGCACCTGGAACGGCCAGAAGGCCAACGGCCACAACATCCAGGGCACGTCGACCGGCACCTCCAGCTTCGCCATCGACGGCATCGAGCTGCCGCGCGACGCCCGCTGAAACAATCGCCCCGGACAGGCCCGCCCCTCGGCGGGCCTGTTGCCTTGCAAGGAACATGATGACCGCCATCCCCGGGAGGACAGGACGTTTCGCGGCCCTCTCCTACATTCTCGCCGTCAGCGAGGAAGCGGTGATGGCCAAGACGATCGTCCAGATGAAGAGCGGGCAGATGAAGAGCGGGCAGTGACGGCGGACTCCCGTTCCAGTCAGGACGGCGTCTGCAGACGTTCCTGAATCACTTCAGCTCCATCCCCGCCTTGCGCAGCCCATCGGCAATGTGATCGTTGTCGGCGGGATTGCTATATTCCCGGCCGGCGATCCAGGTTGTTGCGAAGGCAGGCTGGATGCGCTCGCAAGCATCGAGCGCCGCACGCCCCTCCTCGCTTCGCCCGAGATGGCCGAGCGCCGCCGCCAGCATCAGATGGGCTCGCGCGTGTGACGGATCCTGCGCGATGGCTTTGCGCGCCCATGTCTCGGCGGCGGCGTAGTCGCGATTGTTGAGGCACGCCCGGGCGCCGGCCGAAAG
>CANIRG010000194.1 GCA_947469635.1 Rhodospirillales bacterium | reverse complement strand
GACGACGACAAGGGCTGGACCAGCAGCCTCGCGGTCGACGTGATGTCGATCGTGCATGCGACGCAGGAAGCCCTGCCGGCGCTGAAGCAGTCGCAGGGCAGCGTGGTGAACATCTCCTCCATCGCGGCCCTTCATCCGTCGGCGCGGCAGCCGCCCTACGGCGCGATCAAAGCAGCGGTGATCCACTACACCGTCACGCAGGCGGCGATGTACGCCAAGGATCGCGTGCGGGTGAACTGCATCGCGCCGGGCTCCATCGACTTTCCCGGCGGCGTCTGGGACCGGCGCAAGACCGACAATCCCGCTCTCTACAACGGCACGCTGAACTCGATCCCGTTCGGCCGCATGGGCTCGCCCGAGGAGATCGCCAACGTGGCGCTGTTCCTCGCCTCGCCGCTCGCCTCCTGGGTCACGGGTCAGTCCATCGCCGTGGCGGGCGGGCAGGGCCTGTAGGCCAGGTCACGTTTTCGGCCGGCCGTGGTGCGCCGCGATCATGCGGGCCACGGCGGCCGTGACGCGCTTGCCCGTGGGAATGTGCAGGAACTCGTTGGGGCCGTGGGCATTGGAGTGTGGCCCCAGCACGCCGGTGATGACGAACTGCGTGTTGGGGAACTTCTCTCCCAGCATGCCCATGAAGGGAATCGAGCCGCCTTCGCCCATGTAGACGGGCGGCTGGCCGAACGCTTCCTCCGACGCCTGGGCCACGGCCTTTTCCAGCCAGGGCGCCAGCGGCGGCGCGCTCCAGCCGCCCTGACCATCCTCGGCCTCGAACTCGACCACCGCGCCGTAAGGCGCCTCGGCCTCCAGCGCCTGCTTGATCGTTCGAAGCGCCTGCTCGCCATCGAGGCTCGGCGGAATGCGGACGCTGAGCTTGGCGGTGGAGAAGGGCAGCAGCACGTTGCCGGCATCGCCCGGCGCGGGGTAGCCGTCCATGCCCACGATCGCGAGCTGCGGCCGCCAGGTGCGGTTCAGCACCAGGTCGCCGGTTTCGCTCGCCATCGGTCGCGTCGACCCGGCGAAGGGGAACTTGTCGTAGACGGCGGTGCCGAGCACGCGGGCCGCCGCCTTGGCCTGCTCGATGCGCTGCGGCGGGATCTGGACGAAGAGCTCGGACAGCTTGATCTCGCCGGTGGTTTCGTCCTCGAGGCGCGACAGCAGCCCGCGCATGATGCGGAAGGACGAGGGGACGATGCCGGATGCGTCGCCGGAGTGCACGCCTTCGGTCAGCACGCGCACCGTGAGCGTGCCGGCTGCGATTCCGCGCAGCGAGGTGGTGATCCACAGCCGATCGTAGTCGCCGCAGCCCGAGTCGAGGCAGACGACGAGCGAGGGATTGCCGATGCGATCGGCCAGGTGGTCGACGTAATGGGGAAGGTCGTAGCTGCCCGACTCCTCGCAGGCCTCGATCATGATGACGCATCGGGCGCGCGGCACCTTCTGCTCCTTCAAGGCGAGCAGTGCTGCGAAGCAGCCGTACATCGCATAGCCGTCGTCGGCGCCGCCGCGGCCGTAGAGCTTGTCGTCCTTGCGCACCGGCAGCCACGGACCGAGGCCCTCCGACCAGCCCTTCATCTCGGGCTGCTTGTCGAGATGGCCGTAGAGCAGGACCGTATCGTTGCCGTCGCCGGGAATGTCGATGAGCAGAAGCGGCGTGCGGCCTGTGAGGCGGACCACCTCGAGCGTGGCGCCGGGAAAGGCGTCGAGATGGGCGCGCGCCCAGGTCTCCATCAGCCGGACGGCGTCTTCCATGTAGCCGTGCTCGACCCATTGCGGATCGAAGGCCGGCGACTTGTTGGGGATGCGGATGTACTCCGTGAGGGAGGGCAGGATCGAGTCTTCCCAGAAGCTCTCGATGAAATCCTTGAGGCGGGTCGTGTCCATGACCACATGCTATCCTAATCGGGATGGCCTTCCCATGAGGCCGCAATAGAGGAATCGAGAATGAGCGACGCATCCGACTATACACCGCCCAAGGTCTGGGCCTGGAACAAGGCGAGCGGCGGCCGTTTCGCCAACATCAACCGGCCCATCGCCGGCCCTACCCACGACAAGGAGCTGCCGGTCGGCCGTCACCCGATGCAGCTTTATTCGCTGGGCACGCCGAACGGCCAGAAGGTCACCATCATGCTCGAGGAGCTGCTGGCGCTCGGCCACAAGGGCGCCGAGTACGACGCCTGGCTGATCAAGATCGGCGAAGGCGAGCAGTTCGGCAGCGGCTTCGTGGCGGTCAATCCCAATTCGAAGATCCCGGCCCTGATGGATCGCAGCGGGCCGACGCCGGTCCGCATCTTCGAATCGGGTGCGATGCTGGTCCATCTCGCCGAGAAGTTCGGGGCGTTCCTGCCCAAGGACGGCGCCGCGCGCGCCGAATGCCTGTCGTGGCTGTTCTGGCAGATGGGCAGCGCGCCTTACCTCGGCGGCGGCTTCGGCCACTTCTACGCCTACGCGCCGACGAAGATGGAATATCCCATCGACCGATTCGCGATGGAAACCAAGCGGCAGCTCGATGTGCTCGACCGGCGGCTCGGCGAGACCAAGTACCTCGCCGGCGACGACTACACGATCGCCGACATGGCGGTATGGCCGTGGTACGGCGGCCTCGCCAAGGGATTGCTGTACGGCGCCGGCGAGTTCCTGTCGGTCCAGGACTACAAGAACGTCCAGCGCTGGGCCGATCTCATCGGCGAACGCCCCGCCGTCAGGCGCGGCCGCATCGTCAACCGCCTCCAGGGCGATCCGAAGGCCCAGCTGCACGAACGCCACGACGCCAGCGACTTCGACCTGAAGACGCAGGACAAGGTCGCGGCCAAGGGTTAGCGGTCGACAGGTCCTGTCGCTTTCCCTCTGCCTCCCCCGTCTTCGGGGAGGTGCCCGAAGGGCGGAGGGGGAAGGCCTCGGGCGCGCTCCCGCTCACCGCACCTTCAGCACGAGCTTGCCCTTGAGGTGACGCGCCGCGCTGACGCCTAGAGCCTCGGCGGCCTGCGCCAGGCTGTAGGAGGTGACGTGCGGCGCGCGGACGGCGCCCACCCGCCGCAGCTCGAGGATACGTTCGAGATGCGGCCGGTCGCGGCCGACGGCCGGGCGCAACGACACGACGTCGCTGCGCTCGGGCTTCGGCGCCTGGGCGCCCGAGGCGATGAAGGCGGCGCGTCCGCCCGGCTTCAGGACCGCGAACGACCGGGTGGCGACGTCGCCGCCCACGGTGTCGAACACCGCGTCGCAGTTGCTCACGGCCTTGGTGAAATCCGTGGTGTTGTAGTCGATGACCTCGTCGGCGCCGATCTCGCGCAGGTAGGCGGCGTTCGAGGCGCTGGCGGTGGTGATGACGCGGGCGCCGAGATGCTTGGCGAGCTGGATGGCGAAGCTCGCGACCCCGCCCGCGCCGCCCTGGATCAGGATCGTCTCGCCCGCTTTCAGCTTCAGCGAATCCTCGACGGCGCAGAGCGCGGTCAGGCCGGTGAGGGCGAGGGCCGCCGCCTCGGCATGCGTCATCCCGGCCGGCTTCCTGGCGACGATGGCGGCGCCGATGGCGATCTTCTCGGCATAGGTCCCGTCGCGGCCGCCCTCCAGCACACCGAACACCTCGTCGCCGACCTTCCAATCCTGCACGCCCGCGCCGAGGGCGCCGACCGTGCCGGAGAAATCGCGCCCCAGGATCATGGGGAACCTGGCCTGGCCGCCGTATTCGCCGGCGCAGACCTTCCAGTCGGCGGCGTTGATGCTGGTGGCGACGGCGTCGACCACGATCTGGCCCGGGCCGGGGATCGGATCGGGAAGGTCGCCATAGGTGAGGACTTCCGGTCCGCCGAACTTCTCGATGTAAGCAGCCTTCATGGTGTGGGTCCTTGCACTGTGGCGTGGCGAGAATGATCCGGCAGGGTATCATGCGGATCGCAGCCGCACACAAGCAGGGCCTCGATGAACGATAAAGCCGACACCGGCCTCTCCGCCGCCGAAATCCGCGACCTCGCCGACATCGCCGGGACGATGGTCCCTGCCAGCACCGAGCTCGGCATGCCCGGCGCCGACGATCCCGCCATCCTGGCCGATATCGTCAAGTCGCTGGGCCGCGACCTTGCGAGAGTCCGCGAGGCCGTGAGGGCAATCGGCGCGCTGGCAGATGGCGCCCTCGGGGCCATGCATCAGGACAAGCGCGAAGCCCTGATCAACGATTGCTTCGCGAACGGCGGAGCTGCGGCCGCGGCCCTCGGGCGCGTGGTTCTCGGTGCCTACTACCGCGACGATCGCGTCCTGCTCGCCCTGGGAATGGAGGCCCGCGCTCCCTTTCCCAAGGGCTATGCCCTGGAACAGGGGGATTGGTCGCTGCTCGATGCCGTGCGCAATCGGCCGCCCTTGTGGCGCGACGATCGTGCGGTTCCTGGCGGGGAGCGCTGAGATGGCCGCCAACGAGAAGGTCGATGTGCTGATCGTGGGTTCCGGCGCCTCGGGCGCCGCCATGGCCTGGAGCCTGGCCGAGACCAAGATGCGCATCCTCTGCCTGGAGCAGGGCGACTGGATGAAATCCACCGACTTCCCCAGCAACGGCCGCGACTGGGAGGCACGGCGCTACACCGATTTCGACATCAGCCCGAACCGCCGTGGCCGCGACACCGACTATCCGATCAACGACGACAATTCGCTGATGAAGATCGCCAATTTCAACGGCGTCGGCGGCGGCACGCTGATCTACACCGCGCACTGGCCGCGCATGCATCCCTCGGACTTCAAGGTGAAGTCGCTCGATGGCGTGGCCGACGACTGGCCGGTCGACTACTGGGCGCTGGAACGGTTCTACGAGGAGAACGACCGCATGATGGGCGTGTCGGGCCTCGCCGGCGATCCCGGCGTGCCGCCGCGCAACCCGCCCATGCCGCCGATCCCGCTGGGCAAGACTGGCACCCACTATGCCAAGGCGATGAACAAGCTGGGCTGGCATTGGTGGCCGTCCGACACCACGGTCGCCACCACCGCCTACGACGGCCGAGCGCCCTGCATCAACCTGGGTCATTGCACGCCGGGCTGCGCGCAGGGCGCCAAGGCCAGCACCGACATCACCTACTGGCCGCTCGCCATCCGTGCCGGCGTAGAGCTGCGCACGCGCTGCCGGGTGCGCGAGATCACCACGGACGAGCACGGCATGGCGTCCGGCGCGATCTACTACGATGCCGAGGGCAAGGAGCACTTCCAGCCGGCCGAGGTGGTGATCCTGGCCTGCAACGGCGTCGGCACGCCGCGCCTGCTGCTGAACTCGGCCTCCGCACGGTTTCCCGATGGGCTCGCCAACTCCTCCGGCCTGGTGGGCAAGAACCTGATGCTGCACCCCTGGCCGGTCGTGTCCGGTTATGTCGCGGAAACGCTGGACGGCGGGCGTGGCCCAATCACCTCGATGTGGAGCAAGCAGTTCTACGAGACCGATCCGTCGCGCGATTTCGTCCGCGGCTACACGCTGCAATTCGGCCGGACCACCGGTCCGGCGAACGAGGCGATCAGCAGCGCCGCGGCCGGCCGCCTGCCTTGGGGGCGCGATCATCATCGCATCTACCGCGAGCTGTTGGATCACCGGGTGAACATCGGCGTCGCCTGCGAGGACCTCCCCGAGGAGCACAACCGCGTCACCCTCGACCCGGTGCTGAAGGACAGCAACGGCATCCCGGCGCCCAGGATCGATTACACGATCAGCGAGAACACGCGGCGGATGATGGAGCACGGCATCGCCCGCGCCGAGGAGATCCTGACCGCGGCCGGCGCGACCAGGATATCCACGTCGCGCACGGTCCTGAACTACCCGGGCCACCTTCTGGGCACGGCGCGGATGGGCGACGATCCCGAGCGCTCGGTGGTGAACGGCTGGGGCCGCAGCCACGATGTGAAGAACCTGTTCATCGTCGATGGCAGCATCTGGGTGACCTCGGGCGGTGTGAACCCGACCTCCACGATCCAGGCGCTGGCGCTCTACATCGCGGATCAGATGAAGCAGCGGCTGGCGACACTGTTCGATTAAAATGACGACTTGAGGATCCCGGATCATGTCTCTCTATGAAGCCCTCGTCTTGTTGGCCCTCGCTGCCGCCGGCGGCTATGCCTACTATCTCTACCGCTTGGACACGCGGCCGAAGCCTCCGGGAACGCCGGAGGCCGAGCCTCCCAAAAGCGGGCTGATGTTCGGCCGCACTCCTCAGGATCGCACCGCCTCGGGCCCTGCCGACAAGAGCAAGAGCTAGGCGGCCGAACGCAGAGCCCGCTTCCCGGTTCCCGCGCTACCGTCACCAAGTTGGTTTCGATCTCGGTTGTCGGCGGAGTCACTGCCACCATATTTGGTGGATGGTTGATCATATTCGCGACTTCCCCGGATCGGTCCAGCGATGCGACGTCCTCATCGTCGAGGATGACGAACTGCAATCCGAAGAGATCGCCGGCTTCCTGACCCGTGTCGGGCTGGTGGTTCAATCGGCCGAGACCGGCATGGCGGCGGCGCGTGTCGCCCGTCTATGCCGGCCTCATGTCGCGCTCCTCGACTACAACCTGCCGGACGCGATCGGCACGGAGATCGCGGCCGAGATCAGGGCCATCGTGCCCGACCTCGACATCATCGTCATGTCGGGGCGGATCGAGGGGCTGCCGGACGAGGTGGTGAGCGCCCTCGGGATCTCGACCTTCCTCAACAAGCCGGTAAAGCTTGGCGCGCTACGGCAGCTGATCCTTGCCCTGGTCCAAGCGCATCGAGCGTCCGGCCACTGCCACTAGGCGTTCAGCGTCGCAGGAACTCCTTGGCGTTGCCGTAGAGCCACTTCTCGATGACCTTGTCCTTGAGCGGCAGCTTCTCGTACATCGCGACAAGCTCGGGGATGGTCTTGGCGAAGGAGCCCTTCGAGAAGCCGACCATGATCTTGTCCTGCAGCAGTGTGTTGCCGAACTGGATGAACATCTCCCAGCCCGATCCCGGGACGCCGAAATACTGCGGGTGATGGGCCGAGGTATCGCAGTAGAGATTGGGGTGCCGCCGCATCAGCCCGACCAGGTCGTTGACCCAGGGCCAGCCGCTCAACGCCGCGTCGATGCGGAGCTCGGGGAAGTCCATCGCGATCTGGTCGAGATGGCGGGGATGGCCGAGGTCGTAGGGCCGGTCGTTGGCGTAATTCATCGTCGAATAGATGCGCACCGGCACGTCGAGCTCGACGCACTTGGCATAGAGCGGATAGTAGCGCCGGTCGCTGGCCGCGAGATTGTTGTAGAGCGCGGCCACGCGCAGGCCGTTCAGCTTGCGCTCGCGGATGAGATGCTCGAACTCGCGCACGCCCTTCATGCCGTCGAACGGGCTGATCGATGCCAGCGCGAAGAAGCGGTCGGGAAATTCCTTCACCACGTCGGCCAGCACGTAGTTGTCGACGCGGCCCAGCACCGACACCTCGGCGCCCTCGCGATCGAGCTCGCCCACGAACTCCTTGATCGACTGGCCCGCGGGCTTCGCCGCCACCTCACCCTTGGGCGCGCCATCGACGCGCTTGCGGAAGATGTTCTGGTAGTTGGCGAAGCCGTAGCCGGGGCGAGGCTCCAGAAGCTCGGGATCGCCGTAGCCGATGCGATGCGCTGCCTGCTCGTGATACTGCCTCGGCTTGCCCTGCTCGTCGGCGGGCAGCAGGCACTCCAGATCGATGACTTTCCTTGCCACTTTTTTCCCCTCGGCCATTCGGACGACAAGGGCGCAGGCTAGGGTCATTCCCACGGACATGCATGCAGAATTGACGTGAGCATGGCCGTGATGCATTGCAGCATGGAGGCGGGGCGAGGGTATCGATGCTGCGGCATACGGCGAAACATCTGGCGCAGGCGATCCTGGTTCTGCTGGGCGTCGTCGTGCTGATCTTCTGCCTGCTGCAGTCCATCCCCGGCGATCCGATCCAGGCCATGGTGGGCGACATGCCGGTGCCGCCGGCGCTGCGTGCCGCGCTGGAGGAGCGCTTCGGGCTGAACGAGCCGTTCTTTTCGCGGCTCTACCGCTACCTCGCGAACGTGCTGCAGGGCGATCTCGGCTATTCGATGAACTACCGCCGACCCGTCTTCGACATCCTTGCCGAACGGTTTCCGCGCACCCTGCTGCTGGCCGGCACCGGCTATTCCCTGGGCATCGTGATCGGAATCGCCATTGGCATACACTCTGCGATCACGCCGCATCGCGGGGTCGACCAGGCGTGGTCGAGCCTCGTGCTGATCGGCTATGCGATGCCGACCTTCTGGGTGGGCCAGCTCCTCGTCATGCTGTTCGCCATCCAGCTCGGCTGGCTGCCGACGCAGGGCATGGGACCGATGATCTCGCGCGCCACGGGCTTCGACTGGGTCCTGGAACGGGCGACCTACCTGGCGCTGCCGGTCGCGACCTACACCATCCTGGAGGCCACGCGCGTGGCACGCTTCATGCGTGCCAGCGTGGCCGAGACGCTGGAGCAGGGATACATCGTCACGGCACGGCAGAAAGGCCTGTCACGCCGCGAGATCATCATGGGGCACGTGGTTCGCAACTCGATCCTGCCGGTCATCACGGTGATGGGCTATTCATTCGGCACCGCCATGGGTGGCGCCGTGCTGCTCGAGACGGTCTTCTCCTATCCCGGCGTCGGCTCCCTGATGGTCGAGTCGGTGCGCGCCCGCGACACCCAGGCCATCGTGGGTGTCGTCATCCTGATCGCCTGCTCGGTGGTCGTCATGAACATCGTGGTCGATCTTCTCTACGCCTGGCTCGACCCGAGAATCCGCGTCTCGTCCTCGCAAGGCTAGGGCATGTCTCGATTCGATGTGCTCGCATGTCATCGCTGGGGGCGCGCCACTCCGGTGGCGCGTCATTCGTCTGGCACACAGAAGATCGCGCCGCCGGAGTGGCGCGCCCCCAGCGAAGGTTGTCCGGCGTGACCACGTCCGCCTCGCTCGATCTGCTGCGCCGCCTGTTTCGCACGCGCTTCGGCGGCATCGGGCTGGTCATTCTCGTCGCGATCTCCATCCTGTCGATCTTCGCGCCGTGGTTCGCCTCGAGCGGGCCCATGGAGCTCGGCGCGGAATCGATGCAGCCGCCGTCGTGGGCGCATCCGCTCGGCACCGACAGCCTGGGCCGCGACGTCCGCTCGGTGATCCTCTACGCCGGCCGTTCGTCGCTTCTGATCGGCTTCAGCGCCGCCGCCATGGCCTTCCTGATCGGCGGCACGATCGGCGCTCTGGCGGGTTACTTCCGCGGCGCCGTCGCGGTCGTGCTGCTGCGCGTGACCGACCTGTTCCACACCCTGCCCGCCATCATCATCGTGCTGTTCAGCGTGGCCCTGGTGGGGTCGAGCTTCTGGCTGCTGGTCGCCGCGGTGGCGCTGGCGATCTGGCCGATCGAGGCGCGGCTCGTCTACGGCCAGTTCATCGCTCTGTCGGAGCGCGAGTTCGTCCTGGCGGCGCGCGCGGCGGGCCTCTCGACCTCCCACATCATCTTTCTCGAGATCCTGCCCAACGCCCTGCCGACGGTCACCGTCCAGGTCTCGCTCGACGCCAGCGCCGCCATCCTGATCGAGGCGGGGCTGGGCTTCCTCGGCCTGTCCGACCCGACGGAGCCGAGCTGGGGCGAGATGCTGAACCGCGGCCAGCAGTTCCTCGAGCTGGCATGGTGGATGAGCGTGTTCCCCGGCATGGCGATCTGCATCGCCGTGCTGGGCTTCAACCTGTTCGCCGACGGTCTCACCGAGATGTTCAATCCCCGTGCTTCGGCCAAGGCGCCGAAGCTGCAGAGCTGAGCCCGTGAGCGGTAAGCCCGCCGTATCGACCCTGCTGAGCGCACGCGATGTGAAGGTGCATCTGCGCGTCCACGGCCGCATCGTGAAGGCGGTCGACGGCGTCGATCTCGACGTCCATCCCGGCCAATGCGTCGGCATCGTGGGCGAATCGGGCTCGGGCAAGAGCACGCTCGGCCGGGCGATGACCCGGCTGTTGCCCAATGTCGAGCTGGCGGAACTGTCGGGCGCCGTCCGCTTCTGCGGCGAGGACGTGCTGGCGATGGCGCCCGAGGCGATGCGGGCGCTGCGCCGCCATCGCGGCTTCTCCATGGTGTTCCAGGATCCGCTCTCCTACCTCAATCCGACGCTGCGGATCGACCGGCAGCTGGCCGAAGCGCTGCGCCATCTCGCCGACCGCAACGCCGTGCGGCAAAGGTCGGAGGAGTTGCTGCGCCAGGTCGGGCTCGACGACACCGCGCGCATCCTGCGGCTCTATCCGCACGAATTGTCCGGCGGCATGCGCCAGCGCGTGATGATCGCCATGGCGCTGGCCCCCGATCCGCAGATGCTGGTGGCCGACGAGCCCACGACCGCGCTCGACGCCACGGTCCAGTACCAGGTGATCCAGACGCTGCGCCGGCTCAACAAGGAGCGCAATCTCGCCATGCTCATCATCACCCACGACCTCGGCATGGTCGCGGAGCTGTGCGAGCACGTCTATGTCATGCACGGCGGCAAGATCGTCGAATCGGCCGATGTCTTCACCCTGTTCGATGCGCCGCGCAACGACTACACCGCGAGCCTCCTCGCGGCGGCACGACGGCTGCATCAGACACGGTCGCTGGTATGAGCACGCCGATCCTGTCCGGACGGTCCATCGTCAAGACCTTCGGCGCGCGCAGCTGGTTCGGCGGGTCGGGCAAGGCCAAGCGCGCGGTCGACACGGTCGATCTCGACGTCAATGAAGGCGAGACGCTGGCGATCGTGGGCGAGTCGGGCTCGGGCAAGAGCACGCTCGCCCGCATCCTGCTCGGCCTCAGCACGGCCACCTCGGGCGAGGTCGCCTTCTATGGCCGATCCATGGCTGGATTCGCGGCGCCGGACTGGGTGACGTTCCGCAAATCCGTGCAGCCGATCTTCCAGGACCCGGCGTCGTCGCTCAATCCGCGGATGCGCGTCGACACCACGCTGTCGAATGTCCTGCTGCGACACAGATTGGCGACGCGCGCCACGCTCGACTCGGCGATTGCGGACCTGCTGGGCTCCGTCGGCCTCGATGCCGACCAGTTCCACGATCGTTATCCGCATCAACTGTCGGGCGGCCAGCAGCAGCGGATCGCGATCGCGCGGGCGATGGCGGTGCGGCCGAAGCTGATCATCGCCGACGAACCGCTGTCGAGCCTCGACATGTCGGTGCAGGCCCAGATCCTGAACCTGCTGGTCGAGCTCAAGACCAGCCGCAACCTCGGCCTTGTGCTGATCAGCCACGATCTCAACGTCGTCGATGCCATCTCCGATCGGGTGATCGTCATGTACCTGGGCAAGGTCGTCGAGGCCGGGCCGACGCGCCAGGTGCTGGGCAATCCGGCGAACGACTACACGCGCTCGCTGCTGGCGGCCAAGCTGGTCGCCGATCCGCACCTCGCGCGCGCGCGTCGGCTGGCCATGGACTCCGCGGCCGCTTCCGCGACAAACTTCAATCCTTCCGATCCCAAACCCGACCTTCGAGGAGCAACCCGATGAACGTCACTTTCAGGCCGCTGGCGGCGTTCGCCTGCCTCGCGGCATTCGTTGCCGGCGGGACGGCCATTGCACAGGCCCAGG
>CANIRG010000193.1 GCA_947469635.1 Rhodospirillales bacterium | reverse complement strand
TCGAATTGATAGAATTTGCCCTTGTGCGACCACTTGCCGGGCTCGGTCCAGGCCCGCCACACGATCTCCAGCCCTTCGGCGAACAGCTCGGACGAATCGTCGAACGAGGCCTGGAACGGCTCGTATTCCTTGCGGTCGTAGCCGCGGCCGGCGGCGAAATCAACACGGCCGCCGGATAGGAGATCGAGCGTCGCCCATTCCTCGGCGACATGCAGCGGATGATGGACCGGCAGCAACGTCACCGCAGGCGCGAGCCTGATCCGTTTCGTGGCGCCGGCGAGCTGCGCCAGGATCGCCAGTGGCGAGGCGTTGACGCCCAGCAGGTTGAAATGATGCTCGCCGATCCATGCCGAGTTCAGTCCGACTGTCTCGGCCCACAGCGCCTCGGCGAAGATGTCCTTCACGAAATCTTCAGCACTGCGTGGATTGTTCGGATAACGGTTGTCGCTCAGTGTGAAATAGCCGAACTTCACGACGCTCTCCCCAGAGTGGCATTCAGTGGAAATATAATGAACCGCCTCATCCTCGCCGTCGCCCTGTTCGCGCTGCCGTTGCCCGCGCTCGCCCAGGCCAATGCCGAGCTGATCGCCAAGGGCCGTGCATTGTTCAACGACACGGCAGTGTCGGGTACCGGCCAGCATTCCTGCGCCACCTGCCATCCGATGAACGGCCATACCGACAACAAGACCTATGTCGGCGTCGAGGTCGTGGCCGACGGCACCACGGCGGCCGGCCGCAGCACGCCGACCCTGTGGGGTGCGGGCAGCCGGCAGGCGATGTGGTCGTGGGCCGGCACGATTCCCGCGATCGAGACCAACATCCGCGGCATCATCGTCAACCGCATGAAGGGCGCGGAGCCATCCAAGGAAACGCTCGATGCGCTCGCGGCCTACGTGAAGTCGCTGCCCAATCCGACCGCCCAGTTCCTCAACGCCGACGGCATGCCGCGCGATACGGCGCCGGCCGACGTGAAGCGCGGCTTCGCGATCTTCTCGGGCAAGGGCGGCTGCATGACCTGCCATCTGCCCGCCTCCTACGACAAGAGGGACGTCGAGGACGTCGGCAGCGGCGGCCCCTTCAAGGTGCCGTCACTGCGCTCTGTGTCGAAGACCGCGCCCTATTTCCACGACGGCCGCTTCAAGACCCTCGAGGAGGCGGCGACCTTCATGTTCGAGTTCTACGCCAAGAAAACGAGCTCCGACGCCAAGCTCTCCGACACCGAGAGAAACGATCTCGTGGCCTTCCTGAGGGCGCTGTAGCGTGGGTTGCTTAGGTTCGAAACAAGCGAAAAACCTCATCCTGAGGAGCGCGCGCAGCGCGCGTCTCGAAGGACGGGAACACGCACCACGCCTGATGCCCACCCTTCGAGACGCGGTCCTGCGGACCACTCCTCAGGGTGAGGTGGGCTTCTAAGCCGGCTTCAGCTCGGTGAGCGGCATCAGCCAGTCGCGGAAGGCCTTGATCTTGCGGCGGCGGATCGCGTCCGGGGGATAGACGAGGTAGTAGGCGAGCTCGGTCGGCATCTTGAAATCGAAAGGCGCCACGAGGCGGCCCGACTTGAGGTCGGGCGCGACCAGCGGGGCACGGCCGAGCGCCACGCCCAGCCCGTCCATCGCCGCCTGATAGGCGACCAGCGCGTGGTCGAAGGTGACGCCGCGCGTCGAATCGATGCCCTTGATACCGGCCGCCGTCAGCCAGATCTGCCAATCGTCCGGAAAGCTGCCGATATGCAGCAGCGTGAAGCGCTTGAGATCCGCCGGCTTCTTGAGCGGGTTCGGGCCCTTCAGCAGCGACGGCGCGCAGACCGGCAGCACGTCCTCGCCCACCAGCCGCTCCGCCACCAGGTTGGCCCATTGGCCGCGACCGTAGCGGATGCCGATATCGACGTCCTCACGCGAGAAATCGATCAGGCCGGTGCCGGTGCTGATACGCACGTCGATCTCGGGGTTGGCGCGCTGGAAGCCACCCAGGCGCGGCACCAGCCACTTGGTGGCGAAGGACGCCGTGGTGGTGACGGTGAGATGCCCGCCGCGATCCTTCTGCAGCAGCTTCTCCGTCGCCTCGTTCAACTGATCGAAGGCGCCGCGCACCGACGGCAGGTAGGCCTGGCCCGCCTCGGAGAGCAGCAGCGAGCGATTGCGCCGCACGAACAATTTTAATCCGAGCCTCTGTTCCAGCCCGCGCACCTGATGGCTGATCGCGGCCTGGGTGACGCTCAATTCCTCGGCGGCATCGGTAAAGCTCATATGGCGGGCAGCAGCCTCGAAGGCGCGCAAGCCATTGAGCGGCGGGAGGGTTCGCTTCATGACGATCCAATCACATGAGGTATTCTTATCAAAACAGGACAAACGGTTGTTTGTAAAGCCCCCTGCCGAAGCGCAAATCGAGGCCACACAAGCTCACCTCTCTCAGGAGACCTCCGATGGCCGACATCTCGCTTCACTACAGTTCCAAGGCGCCGCTGGCCGGCACCTTCACCGCCTTCAACCAGATTTTCGGCACGTGGCGGCGGCGCGCCCGCGAGCGGCGGGAGCTCGCCAACCTCGATGCCCGGACCATCCGCGATCTGGGCATGAGCCCCGGCGATATCCAGTTCGAGGACGGCAAGCCCTTCTGGCGCGACTAACCGAACCAAATCCGGCGCGGGCCTGTTCCCTACCCTGCCTGGCCCCCCGGACCCTGCCGGCGGTCGACCCTCAGCCTCCCTGTCGACCGCCGGCTTTTTCTTTGCCCGCGCCCTCAGCCCTTGCTAGACGCCGCGCGTGGCCCTTTTCGACTCCCAGGTTCAGTCCATTGCCCGCGACGCGCTGCAACGCGCCGCCACGGGTGATTTCGCGTCGGCCGAGCCGCTGTTCGCGCAGGTGGCGGCGGAGCGACCCAACTCAGGTCAGGCACTTCATCTCCTGGGACAGGTCCGGCTGAAGCTCGGCCGCTTCGCCGATGCGCGCGAGCCGTTGGAGCGCGCCGCGCAGTTCCTGCCGAAGGACCCCGCGGCCCAGGTCAATCTCGCGGGCTGCCTCTCCGTCCTGGGCGACCACGCCTCGGCGCTCGCCGCCCTCGACCGTGCCACCGCCTTGAAGCCGGGCGACGCCGCCATCGCCCACAATCGCGCTCGCGCCCTGGATGCGCTGGGACGCACCGACGAAGCCGTGCAGGCCTACGACGAGGCGCTGTCGATCGACCATCGCCTGCTGCCGTCACTGACCGCGCGCGCGGCGCTCCTGGCCAGGCGCGGCGACTGGCTGGGTGCGCTGGGCGATCTCGATCGGGCGCTGACGATGCGCCCCGACGATCCGCGCCTGCGCTTGCAACGCGGCGAGCTGCTGCTGGGCCAGGGCGACTGGATGCGCGGGCTGGGCGATTACGAAGCGCGCCTGGAGCTGCCGGGCGACCGCTACACGCCCGACCTGCCGCGCTGGCACGGTGAGCTTCTGGGCGGCCAGCTACTGCTCTATCCCGAGCAGGCCGACATCGAGAGCGACGCCGCCTTGCGCGACACGCTGCTGCTGGCGCGCGGCCTCGACCCGAGTGTCGAAGCCGTCGTGCAATGCTCGGAGAAGCTCGCCCATTGGCTCGACGGATCGACCATCCGCCGCGGCGCGCCGCTCACCGACTTCGCCGCCGCGCTACCCTTGCGCAGCCTGCCTCACCTGCTGGGCTGGACGCCCGACGCTCTTCCGCCACCGCCGCCGTTGCGATTGAAGGCCAAGCCCGACGGCCGCGTCGGCTGGTTCACGTCGGCGACACCCCCGCCCGACGTCACGATCGAGCGCGATCCCGCCCAGATCGCCCGCTGCAGCCGTGTCGAGGGCGACGACGTTCCGGCCATCCATCTCGCGGCACGGCTCGGCATTCCGACACGCCTGATTCTTTCCGCTTCGCCGGACTGGCTGTTGGGGCCGCGTGTTGGGCCTTCGCCGTGGTATGCGTCGCTCGTGGTACTTTGAATTCCCACCTCTCGTTCATAGTTCCTCCCCTTCGCGGATTCCGCGCAGGGAGGAAGGCCGAAGAACTACGTCGACCTGAGTAGCGCACGAATATCCTCAAGTGAGAGCCGGGGATGGTCGGCGATAATCGCCTCTGCAGTCATTCGCGCGCCCAGCTTGCGCTGGACGAGCTCGACGGGAATACGGGTGCCACGGATCACCGGCTTGCCGGTCATGATCTCGGGATTCATTTCGATGCGCCCCTCGATGCGCTCTTGGGACATGGCTTCAATTCCGCGCAAGTGACGGTCGGCGCTAGCACGGCCCTTCCCTCGACCGCACCCGGGTGCTGATATCCGGCCCGGAGGAACGTTCATGGCAAAGACACTGTTCGACAAGATCTGGGATAGCCACGTCATCACCGATCTCGGCAACGGTTTCGTGCTGATGCATATCGACCGGCTGCTGCTGCACGACATGTCGGGCGGCAAGGCGCTGAAGGAGGCCATCGAGAAGGGCTACGCGCCGTCGCAGCCGCGCCTGATCTACGGCACGCCCGATCACACCATGTCGACCAAACCGGGTCGCAACGAGAAGACCTTTCCTCCCGGCGAGCCGCTGATCCTGTCGATGCGCGAGACGACGGCGCAGTACGGCATCAAGCTGTTCGACCTCGGTCAGGACGGTCAGGGCATCGTCCATGTGATGGGACCCGAGCAGGGCCTCACCCTGCCCGGCACGACGTTGGTCTGCGGCGACAGCCACACCTCGACGCATGGCGGGCTGGGGGCGCTGGCCTACGGCATCGGCGCGTCGGAGCTGGTGCATGTGATCGCCACGCAAACGATGGTGCAGCGCAAGCCCAAGCGCTTCCGCGCCAGCTTCGAGGGTCCGCTGCTGCCCGGCGTCACCGCCAAGGACATGATCCTGCATCTGATCGGCGAGGTCGGCACCGCCGCCGGCACGGGCTATGCGGTCGAGTATGCCGGCTCGGCCGTGCGCAGCCTGCCCGTGGAGGCGCGGCTCACCCTCTGCAACCTCACCATCGAGATGGGCGCGCGTACCGGCATGGTGGCGCCGGACGACATTTCCTACGAGTTCCTGAACGGCCGCGACTATGCGCCCAAGGGCGCGATGTGGGATCGCGCCGTCGCGCATTGGCGCACGCTGCCGTCCGACCCGGACGCCGAGTTCGACCGCGAGCATGTCATCGACATGAGGAACGTGGCGCCACAGATCACCTGGGGCACCAGCCCCGAGCATGTGATCGCCGTCGACCGCGCCATTCCCGATCCCTCGACCGGCCCGGAGGACAAGCGCGCGTCGTGGGCTGCGGCGCTGCAGTACCAGGGTCTCGAGCCCGGCAAGCCGATCGAGGGCACCAGCGTCGACTGGGTGTTCATCGGCTCCTGCACCAATTCGCGCATCTCCGACCTGCGCGCCGCCGCCGTCATCGCCAAGGGACGGCACAAGGCCGACCACGTGACGGCCTGGGTCGTGCCCGGCTCGGAGCGCATCAAGCGCCAGGCCGAGGACGAGGGCCTCGATCGCGTGTTCCTCGACGCCGGCTTCGAATGGCGCGAGCCCGGCTGCTCGATGTGCCTCGCCTCCAACGGCGAACGCGTGCCGCCGGGCAAGAGGAGCGTGTCGACCTCCAACCGTAACTTCGTCGGCCGCCAGGGCCCCGGCGCGCGCACCCATCTCGCCAGCCCGGCGATGGCCGCGGCGGCGGCGATCAAGGGTGCAATTGCCGACGTGAGGAAGTTCTAGCCATGGAAAAATTCACCAAGGTGACCGGCGTCGCGACGCCGCTGATGCGCCAGAACGTCGACACCGATCTCATCATCCGCATCGAGCGGCTGGTCGACAATGTCGGGCGCGAGGGACTCGGTCCTTTCGCGTTCGAGCAGATCCGCTTCAAGCCGGACGGCAGCGAGAACCCGGACTGCATCTTCAATCAGGAACCCTATCGCGATGCGCCGATGATCCTCAGCCGCGAGAATTTCGGCTGCGGGTCGAGCCGCGAGGGCGCGGTATGGGCGCTGAAGGGCATGGGTATAAAGGCGGTGATCGCCCCCTACTTCGGCGACATCTTCAACAACAACTGCTTCCAGAACGGCATCCTGCCGGTGCCGCTGCCGATCGAGGAGGTCGAGCTGCTGGCCGACGAGATGACGGCCTCGCCCGGCAACGCCCGCATCACCGTCGATCTCGAGAATTGCATCGTGATCTCGCCCACAGGCCGCACCATCCCCTTCAAGGTCGAGGCGCACCGCCAGCACGCCATGCTGAACGGGCTGGACGACATCGCCCAGACGCTGTCGCGCCAGGATGCGATCGTGGGATGGCAGAAGGCCGATCAATCCGCGCGGCCCTGGGTCTGGCTGTAGCCGCTTGAGACCCCTGCACGTCGCCGCGGCGCTGCTGATCGCGGCGACCTGGGGCCTCAACTTCACCGTCATCCGCTTCGGGCTGGACGAGATGACGCCGCTGGCCTTCGCCGGCTGGCGCTTCGCCCTCGCCGCGCTCCCGGTGCTGTTCGTGCCGAAACCCGCGATCTCGTGGGCGGCGCTGGCCGGCATCGCGGGCTTCCTGTTCACCGGCCAGTTCGTGTTCCTGTTCTTCGCCATGCAGGCGGGCCTGCCGCCCGGCCTGTCGTCGGTGCTGGTGCAGTTGCAAGGCCCGCTCACCGTGGTGCTGGCCGCACTTTTCCTGCGCGAGCGCGCAACGACCGGGCAATGGCTCGGCCTCGGCGCGGCGCTGGTCGGCGTCATCGTGATCGGCCGCTCCGTCGAGGGCGATGCCAGCGTGCTCGCCGTCGCCATCGCGCTTCTGTCGGCGCTGAGCTGGGCGACGGGAAATCTCTTCCTGCGCGAAGCGCGCGGCACGTCGATCTTCGCCGTGACTGCCTGGGCGAGCCTGCTGCCCTCCGTGCCGCTCCTGCTGGCGGGCATTGCCCTCGACGGCGTCGGACCGACCCTGGCACCGATCCTGGCGCCGACCTGGAAGGGCAGCCTCGTGCTTTTCTACACCGTCGTTCCCGCCATGTGGCTGGGGTACTGGCTGTGGGGCACGCTGCTGCGCACCTATCCCGCGGGCAAGGTCGGGCCGGTGTCGCTGCTGGTGCCGTGCTGCGCGCTTACATTTGCGACAGTGCTGGTCGGCGAGCCGATCGGCGGATTGCGGATGCTGGGCGTCGCCATCGTGCTGGGCGGCGTGGCGCTGGGACTCTTCGCGCCGCGCAAAGGCTGACCGTCCTCAAAAAGAAAGCGGGAGCCTTGCGGCTCCCGCTTCCGACGTCCCCCCGAAATCTCGTGAGGGGAAACTACGCCGGAGGCCGCGCGCGTTCAACGCGTCGAGGCCGAGTTGACACACATGAAACCCTAAAGCGACGCCTTCTCGAGCCCGCACCATTCGGCGATGAACAGCGCCGTCGCCTGCGTGATCTTGCGGATCGATTCGAGATTCACGCGTTCGTCGAAGCCATGGATGTCGTCGGACTCCGGCCCATAGACCAAAGCGGGGATGCCGGCGTACAGGCCGAAGAAGCGATTGTCGGCGGTGCCCGTCGAGGTCTTGTCCTCGAGCGCGGTGCCGAACACCGTGTGATGCGCCTCGGCCAGCACGACACGCACCTGCTCGTGGTTCCTGAGCACGAAGGGCTCGGCCTGGAAACCTTCCCACGTCACTGTCGGCGGATTGTTGCCGAGGAACGGATCGTTGGCGGCGGCGTGGCGGATCAGGTCCTCGATCTCCTGCCGGCATTCTTTCAGGGTCTGCGACGGCAGCACGCCCACGCGCATGTCGAAGGTGCACCACGACGGCACCGAGCTCGCCCAGTCGCCGCCGGCGATCTTGCCGACGTTGAAGTTGACCGGGTGATGGTGGTCGCAGAAATGCGTGTCGTGCGCCTTCCTGGCGTTCCACTTCTTCTCCAGCTCGCGCAGCTGCTGGATCAGGCGATAGGCCGATTCGATCGCGTTCGATCCGGCGTCGGCCTTGTAGACATGGACGGGATGGCCGGTGACCTTGACCTGGAACCACATGACGCCGACCTGCGCCACGGTGAGAACGCCCGACGAGGGCTCTGGGATCAACGCCGCGTCGGCGCGATAGCCGCGCTGCAGGCAGGCGAGCGCGCCGTTGCCGGTGCATTCCTCCTCGACGACCGACTGCTGATAGACGTCGGCCGCCGGCTTCCAGCCCAACGCCCGCAGCGCGCGTAGAGCGAAGACGTTCAGGATCAGCCCGGCCTTCATGTCGCCCGAGCCGCGACCGTACATCCAGCCGTCCTTGATCGCGGGCTCGAAGGGATTGCGCGCCCACATCTCGTGCGGCCCTTCCGGCACCACGTCGATATGGCCGTTGAGGATCAGCGTGCGTCCCTTGGGATTGTTCGGCCGCCAGGCGCCCACCACGTTCCAGGCATCGTCGTAATCCTGGCTGTGCGGCGAGTAGCCGGGCAGGTGCTTCAGATCGTCGATCTTGATCTGCCAGCGATCGATGCCGAGCCCGTCCTCCTTGAAGAGGCGGGCCATCATGTCCTGCGCCGGCGCCTCCTGGAAACGCGTCGACGGGATCTTCACCAGGTCGGCCAGCACCCTGGTCTGGTCGTCGAAGGCACGGTCGACCGCGCCCATGATCTGTGTCTTGAGGGATGTTTCGAGCATGCCGCGATCTTGGCCGAGGAGCGGCGCCGGGTCAAAATGCGAGGCATGTATTCGGACAGCGACGAGACCACCGCTTAAGCCAGCCTGACCATCCGACGAGAAGGCACCGCTATGAGCAAGAGGATCGTTAGACGAACCTTCGACTTGGCTAACTTGCCTCCGTTGACGGCGAAGCAGAAAGCCGAGTTCGCTGCAGTGGCTCGCCGACCCGAGCGGAAGATCGATCTCAGCGACATTCCTCCGCTGACGGCGAAGCAATTCCGGAAGGCAATGCGAGGCGCTACTGAGGGCAAGAAGACCAACCGGATCGTGTAGAGATTTTCCGACCGGGGATTACCTCACCCTGAGAGCGGTCCGAAGGGCCGCGTCTCGAAGGGTGGGCCCCGGGCAAGGTGCTCGTACCCGTCCTTTGAGACGCGCGCTGCGCGCTCCTCAGGATCAGGTTTTTCGCCTGATCGAGGATTTGAGCGATTCGCGTTATTCGAAAGAGTCTAATTCCAGGCCAGCCGACGCGCGCGGCGTTGCGAGCGGGACAGCATCGCGGCCGGGATCAGGGCGAGGAGCGCCACCACGCCGACGATGATGAAAGTGTCGGAGAAGGCCAGCATCTGGGCCTGCGTGTTCATCATGCCGCCGAGATACTCCATCGCGCCGGCCTTCTGCTGCTGGTAGGGCAGGCCGGTGCGCTGCATCAGCTCCTCCACAAGGATCAGCAGGCGGCTGGTTGTGCGGTTGCCCCATTCCTGCGTGGCCGTCAGCGCATCGGCGTGGAAGCGCGTGCGGATCTCGAAGAAGGCCACCATCAGGTTGATGCCGAAGGCGCCGCCGAGCTGGCGCATGAAGTTGGCGATGCCCGCGCCCTGGCGCACCTTGTCGGCCGGCAGCGCCTTCAGCGAGGAGGCGTTGAGGCTGGGATTGATGAAGCCGAGGCCCAGCCGCGAGACCATGACCATGGCGACCAGCGTCCCGAAGGTCGTGTCGATGTCGGCCGTCACCATCCAGGCGAAGCCGGCAAAGAACAGCAGCAGCCCGCCGATGATCATGGTCGAGGCGGGCATCGCGTCGGACATGCGGCCGGCGAGCGGGAAGATGAAGGCCAGCATGATGCCGGCCGGCATCATCATCAGCCCGGCGAGCAGCGGCGTGAAGCCGATGATGGTCTGCACGAACACCGGGATGATGTAGGTCGAGCCCATCATGCCGGCGCCGAAGATGAAGGCGATCAACGCCGCCGCCGAGAATTCGATGTTGGCGAAGATACGCACGTCGAGCAGCGCGCGCGGCGTGTAGAGCTCCCAGAAGATGAAGGCCACGCTCGCCAGCGTGCCGGTCACCAGCCGCAGCACGATGATGTCGGAGCTCCATCCCTCGCGCTGGCCGTCGGCGATGCCGGTCATCAGTCCGAACAGCGCCAGGCAGAGAAGGCCGAACCCCAGCCAGTCGAAGGGCGGGATGACGCGCGGGATGTGGCGGGTCGGCATGAACATGAGTCCCATCACCGCGGCGATGAGGCAGAAGGGCAGCGAGATGAAGAAGACGTAGCGCCAGGAGAAATACTCGATCATCAGCCCGCCCAGCGTCGGCCCGATGGCCGGCGCGAAGACGACACCGAGCCCGAACACGCCCATCGCCATGCCGCGCCGCTCGACCGGGAAGACCGTGAAGATGGTGGCCATCACCAGCGGCTGGGCGATGCCGGCGCTGAAACCCTGCAGCAGGCGGGAGAAGATCAGCCCGTCCTCGGTCGGCGCCATGCCGCCCAGCAGCGCGCCCACCGAGAAGAAGAACAGCGAGCCCACGAAGGTGCGGCGCTCGCCCAGCACGCCGGTCATCCAGGCATTCATCAGCATGCCGGCGGTCATGGTCGCCATGTAGGCCGACGACATCCACTGCGCCTTGTCCTGGCCGATGCCGAAGGCGCCCATCACGTCGGGCACCGCGACATTGACCGTGGTCATCGCCAGCACCATCGACACCACACCGACCATGCCGGTGATGGTGACCAACCAGCGATAGGCCGGCCCGTAGCGTTCAGTGAGGACCTGTGCCGTCTGGAGCGGGGCGCTAGCTGTCACGGGTTGGCGCTCGAGGCGATCGGGACAAGGTCAACCTCATGCTGAGGAGCCGCGCGGAGCGTGGCGTCTCCAAGCATGGGCCACACGCACGGTGCCTGTTGCCCACCCTTCGAGACGGCCCTTCGGGCCTCCTGAGGGTGAGGTGATCTCGCGGGCACACGCTGCTGTCGAGCCACTAGCGGATGTCGATTTCGACTTCGACCATCATGCCCGGCGTCAGCGGCTTGGGCATCTCGACCATGTCGATCTTGACCGGCATGCGCTGGGTGATCTTGGTGAAGTTTCCGGAGGGGTTGGGCGTCGGGATCAGGGCGAAGCGGGCGGTGGTCGCGCTGCCGATGCGGGCGACGCGGCCCACGAACCGGTCGTCGGGATAGGCGTCGACCGAGACGAAGACCTTCTGGCCGAGCTTCAATCGGCCGACATGCGTTTCCTTGATGTTGGCCTCGACCCAGACTTCGCTGGGATCGTGCAGCAGCAGGATGCGCTGGCCGGCCTGGAGATATTCGCCCGGCAAGACGAAGGTGCGATCGATCACGGCCGGGATGGGGCTCCGAATGGTGCGGTCCTCGATATCGACGGTCTGCTGCGAGAGCTGGGCGGTGAGGTTCGCCGCCTGATGGTCGAGGGCGGCGATCTGGGCGTCGATGACGACCAGCCGGTCCTGCTGCATCCGCGCCTCGTCGAGGCTGCCTTCGGCCTGCTCGTGCTCGGCCTGGAGCTGCAGGATCTGGCTTTCGAGCTTCACCACCGCGGCCTGCGACACCTGGAGCTGGCGCTCGTTGGCGACGCGGCGCTCGAACAGCGCGCGGTTGCGCTCCAGTTCCAGCCGCGCCAAGTCGAGATCGGACTTGAGCGCCGCCAGCGCCTTCTCGCGCACGACGACCGTCGAGGTCCGCGTGCGCATCAGCGCATCGTTCTGGTTC
>CANIRG010000192.1 GCA_947469635.1 Rhodospirillales bacterium | reverse complement strand
TGCACCGCCGTGCCGCGCAAGGGCAAGGAGCCGATCGTGCTCGACTTCGCCACCAGCCAGGTGGCGATGGGCAAGGTGCGCGTGGCCAACAACAAGAAGGTGCAGATGGAGGAGGGGCTGCTGATCGATTCCAACGGCCAGCCGACCACCGATCCGGGCGTGATGTACAACGCGCCCTACGGCGCCATCCTGCCCTTCGGCCTGCACAAGGGCGGCGGCCTCGCGGTGATCTGCGACCTGCTGGCCGGCGCGCTGACGGGCGGGCGCACCCATTCGCCCAAGACGATCAAGAAGGACGGCACCGACATCATCAACAACATGCTGTCGATCATCATCGATCCCGCCGCGATGGGCGGCACTGAGCTGTTCGAGGAGGAGGTCGAGACTTTCATCACCTGGGTGAAGTCGGCCAAGCCGCAGGCGGGCGTCCCCGAGGTGCTGGCGCCGGGCGAGCCCGAACGCGCCCGCAAGCTCGACCGCGAGAAGAACGGCGTGCCGATCGATTCGACGACCTGGCAGCAGCTCGTCGACGTCGCCCGCAAGGTGCGGCTGAACGACACCGCGATTCCCCACACCGCCGCCTGAGCCGGCGGCAGGACAGGAGACCGACCATGGCCAAGATGACGCTCTACTACTCGCCGTCCTCGCCCTACGCCCGCAAGGTGCGGGTGGTGGCGATCGAGACCGGCCTCGACAAGAAGATCGACCTGGTGAACGCCGTGCTGACGCCGGTCGCGTCCAACGCCGACGTCGACAAGCACAACCCGGTCGGCAAGATCCCGGTGCTGGCGATCAAGGGCATGGACCTCTTCGACTCGCCGGTGATCTGCGAATATCTCGACGGCCTGCACAAGGGCCGCAAGTTGGTGCCGCGCAAGGGTCGTGAGCGCTGGGTGGCGCTGCGTCAGCAGGCGATGGCCGACGGCCTGCTCGATGCCGCGCTGCTGGCGCGCTACGAGGGCTTCCTGCGGCCGGAGGAGAAGCGCTGGCCCGACTGGGTGCAGGGCCAGATGAAGAAGATCGACGGCGTGCTCGACCAGTTCGAGGCCGAGGCCAAGACGCTCAAGGGCAAGCTGACGCTGGGCACCATCTCCGTCGTCTGCGCCCTGGGCTATCTCGACTTCCGCTTCGCCAGCCACGACTGGCGCGCCAAGCGGCCCAAGCTCGCCAAGTGGTTCGCCACGATCTCCAACACGCCGTCGATCAAGGCGACGGTGCCGCCGCCGGCGTGAGAGTTGGCGTGACCGCCGACGACATCATCGCGCGGCTCGGGTTGGAGCCGCACCCGGAGGGCGGGCATTATCGCCAGATGTTCCGCGCCTCCGATGGCGGGCGCGGCGCCAGCACGGCGATCTATTTCCTGCTGAAGGCCGATGAGCGCTCGCACTGGCATCGCGTCGATGCCGACGAGATCTGGCATCACTATGCCGGCGCGCCGCTCGAGCTGTCGCTGAGCGAGGACGGCCGCACCGTGCGCCGCCTGCGCGTCGGCACCGACTTCGACCTCGACGAGCTGCCGCAGGCCGTGGTCCCGCGCCACGTCTGGCAGGCCGCCCGTTCGCTCGGCCATTGGACGCTGGTCGGCTGCACCGTCGCGCCCGGCTTCGAGTTCAAGGGCTTCGAGATGGCCCCGCCGGGGTGGGCGCCGGGTTAGGTCATGGCTGGGGGCGCGCCACTCCGTGGCGCGTCTTCTCTTGAATCATGATCGCGCCACGGAGTGGCGCGCCCCCAGCTCAGCGCTTCCACATCTCGCGGGAGGCGAGCACGGCGCCGACGGTGACGAGGAGGGCCGCGATCAGAAGCGCGCTGGTGGGCTCGGCGAGGCCGCACAGGATCAGGAGGGCGGTCGACAGGATCGGGGTGGCGTAGCTCAAGGCGCCGAGCGCGCGGATGTCGCCGCGCTTCACGGCATGGTCCCAGAGATAGAACGCCGCGCCCGCCGGGCCGAGGCCGAGCGCCAGCACGGCCAGCCAGGCGAGGCCCGTTGCCGGCCAAACGGTGCGCTCGAACAGGAGGTGACAGGCGAACGACAGCAGCGCCGAGGCGGCGCAGAAGGCGGCGATGGCGTCGGTCGGCGTCTCGCCGAAGCGGCGCGACAGCACCGAATAGCTCGACCAGGCGAAGGCGCAGCCCAGCGCCAGCCCGTAGCCGAGCGCATATTGCCCGCCGAAGCTCACGCCCCGGCTCGCGGCCAGCACGGCTACGCCCGCGAAGCCCAGGAAGGCGCCCAGCAGATGCGTCCATCCCAGCCGTTCGCCGGCCAGAGGCGCCGACAGCAGAACGATCAGCAGCGGCCAGAGATAGTTCACGAGATTGGCCTCGGCCGGCGGCGCAAGCTGCAGGGCGGCGAAATAGAGTGCGTGGTAGCCGAACAGCCCGCCGATCCCCAGCGCCCACACGCGCGGCGGCCAGCTGACGAGGGCGTGCCAGCCCATGCCGCGCCGGCGCGCCCGCACGATGCCGATCGAGGCGCCGACCGCGAAGGTCATGGCGACCATCTGGAAGGGTGGGATGGGGCCGGCCACGACGGACAGCGTCGCCAGCGCCCCCCACAGCGTGATCGCGCCCAAGCCCGCCGCCATTGCCCGGCGTCGCGTCGATCCCAATATCCCACCGGCCTTCGTCATGGGCGGCGCATAGAGAATGAGGCGGGGTCTGTCGAGGGTTGGATGGACGGGCTTGCCGGAACGGGGCCGATGGCCTAGCAGCGGGGAACCAATGCCGTCCCTTCCGCCTGCCAATCGGGTGAGCCACAGGCTGGCGCGCCTGGCCTTCATGGCGGCGTGCGCGGCGGTGCTGTGTGTCGCCGTCGCAGGCCCCCTTCATCGTTTCCTGGGTCTCGATTTCGACGTCGCCATTGCCCTGTTCCGGTATGGCTTCTATCTCGGCGCCGGCGCGATCGCACTCGGCCTCGCCACCATCCTGCCGACGCGGCCGGGCGAGCGCCGCCGCGGCTTCGTCGCCGCCGTGCTGGCGCTGGCAATCGGCATCGCCGCGGCGTGGACGCCGTTCAAATGGTTCCTCGATGCGCGCAACTCGCCGCACATCAACGACATCACGACCGACACCGGCGATCCGCCGCCGCTGGTCGTCACCCTGCAGCTGCGGCGCGAGGCGCAGACGTCCGCTGCCTATCCCGGCGCCAGCTTCGCCGATCCGCAGCATGCCGCCTATCCCGACATCCAGCCGATCAAGCTCGCCGTGCCTCCCGCCGACGCGTTCAAGCGCGTCGATCGCTTCGCCGAGGCGATGGGCTGGGAGGTGGTGGCGCGCGCACCGGGCGACGGGCGGGGCGATGGCCGGCTCGAGGCGGTCGACACCACAGCCTGGTTCGGCTTCCAGGACGATATCGTGGTGCGTATCCGTCCCGATGGCGCCGGCAGCCGCATCGATATCCGCTCCAAGAGCCGCGTCGGCAGCTCCGACCTCGGCGCCAACGCCCGTCGCATCCGCGACTTCACGCAACGGCTGAAGGCGGAGCCGTGAGGCGTGCGCTTTCATTCTCCTCCCCTTGCGCAGCAAGGGGAGGTGGCGCCGTCATACGGCGACGGAGGGGTCGAAGGTTCCATTTGGCGCTCATGACCCCTCCCCCCTCGCAAGACGAGGGCACCTCCCCTTCGCGGGTTCCGCGAAGGGGAGGAGAATGAAGAAGATCATCCGCCGTTGATCGGGAGCGAGAAGCGGAAGGTCGAGCCGGAGACGCCGGTCTCGGCGAGCGCGATGTCGCCGCCGTGGGCGCAGACCAAATCGCGCGCGATGGCGAGGCCGAGGCCCGCGCCGCCGGCGCGGCCGCCGGTGGTGAAGGGCCGGAAGAGCTGCGAGATCACCGCGTCCGGCACGCCGGGACCATTGTCGACGACCTCGATGAACATATGGCGGCCATTGGCCTGGGACCGCACGGTCACGGCGGTGGCGCCGGCGTCGAAGGCGTTGCGGCCGAGATTGACGAAGACGCGATAGAGCAGGTCGCGGTCGGCCTGCACGCGACAGTCTTCGCCGATCTCGTTCTGCCAGGCGCGCAGCAGGTTGGGGTCGTTGTCCTCGCCCTGTTCCTGCAACGCCACGCCAACCTCGTTCACCAGGTCGGCAAGATCGAACTCGGTCATCCGCGGCGTCGGGCGGTCGCGGACATACTCGATGGCCTCGCTGGCCAGCCGGGTCGCGCGGTCGATGGTGTTGAGGATGGTCGGCGCGAGCTTGCGCGTGCGCTCGTCGCCGGCGCGCGCCAGCCGGTCCGACAGCAGCCGTGCCGTCGACAGCATGTTGCGCAGGTCGTGGTTGATCTTGTTGGAGGCGGCGCCGACCTCGGCCAGGCGGGTTTTCTGGCGCAGCGAGGCGCGCAGCTCGCGTTGCAGGTTCTGGAACTCGCGGTCGACCACGCCGATCTCGTCGTTGCGCCCGGTCGGCGCGCGTGCCGCGCCCTGCTCCTCGGGCGCGCGCCGGAAGGCCACCATGTCGGCCGACAGGTCCTGCAGCGGTCGCACCACCAGCCAGCGCAGCGTCAGGTAGAGAAGCGCCGCGGTGAACAGGGCGATGATGATCGAGATCGCCAGCACCCGGCCGGCATAGCCGTACATGGCGATGCGCATCGGCAGCTCGTCGACCACGATCCACACCATGGCGCCCGGCAGGCGCACCGATTCGCCGCCGACGCGCATGTACAAGGCGCCGTCGCGCGCCATGGCCCGCAGCGCGTCCCAGATCAGGGTGAGCTGGCCCGTCTCCTTCAGGTTGAAGGAGGGCATCTGCGGCGACGGCTCGATGTTGAACAGGCGGCGGCGCGGCTTGTTGGGCTCGACCAGCACGACGGCGTCGACGCGGGCATGGTTCAGCAGCGCCCGCTTGACCTCGTCGCTCACCTGGTTGTTGGTCGTGGCATCGAGCGCCAGCGCGGCCAGCGTGCCGCTCTCGATCAGCTGCTCGAGATAGGCGGTGCGGAAGCGTGCGATCGAGGGCAGGAAGAGCAGCACCTCGGCGGTCATCACCGCGAGGACCACCAGCCCCAGCACGCGCCAGCTCAGCCCGAAGACCGGCGCCCTGGGCCGGGCGGCGGCGTCGATCCGGGCGGTCTGGGCGGAGACGGTGATATCGGCGGCCATGGCCAACTCTACCGAAGCGCGCGCCTCTAGCCTAGCGGCCGGCCGGTCAACTCTTCATGTAGTCGAGCAGCACGTGGCCGCCCGGGAGCGTCAGATCGGCCACGAAATGCCGGCCGCCGACGATCTTGCGCACCGGCAGGTCGGCCACCGGGGCGTTGACGTGCGGCACCAGATGCAGCCGCGCCGGGCCCGACCACGAGCCCTTCACCGTGATCTCGGTGAGGTGCAGCCCCACGAGCTGGGCGATCTTGGGCCGGCCGTCGACGTCGGGAATGACCTTCAGGAGGCATTGCAGCTTGCGCAGCGACGCCATGGTCTTCGACGGATGGCGCGACAGGTTCTCGTGCTTGTAGGCCATGGTGCCCATGGCGACGCGCTGGCCGGCATAGTCGAGCGTGCCGGTGAGCGTGTCCTTCACCACCTCGAGCTTGGGGTTGGCGTATTTCTTGGGAAAGCCCCAGATCTCGCGTCCGGCGGCGATCGGCGGATCGTCGTCCAGATACATTTGAGACACGAAATTGCAGGGCGTGCCCTCGTAGGAGCAGGGAATGGCGATGCCGGTCTCGGTGTAGTCGCCGAAGCCCGAGGAGTCCGGCATGCGGATCCACTCGTAGAACACCTGGTTCGAGGGATCGGGCACCAGCGGCTCCGGCACGGCGGCGCGGATCGCCTCGGGATCGCTCTCGTAGATCACGATCATGAACTCGCGATTCACGAACCGGAAGGGCGGCAACGGGTAGCTCGGGCTCGCCGCCGGCATGGAGGAGAGGCGGAGGATCTGGTCGCGATTCATGGGCGTCTCCCGAAAGACCGGAACATACCGGTTGTCGTGAGCAAGCCAAGCGTGACGCAGCCGAGGCCGGCCACCTGCAGGAGGCTCGGGATCTCGCCCACGATGGGAATGCCCACCAGCACCGACACCGCCGGCACGATGGCGGGGAACAGCACGGCCCGGCTCACGCCCAGCAGCACGACCGCCTGGCCGTAGGCCATCATGGTGATGGCACCCTGCAGGCCCCCCTGCAGCATTCCCTGGAAGGCGATGGCGCCCAGCGGCAGGGCCTGAAGATGCGCCCAGCCCATCAGGAGCAGATATCCGGGCGTCGAGACGAGGCAGGACAGGACCGAGACGACGGCCGTGGCACGCACCGCCGGCACCCGCCACTGGCGCAGCAGCAGGGTGAAGCCCGCCCACAGCACGCTCGAGGCAAAGAACATCAGGTCGCCGATCCAGGCGCGCTCGCCGGACGGCTGGATCAGCCCGTCCCAGCCGATCAGAACGATGCCGACCAGGACGATGGCGGCCCCCGTGAGATGATTTCGACCGAGCCGCTCGCGCAGGAACAGCGCGGCGCCGATGGTGCTGACGATGGTCACGGTCGCGGGCGCGATCACCGCGCCGTGCGCCAGCGGTGCATAGCCGTAGCCGCCGGTCTGCAGCAGCGCGAAGAAGGTGCCGCCCAGCGCCGTCAGCACCAACGCGCGGCCGATCCCGATGCCGGCAAGGTCGCGCACGCCGAAGCGCAGCAGCAGGGGCAGCATGATCGCGCCGGCCACGACGAAGCGCGCGAAGATCAGGTCGACCGCCTGCAATCCGCCCAGGATGCCGGCACGCGCCGAGGCGAAGGAAAGCGAGGCGCCCAGCGCCATGGTCATGCCCGACAGGATTCCCCACCGCAGGCGCGTCGTCGCCGGATCCGTCATCCCCTGCCGCTAGCACGGAGCGGGCCAGAACCATACGAATTTTGTAGCGTTCGTTCCAGAATCCGGTTTTGATGGCGCCATGGCCCGCCTCAAGGAATTCGACGAGGATCGCGCGCTCGACGCCGCCGTCGATTGCTTCTGGGCGCGCGGCTACGAAGCAACCTCGGTGCGCGATCTGACAGATGCCATGGGGATCGGCGGCGCCAGCCTCTACAATGCCTATGGCGACAAGCGCGCCCTGTTCGCCCGCTCGCTCGAACGCTACGCCAACCGCTCCATGCGCGAGCGCATCGCCCGGCTCGAGGCGGCGCACCGGCCGAAGGAGGCGATCGCCGCCTTCCTTGCCGAGATCATCGAGCGGTCGCTGAAGGACCGCGACCGCAAGGGCTGCCTGCTGGTGAACTCGGCGCTCGACGTGGCACCGCACGATGCAGCCATCGGCAAGGTCGTGGCCGGCTACCTCGACGAGATCCGCGCCTTCTTCCGGCGCAATCTCGACGCTGCCCACGTTGCAAACGCCGACGAGGTCTCGGCCCATCTGCTGGGCGTGCTGCTCGGCATCCGCGTGCTGGCGCGTACCGGGGCCAGGCGCAAGCTGCTGGAAGGCGTCGCCCGGCCAGCCCTTGCCCTCCTGGAGACGCATCAGTGATCGGCCATCTCAACGAAGAGACATTGAAGGCGCTGCCCGACGATGCGCCGGTGACGATGCTCAACCTGATGCGCTTCCGCGAGCGCTCGCTCGACGGCAAGGGCAGCGGCTGGGACGCCTATCTCCGCTACAGCGCCCTCACCATCAAGCTGATCAAGGCGCAGGGCGGCACCATCGTCTGGGCCGGCGACGCCGAGGCGGTGGCGCTCGGCGTGCCGGAGCGGCATCGCTGGGACTATGTCGCGCTGGTCCGCTATCCCTCGCGCGCCTCTTTCCTCGCCATGATGAACTCGCCGGAATATGCCGTCGCCAATGTCGAGCGCGAGAACGGCTGCGCCGACCACGCCATCGTCGCCATCCGCGAAACCTACAACAAGCTCGCAGCCTCCTGAGAGGAACATCCATGTCGCTCGAAGAAAAGCTTGCGGCCACCCGCGCCGGCGCGGCGTCGCGCATACCGCCGGAACGGCAGGCCATCATGCACCGTGCGACCGAGGATCTGCGCACGTCGGGCATCCTCGACCGTATCGCGCCCGTAGGCAGCCGCATGCCCGCCTTCGACCTCGCCAATCACGACGGCCGCCGCGTCTCCTCGGACGATCTTCTCGCCGGCGGGCCGCTCGTCCTCTCCTTCTTCCGAGGATCGTGGTGACCCTATTGCCGACATGAGCTGGACGCTCTGCAAGCCATCTATGCCGACATCGCCGCCCTCGGCGCCGCATTGGTCGTGATCTCGCCGGAGGTCCCCGATCGCACCGCCGACATGGCGGCCAAGCAGAAGCTCACCTTCCCCATCCTGTGGGACGAGCGGTCGGCGGTGGCCGAGACCTTCGGCCTCGCCTTCACCCTGCCCGACGACCTGCGCCAGGTTTATCTCGGCTTCGGCAACGACCTGGCGGTGCGCAACGGCGACCCGTCGTGGCGCCTGCCGATCCCATCGCGCTTCGTCGTCGATGGCGACGGCATCGTCCGCTCCGTCCAGGCCGATCCCGACTATACCTACCGGCCGGAAGCCGAAACCACGTTGGAAGCCCTGCGAAAGGTCGTGAGGTAGATCATGGTCAAGCGTCTCAGCGACATGCCCGAGGTCGAGGCCCAGCATCTTCGCCGCATCGAGTGCCCGACCTACGACGCCACGCCGCTGCTGCCCGGCAAGCCGCTTGCCGGGCGCCGCGTCGCCATCGTCTCGACGGCGGGCCTCCATCGGCGTGGCGATCGGCCGTTCCAGCCGGGGGACGGCAGCTACCGCATCATCGCGGCGGAAACGCCGGCCAACGAGCTGGTGATGAGCCACATCTCCGTCAATTTCGACCGCACCGGCTTCCAGCAGGACCTGAACGTCGCCTTTCCGATCGACCGCTTGCGTGAGCTCGTCGCGGACGGCGAGGTCGGCTCGATGGCTGCCGTCCACTATTCCTTCATGGGTGCCTTCCCGCCCACGGCAGCCGAGCCGCATGCGCTCCATCTCGCGGGCCTCCTGAAAGCCGACAAGGTCGATGCCGCCCTGCTCGTGCCGGTTTGACCCGCCTGCACGCGCGCCGTGGGCGCGCTGGGACATTTCCTCGAACGACAGGGCATCCCCACCACCGGCATCAGCCTGGTGCGGGAGCATACCGAGACGATCCGCCCGCCGCGCGCGCTGTGGGTGACGTTCGAGCTCGGCCGGCCGCTCGGCATTCCGGATGCAGCGCCGTTCCAGCGCCGCGTCGTCAAGGCCGCGCTCGATCTGCTCCAGCGCACCGATGGGCCGCTGATCGCCGACTATCCCGAGCATGTCGAGGAGGAAGCCGATTTCACGGGCTGGGCCTGCCCGATCAACCTCGCGCCGCGCCCGTCCGATACGCTGGCCGCCGAGATCGATCGATTGGCCGTGTGGTACGACCGCGCGGTGGCAACGCTTGGCCGCACCACAGTTGGCGTATCGGGTCTCGACATGCCGGCGGCCGGCCGGCTGATCGTGCAGGCCATGGAAGGCGCCCTGCCGCCGGCGCAATCCCTCAAGGAAGCGATCGACGATCTCAGGGCCTACTATCTCGAATCAGCCTCGGCTTTCCCCGACCCCGGCTCGTCGAAGACGCGCAAGGCCTGGTTCTGGGACGAGACGATCCTCGCCAGCACGCTTCTGGCGCTGCAGCCCAGGCTCGCCGTCAGCGCGGAGCCGCAGCACAGGATCCTGGCCAACCTCACCTTGATCCCGGCGACGGAGAGGTATCGGCTGGCCAGATCCTAGAGACCCCAGGCCTTCCTGTAGAGTTCGCCGGCCCAAGCCAGCCCATCCGCCAGCCCCTTCTGAAAAGCGCCGTAGTTGCCTCCTACGCCGGTGTCGAGGGCTTTGCCGAACAGATAGCCCTTGTCGTACATCCTCGCGTATTCGTAGGCCTTCTTTACCGCGTTCTTGTACATCGCCTCCAGGGTGCCGCCGCCCTGCTCGATGGCCATGTCGACGCTGTCGAGCGTGCCGGCTGCAAAAAGGTACCAGGAAGCGATGCGGCCGAGATAATACGACACGACCGCGCTGGGCAGCTTGCGCACCTTGTCGAGCGCCTTGTCGCCGGCCCACTTCTTGACGTCGACGCCGTAGAGATCCCAGGCATCGGCAGCGCCCTCGATCCAGCCGCCGGTGCGGCGCGAGGTGCTGCCGTAGAGCCCGTCGACCATGCGCGGATACTCGGTCATCTGCTTCGCGTCGAACTCGATCCAAGCCTCGGTGGCGCCGTAGGGCGAATAGAGCGCGAAGCGCGGCACCGCGACGCTCAGGTTCACGTTGGCCGCTATCGCCTCGGCGATCAGCGCCTTGCTGCGGGCGCCGAGCCTGGTGGCAGGCAGCGCGACTGCGACATTGGACCGATCGATCGTGTCGAAGCCGCCGGCCTCGGGTGTGGGCTCGAGTGCCAGCTTCAACGGCAGGCTGTCGCTCTTGCCGAAATCGACCTTGAGCCGATGCGGCCTGTAGCCTGGTGCCTCGACCTCGACGGTGAATTCCTTGAACGGCTCCTTGATCAGGGGCAACGAGAAACGCCCATCCGGCCACGACAGTGTCGCCAGATCGGGCTCGACGATCCTGACCCTTGCCATCGGCACGCCGGCGCCGCTTTCCTTGTCGGTGACGCGGCCGGGAATGGCCGTCTGGACCGTGGCGCCGAGGAAATTGAAGAGCGGATAGCGGTCGTCATCGAGCACCGTGAACAGGTTCAGCCGCGCGCCGTCGACCGGATCGCGCAGCTCCGGCAGCTTGCTCAACGTCTCGGGCTTGGTGGTTCCCGGCGCATCGAGGGCGCCGGCAACGGTGACGACTGGTACCTCGATGCGGCGATTGTTGACGGTCAGCTCTGACCTGTGCCGGTTGTAGATCCACAAACGGATCGGCTGAGTGTCGGAACGGTCGCCTTGGCGCACGCGCATCACCGTGGTGCCAGTGCTCTTCAGCTCCTTGAACGCTTCTCGGCCCAGGAACTCCGGCGTGCTGCCGCGATTGGAGCCATCCCGCCAGTACCATGCGGTGATGATCCGGCTCCTGTCGATGTCCTCTGGGGACACCTCGACGCTGTAGCTGCGCGGCCTGTCGTAGAAGACCTTGGCAGAGTCGTCATAGTAGTCGAGCGTGTCGATGCGCAGGTTGGGCTCGAATGCGACATACTGGCGTTCGAACACCAGCCGGCGATCACCATCGAAATAGAACAGCCGCGCGCCGCGATACCATTCGCTGGTCGGCGCATCGACATATTCGATGTCGAGCACGTAGCGTAACGGCAGCTTGCCGGACAGCGCGAACAGCACCTCCAGCTCCTGAGTGACACGGTCGAGATCGGCGCGGCCGAAGCGCTGCCTGTCGAGGATCCCGAGGTCGCGCACCTTGGCCGCAGACATGGCGGCCTTGAGCTTGTCGCCGAACGTCAGCTCCAGCGTATCCTTGTCCACGACGCGCGCGCCGAGACGAAGGTCGGGAATATCGCGCGGCGCGATGGCCAAGGCGCTGCCCGCCTTGGCTTCATAAAGCAGCCGGCCGAGCGAGACGTTCAGCAGGAACTGGCGTTGGACCAGGCTTGCGGGCTGGCGCAGGAAGCCGTCCGCCAGCACATCGGAGGCGGAGTAGGCCTGGTCGCCGCTCATGGCGGCAAGCACCGTCGATTCGAGCGCAGCGTCATGGCGCGAGCGAACCGACTGGAACGCCGCTC
>CANIRG010000191.1 GCA_947469635.1 Rhodospirillales bacterium | reverse complement strand
TCCTGCTGGATGCGCTTCACGTTGCCGAAGGCGCCGTTGTCGAACACCACGACCACGACGGCGAGGTTGTGGCGGACGGCCGTCGCCAGCTCGCCCATCTGGTAGAGGAAGCCGCCGTCGCCGGCGATCGCCAGCACCTTTTTGTCGGGCATGGCGGCCTTGGCGCCCAGCGCGGTGCCGAAGCCCCAGCCGAGATTGTCCTGGTAGCCGGGCGAGAGGAACGTGCGCGGCCTCTCCATCGGCAGGGCGACGCGCGAGGCGAAGCCGATCTGCGACACCTCGTCGACGAAGATGCCGTCCTCGGGCAGGGCGGCGCGGATGGCCTTGAGGAAGCCCATCTGCGGCTCGAGCCGCGACAGGCGGTCGGCCAGCCAGCCGCGGTGGCCGCCGATCTCCGCGGCACGCGACGGGCGCTGGCGATTGTGCTTGGGCAGGGCTGCGAGCAAGGCGCGAAGCTGGGCTGCCGAATCGCCCACGATCGCTACATCGGGCTTGCGGAAGCGGTCGTGCTCCTCGGGGTCGATGTCGATGCGCACCACCTTGAGGTTGGCGTCGATGCCCCACTGGCCGTTCTGGATGAGGAAGCGTGTGCCGACCGCGAGCACGGCGTCGGCCTCCTTCCACAGGCGATGACCCACAGGCATGTCGACGGCCAGCCGATGCGAGCTCGGGATGATGCCGCGGCCGCGCCGGTAGGAGCTGACCGGGGCCTCCAGCATCTCGGCGATGGCGATCACCTCGGCCGAAGCGTGCTGCGCGCCGCTGCCCAGCACCAGGATCGGCCGCCGGGCGTTGCCCAGGATCTTCGCCGCAGCCTCGATGGCCTCATCATCGATGTCGCTGGCTGGCAAGGGCAGTGGCGCGTCAGGGAGCGTCACCTGCGAGCGCACGGCCCAGGTGTCGAGCGCGCATTCCAGCGCCACCGGGCGCGGCCGGCCGGATGTTGCCTGCCAGATCGCCTGCGAGACCAGGCCCGGCGCCTCGTGCGGTCCCTTGATACGCTCGGCCCATTTCACGATGTGGCGCATCAGGCCGAGCTGGTCGTGGATCTCGTGCAGATGGCCGTGACCGCGGTCGATGTCGGCCTGCGGGATCTGGCCCACGAGGGCGATCACCGGCGCGTTCATGCCGTAGGCGGTGAGCAGGGCCGCGCCGGCATTCAGCAGCCCGGGGCCGGGCACCACGGCGAAGGCTTGCGGCTTGCCGGTGGCGAGGGCCGCCCCCAGCGCCATGTAGGCCGCCGTCTGCTCGTGCCGTGGATGGATGACGCGCAACCGGTCGGCGGCATGGTAGAAGGCGTCGAACAGTGGATCGTTGTGCAGGCCGGGCAGGGCATAGACCGTGTCGAGGCCATGGCGCAGGAGGGTTTCGACCGTGGCTTTGGCAGTGCTGAGGCGGGGCATGCAGGCGAGTCTATAGCAGATGCGCTGGAGCCTCTATCTCGTGCTGGCCTTTGGTGCAGGCGCGCTCGCCGTCGTGCTTCTCGCGTGGCTCGCCGAGCGCCGGCTCGACCGTGAGGCCGCACGCGATTCCTTTTCCGACCTCGACAAGGTGCCGGCGCAGGAGGTGGCGCTGGTGCTGGGCGCCTCGCCGATCGGACCCGAGGGCGGCCCCAACCGCTATCTCGTCTACCGGCTCGATGCCGCCACGGCGCTGTGGAAGTCCGGCAAGGCGAAGTACCTGATCGCGAGCGGCGGTGACGATGAGCCGGAGGCGATGCGCGAAGGGTTGATCGCGCGTGGCGTGCCGAGGGCTGCGATCTATCTCGACGCGGCGGGTTACCGCACCCACGATTCGGTGCTGCGGGCGCGCGACGTCTATGGCCAGAAGCGCTTGCTGATCGTGTCGCAGCGCTTCCATCTGGGGCGTGCTCTTTACATCGCCCATGGCGCAGGGCTGGAGGCGTGGGGCTTCAACGCCCGCGACGTCGACCAGCCCTACAGCGTGACGACCGAGCTGCGCCGCTTCCCGTCGGCGCTACGGGCGATCTGGGATGTGGCGATCGACGCGCCCGCCCGCGAGACGGGCAAGCCGGTCGCGGTCGGCATCGATCCTGCGGAGTGAGGCGTGCGCCGGATTGTCCGCTTTGTCTTCATCGCGATTGCGTCGGGCGTGCTCGCGGCGCTTGCGTTGGTCGGGACGGGTTGGCTCGCCGTGCAATATCAGTTGGCCCGTGCCCGGCCGTTCATGAGTGCCGATGTCGCCAAGCTGCCGAATATGGAGGTCGGGCTGGTGCTCGGCACGGCACCGATCACGGCGCGGCGAAGGCTGCCCACGATTGTGCCAAATCCGACCTTCGTCCATCGTCTCGACGCCGCCGCGACGCTATGGAGGGCGGGCAAGGTGAAGTACCTGCTGGTCAGCGGCAATCGCACCGGCGACAACGACGAGCCCAGCGCGATGCGGGCTGGGCTGATCGAGCGTGGCGTGCCGGCGGAATATATCTATCGCGACTTCGCCGGCTTCCGGACCAACGATTCCATGCGGCGGGCACGGGCGATCTTCGGCCTGACCCGGGTCGTCGTCGTCTCCCAGCCGAACCATGTGGCCCGTGCGCTCTTCCTCGGACACGCCGTGGGGATAGATGCTTGGGGATTCGAAGCTGCGGAGGAGAGGCGGCCCGCGGTCTTCCTGTTGCGCGACGAGCTGTTTGCGATGGCGGTCGTGCTCGTCTCGTATTGGGATGTGCTTGCGGGCACTGCCGCCCGCGAGGCCGGCAAGCCGATCGCTATCGGAGTCGACCCGCCGAATTAGCCGCCATGTCGCGCAGCTCCGGCACCGGCGAGACCACGGGCTGGCCGGCGAAGTGCGCATCGAGGTTGCGTCGGACCAGCGAGGTCATGCGGCGCTGGGCATGCTCGGTGCCGCCACCGAAATGCGGGGTCATCACCAGGTTGTCGAGCGGCAGCAGCTCGGTGCCCTCATAGGGCTCCTCATCGAACACGTCGAGCGCGGCGCCCTCGATCACGTTGGTGCGCAGTGCCTCCGCCAGGGCCGCTTCGTCGACGGCCCAGCCGCGGCTGATGTTGACCAAGTGGCCGCGCGGCCCCAGCGCCTTCAGCACCTCGGCATTGATGATGTGCTTGTTGGAGGCGTCGGACCGCAGGCAGACGATGAGATAGTCAGCCCAGGTCGCCAGCTCCATCACGTTGGGGAAATAGGCATGGTCGACGTCGCCGCGCTTCGTGCGATTGCAGTAGCCGATCTCCATGTCGAAGCCCTTGGCGCGTCGCACGAACTCCATGCCGATGGCGCCGAGGCCCAGAATGCCGAGCTTGCCGCCGGTCAGGCCGGCGATGGGGCCGAAGCGGTTGGGGATGCGCTTGGTCCAGTCGCCCCGGCGAATCATCTTGTCGGCGCGCACGATGCGCCGCACCGAGGCGAGGAAGATGCCGAAGGCCATCTCGGCCACGTCGGGCGCGTTGGCGTCGGCACCGTGGGTCACCATGATGTTGCGCCGGCGGGCGGCCTCCAGGTCGATCCGCTCGTAGCCGGTGCCGTAGCAGCAGAACAGCGAGAGGCGCGGCAGGGCCGCCATCATCGCCTCGGAGAGGCCGACGCTGCCGGTGCTGACGATCGCCTGCACGTTCGGCGCGGTGCCGGGCGGGATCGCGGCGGGAACCGGCTTGTCCATGTGGCCCGCGATCTCATAGCGCTCGGAGAAAGCGGCCAATGTCGTCCTGGTGAAGGTGAAGCCGGTGAGAATGACGGGACGATCAACCATATCTGGGCCTAACACGCGCTCGCCCGAGGCGTAAACGAAGCATTACCACGCGGCGAAAATGCCCTTTGCAAAAAGCGGAGTGCCGTGCATGTTGCGCGCATCGCGGGTTCCTGCGTCTCCCTTTGACCTACCGACAAGCGTTTCATGAAAATCGCCATTCTCAAAGAACGCCGACCGCATGAGACCCGTGTGGCCGCGACGCCGGAGAGCGTCAAAAAATTGATAGCGCTGGGCGCGGAAGTCACTGTCGAAACAGGCGCGGGGCTTGTCGCTGCCTATACCGATGAGGCCTATGTCCAGGCCGGTGCAAGCATCGTGCCGGATGCGGCAACTGCATCGGCGGCCGGTGACATCATCTTCAAGATTCAGCGCCCGATGTCGGCTGCCGAAGGCATCGATGAGATCGAGCTGCTGCGCGCTGGCCAGACTCTGATGTCGCCACTGGGCGCGCTCACCAATCCGGAGCTGGTCCAGGCACTGGCGGCCAAGGGCGTCACGGCCTTCGCGCTGGAGATGATCCCGCGCATCACGCGCGCCCAGTCGATGGATATTCTCTCCTCGCAGGCCAATCTTGCCGGCTACAAGGCGGTCCTTCTGGCGGCCAACAATTTCGGCCGCATCTTCCCGCAGATGATGACGCCGGGCGGCACGCTCACGCCGGCGCGGGCCTTCATCATGGGCGTGGGCGTTGCGGGGCTGCAGGCGATCGCCACGGCCCGCCGTCTGGGCGCTGTCGTCACGGCGACCGACGTGCGGCCGGCGACCAAGGAGCAGGTGCAGTCGCTCGGGGCCAAGTTCGTGGCCGTCGAGGACGAGGAATTCAAGGCTGCGGAAACCGCCGGCGGGTACGCCAAGCAGATGAGCCCGGAGTATCAGGCCAAGCAGGCGGCGCTGGTCGCGGGTCATATCAAGCTGCAGGATATCGTGATCACGACCGCCCTCATCCCCGGTCGCAAGGCGCCGGTGCTGGTGACCGAGGAGATGGTGACGTCGATGAAGCCCGGCTCGGTGATCGTCGACATGGCCGTGGAGCAGGGTGGCAACTGCCCGCTGTCGGAATATGGCAAGATCGTCGTGAAGCACGGCGTGAAGATCGTGGGACCCGCCAACCTGCCGGCCGAGCTTCCGACCGACACCTCGGCGCTGTTCGCGCGCAATCTCCTCAACTTCATCACGCCGATGATCGACAAGGAGACCAAGGCGCTCAAGATCGACCTCGCCGACGAGGTGGTGAAGGGCACGCTGGTGACCCAGGGCGGCCAGATCGTGCATCCCGCACTGGCGCCGAAGCAGGAGTAGGTCATGGACGACAAGCTCGCTGGCGAAGCGGCCAAGCTCGCGACCCAGGCACAGGAACTCGCCACCAACCTCAGGGGCGTGGCGCAGCAGATCACCGACATGGCGGCGCAAGGCACGCTGGCGCTGCCCGACGGCCATATGCCGTTCGTGGCGCTGCTCACCATCTTCGCGCTGGCCTGCTTCGTCGGCTACTACGTCGTGTGGCGCGTGACACCGGCGCTGCATTCGCCGCTGATGGCCGTCACCAACGCGGTATCCTCGGTGATCATCGTCGGCGCGCTGCTGGCGGCGGGGCTCAAGGGGCTGGGCGCTGCCCAGCTGTTCGGCGGCATCGCCGTGGTGCTGGCGGCGGTGAATATCTTCGGCGGCTTCATCGTCACCCACCGCATGCTGTCGATGTTCAAGAAGAAGCCGCAAGCGGCGAAGAAGTAGGCGAGGGACTTAAAGGGATGATCACCCAGGAACTGGCCGCCTACGGATACCTGATCTCGGCCATCTGCTTCATCATGGCGCTGCGCGGGTTGTCGTCGCCCGTGACCTCCCGCCAGGGCAACCTCTTCGGCGTCGTCGGCATGGTGATCGCCATCGGCGTCACCGTGGCGACGCCGGGCGTCGTCTCGCCCTGGCTGATCGTGGGTGGGCTCATTATCGGTGGCACCATCGGCGCGTTCGTCGCTTGGCGTATCCAGATGACGGCGTTGCCACAGCTCGTGGCTGCCTTCCATTCGCTGGTCGGGCTCGCGGCGGTGTTCGTGGCGGCGGCGGCCTTCGTGTCGCCGGACGCCTTCGGCATCGGCTCGCCGGGCAAGATCAAGATGCAGAGCCTGATCGAGATGGGGCTCGGCACCGTGATCGGCGCCATAACCTTCACCGGCTCGATCGTGGCCTTCGCCAAGCTGCAGGGGCTGGTGTCGGGCGCGCCCTTGGTCTTCCGTGGTCAGCATCTGCTGAACGCCCTGATCGGCGTAGCGCTCGTCGTGCTGATGGTGTGGTTCGCCATGCGCGGCGATCCCATCACCTTCCTGCTGCTGATCGTGCTGTCGCTGACCGTGGGCTTCCTGCTGATCCTGCCCATCGGCGGCGCCGATATGCCGGTCGTGGTGTCGATGCTCAACTCCTATTCGGGATGGGCGGCGGCCGGCATCGGCTTCACGCTGGGCAACACCGCGCTGATCGTCACCGGCGCGCTGGTGGGTTCCTCGGGCGCGATCCTGAGCTACATCATGTGCAAGGGCATGAACCGCTCGATCTTCAACGTGATCCTGGGCGGCTTCGGCACCGACGGCGGGGCGCCAGGCGCCGCGCACGTGAAGAACGACAAGCCGGTCAAGGCTGGATCGGCCGAGGATGCGGCCTTCCTGATGAAGAACTCCAGCTCGGTCATCATCGTGCCGGGCTACGGCATGGCGGTGGCGCAGGCGCAGCACGCTTTGCGCGAGATGGCCGACCTCCTGAAGAAGGAAGGCGTCACGGTGCGCTACGCCATCCACCCGGTGGCCGGCCGCATGCCGGGCCACATGAACGTGCTGCTGGCCGAGGCCAACGTGCCCTACGACGAGGTCTTCGAGCTCGACGACATCAACCGCGACTTCGCCTCGACCGACGTGGCCTTCGTGATCGGCGCCAACGACGTCACCAATCCCGCGGCCAAGACCGATCCCAAGAGCCCGATCTACGGCATGCCCATCCTCGACGTCGAGAAGGCGCAAACCGTGCTGTTCATCAAGCGCGGCATGTCGTCGGGCTATGCCGGCGTCGACAACGAGCTGTTCTTCCGCGACAACACGATGATGCTTTTCGCCGATGCCAAGGTGATGTGCGAGAACATCTCAAAGGCGCTGGAAGGCTCGTCGCACTAAGGGCGGCTATTTCTTCGGCTGGCCGGTTTCGTCGACGCGGGTCGTGCCGCTGGGGCCGATGCCGGTGATCTGGATGATCGTCTCCTCATCCTTCGCGCCGTCCCAATGGATCTTGCCGGGATGGTGCACGACGAAGCCGCCGGCCTTAACCGGTGTGGTCTTGGCGAGATCCTGCACCGGACCGGAGCCAAGCCACCATGTGCCCTTGAGGACCTGGATGTAGCGGGCCTCGGGATGGAAGTGCGGCTGGCTGAAGGTGCCGGGACTGAATTTGTTGCGCACGACATAGAGCTGTCCGGGAACGCCGGGATTGCCGAGCAGCACGGCTTGCGCCAGGCCGGGCGTGGTCTTGCTCGGGATGAACTCGATGTCTGCTTCCTGCGTGATCTTCATCACGTCGGCCGGCTGCTCCGCGAGCGCCGGCACGGTCATGGCGAGTGCGGCGATTGTCACCGCGATCAGGATCGTCTTCATGGTGTTTCCCCCTTTGCCCGACGGACCGGGATAGTAGACTTCATTCCATGGCCGCTCACTATGTCCTGCACGGGTTCAACCCGTCGCCCTATTCGGTGAAGATGCGGGCGATCCTGCGCTATCGCCGCATTCCCTTCGTCTGGCACGCGTTGGGCAATCCGCGCGACGTGGCCGTGGCGGCCGGCCTGCCGCCCGTCATTCCGGTGCTGAAGTTCCCCGATGGCCGGGTGATGAACGATTCGACGCTGCTCGCCTACGCGCTGGAGCGGGAGCATCCGGAACGGTCGATCGTTCCCGACGATCCGGCACATGCCTATCTCAGCGATCTGCTGGAAGATTTCGGTGACGAATGGATCACCAAGATGATGTTCCATTATCGCTGGTACTACGCTGCCGACCGCGCGTTCGCGCAGGACTGGATCGTGACCTCGCGCGATCCGCTCATGCCTGCGGCCAGGCGCCAGGCCGAGAAGCAGGCCTTCAACGATCGCCAGGTCGGACGCATGGCGATCGTGGGCTGCACCGAGCAGAACCGGCCGATCATCGAGGACAGCTACCGCGTCGTCCTCGATACGCTGGGCCGCCACGTGCGTACGATACCGTTCCTGTTCGGCTCGCGCCCGTCGCTGGCCGATTTCGGCTTCTACGGCCAGCTCCAGATCCTGTCGGTCGATCCGACGCCGATGATGGAGATGCGGGACCGGGCGCCCGACGTCTATTGCTGGCTGCTGCGCCTCGACGATGCCTCGGGCATCGACGGGGCCTGGCTCGATCCGTCGATGCCCTTGCCGGAGACGCTGACGGCGTTGCTGCGCCATTGCGGCGAGACCTACCTGCCGTTTCTCGCCGCCAACACGCGGGCGCTGCAGGTGGGCGCGAGCGAGGTCAGCCTCGACATCCTGGGCCGGCCCTACGCGCAGGCGCCGTTCCGCTATCAGGGCAAGTGTCACGACGCGCTGGCCAGGAAGCTCGCCGCGCTGCCGGTCGATATGCGAAGGCGGCTCGACCCCGTGCTCGAAGAGACAGGCTGCCTGCGTTACCTCGCATGAAGGCGGTCCTGTTCGATGTCGGCGGTCCGCTCGACATGGAATTCGGCTGGGAGATCGCCGTCGACGGCGCCATCGCTTCGGCATGCGGCCTCGAAGGAATCCGGGTCGACGAGGCTGCCATCGAGGAGGCGTCGGACCGTGCTGTCGAGGCCTTTGCGCCGGACGCCTATGCTCACATGATCGAGACCCTTTGCGGCGATCCGCCGACGGTCGCCCGTGTCCACCAGCGCATGCGGGCAATGCTGGATGGGCTCGACCTATTCCAATTGCGTCCCGACATCGACGGCCTGTTGCGGCGACTGTGCGAGCGCGGATTGAAGCTCGGCATCGTCGCCAATCAGCCGGCGGCGGTGCGCGGGCGGCTGGAGCGGGCGGGCATCGCAGATCTGTTCACGCATCACGGGCTGAGCGGCGACACCGGTCTGCGCAAGCCCGATCCGCGCGCGTTCACGGCGGCGGCCGAAGCGCTCGGCGTCGCGCCGGCCGACTGCATCGTGGTTGGCGATCGTATCGACAACGACATCGCGCCCGCCAAAGCCCTGGGCATGGCGACGGTGCTGTTCCGCAGCGGCCGCCATCGCCGTCAACGACCGCGTGGCGAAGCCGAGACGCCCAACGCGGTCGTGACCGACGTGCCGGAACTGGAGGCCGCTATCCTGTCGCTGATCGCTCAGTGAGAGTGATGGCTCGCGCCGTAGCGATGGATGTGCAGCGGCTCCTTGGCCAGTCCGGGACAGAAGGTGCCGACCACCTTCTCGAGCTGCTGGTAGAGCTTCTTGGCAGGGCCGACGAGGGGCGCACGCCGGGCCTGTGAGGCGGCGGCCTGGGCGGCGAGCCTGGGCAGGTCGACGGTCAGGATCTTGCGGTTCTCCACGATCATGCGGCCGCCGATCATCACCGAGTGCACGCCGGTGCCGTCCTCGATATGGACCACGGCGTTCACCGGATCGTTGGTCGGGATCCAGTTGATGTGGTGCAGGTCGAGGAAGACGATGTCGGCCTTGTAGCCGGGCGCGATTCGGCCGATCTCCTTGTCCATGCCGAGCGCGCGGGCGCTGCCCTGGGTGGCGGCGGTGAGCGCCTCGTCGGTGCCGAGCCAGCGCTGCCAGTCCGGCCCCTGGACCTTGGAGACGAGCGAAGCCAGACGCGTCGCCTCGTACATGTTCTGGTTGTCGGAGCAGCTGGCGCCATCGGTGCCGATGCCGACATTGACCTTGGCGTCGAGCATGCCGCGCACGTCGGCAATGCCGCTGCCCAGCCGCATGTTGGAGCCGGGATTGTGCGCGACCGAGGCGCCGCGATCGCCCAGCCGCTTCATGTCGTCGGCGTCGAGCCAGACGCCGTGCGCCACGGTGAAGCGATCGTTCACCAGCCCCATCTTGTCCATGTGGGCGGCCAGCGACGTGCCGTAGGTCTGATAACCTGCCACCACTTGGACCTTCGATTCAGCCACATGAGTTTGGATGGGGACGTCGAATTCCTTGGCGAGGTCGCGACAGGCGATCAGGAAATCGTCGCTGCAATGGTGCGGAATCGTCGGCGCCAGCGCGAGACGAACCTTCTCGAAGCGCCATTTCTGCAGCGCCTTGCGCATCTGGCTCGTGGTCGCCTTCCACGGCGCGTACTTGAAGCTCTCGACCTCCTTGCGCAGCACGGGCGGGAGGCGGCCCATCAGGCCGGGGATCGCCTCGAAGAAGGAGATGTCGGCCACCATGGGCGCCAGCATGCAGCGCATGCCCACGTCTTCGTAAGCCTGGGCCATCGCCGACAGGCCCTCGATGGAGGGCAGGGGGAATTCGGCGGCTAGGTCGTAGGCCGAGGTGCAGCCCTTCATCACCATCTCGGCCGCGCCGATCTGGGTGGAGAGATACTTGTCCTCGAGGCTGTAGTCGATGTGCGCCCACTTGGCGCCGGTCAGCAGCAGCTCGAGCGACCAGCGGTCGTGCAGGCCCTTGGCGAGGTTGCCGGGGCTGTGGGTATGGGCGTTGATCAAGCCGGGATGCATCAGCCGGTGCCTGGCGTCGATCTCGGCGGCGCCGGCAGGGGCGGCGAGGCCGGGCCGGCCGATCTCGGCGATCGTGTCGCCCTTGATCAGGATATCGACAGGCGCCGCCTTGCGCTTGGGGATGTCCAGAAGCTTGCCGCCACGGACGACGGTGAAGGGGTGCTTGGCCATGATGAATACTCCAGCAGGAACCTTGCCTAGGAGGCGCCGCGCTTGCGGCGCACCAGCGACACCGCCGCCAGCACGGTGAGGACGAGCAGGCCGACCCACAGGCCGCCGGCGATCAGCCGGTCGGGATATCCGAGATCGACCATGAGCAGCGCAATGCCGGCAACGGCGAGGACGACGAGAAACGTGAGCACCATCAAGGCGCTGCCGAGGATCGTGAGCATCTTCATGTCGTCGCAATTTTGCAGTTGTAATATCGTTTACAAATTCAGGGTGGCCGACTCGCAACGCAGAGTCTACGCCTTGCCTGCAAATTCATGCTTTCCCCAAGGAGCTGTCGTCTTGGTCGTCTGCCGCGGATGCAAGGAAACAATCAGCTCCGACAGGAAGGTCTGTCCCCATTGCGGCGTCCCTATTCCGCGCTGGTGGGAAAAGGTCGGGAAAGTCCTCATCGTCCTCGCCGTCTGCATGGTGCCGGCATATTTCGTGATGGCGGCGCTCAAGAAGCCGCCGCCGCGCCCGGAACAGACGGCCGAGGAGAAGCAGGCAATCGAAGCCGAGCAACGTCGATTCGAGGCGGACCTCGGCCTCGTTTGCGCGCTCCGTCAGTCGCACAAGAGCGCCGAGTCGCTGAAGCTGGTCAAGGTGGTGCGCATGGCGAGCGGGGAACTGTGCGTCCACTATACGAGCGTCAATTCGTTCGGCTCCGCTGTCGGTGAACGCATGATCGTGCCGCCGGCGGATCGCGGCAGGCCGCAGCGAACCTCGACCTGCGACGGCGTCCCCGGCAAGGAGCAGACAGCCGCCATCACCCGCGGCCTCAGTCGCTGCCCGAGCTAGGGCGTGTCGTCAATTGAGGCAAATGTAGGTTGCGGCGAGTTGTATGCCCGCGAGGAAGTTTCGGGCGGTCTTGTCGTAGGGCGTTGCAATGGCCCGGAACTGCTTGAGCTTGCAGAAGAAGTTCTCGATCAGGTGGCGGGCCTTGTAGAGTTCCTTGTCGTATTGCCGCTGGACCTTGCGATTGGTCTTGGACGGGATCACCGCGACCTTGTTGGCTGC
>CANIRG010000190.1 GCA_947469635.1 Rhodospirillales bacterium | reverse complement strand
TGCCGATCTTGCATTCGTCGGGCGTGATGACGCCGGGGCAATTGGGGCCGATCAGGCGCGACTTGCTGCCGATCAGCGTGCGCTTGACCTTCACCATGTCGAGCACCGGAATGCCCTCGGTGATGCAGACGATCAGCGGGATTTCCGAATCGATCGCCTCGAGGATCGAATCGGCGGCGAACGGCGGCGGCACGTAGATCACCGTCGCGGTGCAGCCGGTCTTGGCGACCGCCTCGGCCACGGTGTCGTACACGGGCAGGTCGAGATGCCTCGAGCCGCCTTTGCCCGGCGTCACGCCGCCCACCATCCTGGTGCCGTAGGCGATCGCCTGCTCGGAATGGAAGGTGCCTTGGCTGCCGGTGAAGCCCTGGCAGATGACCTTGGTGTTCTTGTCGACCAGGACGGCCATCAGCTGCTCTCCTTGACGGCCTTGACGATCTTCTCGGCGGCGTCGGCGAGGTTCTCCGCCGAGGTGATCTTGAGACCCGATTCCTTCAGGATCTTCTTGCCGAGATCGACGTTGGTGCCTTCGAGGCGAACCACCAGCGGCACGTGCAGGTTGACCTCGCGCGCGGCGGCCACGACGCCCTCGGCGATCACGTCGCAGCGCATGATGCCGCCGAAGATATTGACCAGGATGCCCTCGACGTTGGGATCCTTGAGGATGATCTTGAAGGCCGCCGTCACCCGCTCCTTGGTGGCGCCGCCGCCGACGTCGAGGAAGTTGGCGGGCGCCGAGCCATAGAGCTTGATGATGTCCATGGTGGCCATGGCGAGGCCCGCGCCGTTCACCATGCAGCCGATCTGGCCGTCGAGCTTGACGTAGTTCAGCGCGTACTTGGCGGCCTCGGTCTCGGCCGGGTCCTCCTCGTCGAGGTCGCGCAGGGGCTCCAGCTCCTTGTGCCGCTCGAGCGCGTTGTCGTCGAAGTTCATCTTGGCATCGAGCGCCACCACCTCGCCCGCGCCGGTGACGACCAGCGGGTTGATCTCGATCAGCGAGCAGTCGAGCTCGGTGAAGGCCTTGTAGAGCGCGCCCAGGATGGCGACGAAGCTGCCCACCTGCTTGCCCGTGAGGCCGAGCGCGAAGGCGAGCTTGCGGCCCTCGAAGGACTGGAAGCCGGCGGCGGGATCGACCGACTGCTTGATGATCTTCTCCGGCGTGTCGTGCGCCACCGCCTCGATGTCCATGCCGCCCTCGGTCGAGGCGATCACGGAGATGCGGCCGACGGCGCGATCCACCAGCAACGAGAGGTAGAGCTCCCGCTTGATGTCGCAGCCCTCCTCGATATAGAGCCGCTTCACGGCCTTGCCGGCCGGGCCGGTCTGCTTGGTGACCAGCTCCTGGCCCAGCATGGCGGCGGCATTGGCGCCGACTTCCTCGACCGACTTGGCGATGCGCACACCGCCCTTGCCGTCGGGGTCGTTCTTGAAGCGGCCCTTGCCACGGCCGCCGGCATGGATCTGCGACTTCACGACGGTGATGGCGCTGCCCAGGCGGCGCGCCACGTCCATCGCTTCATCCTTGGTGTACGCCACGCCGCCCTTGAGCAGGGGAACGGCGAACTTGGCCAGCAACGCCTTGGCCTGATACTCGTGGATGTTCATGAAATCCTATAGTTGCGAATCGCAACTGACGAGTCGCTGAGGCACTTTATGAGTGCTTCAGCGCCTTGGCAACGACGGTCTGGGCCGCTTTTGCGGCCTTAGACTTAAGTCGAAGAGACGATCTTCTTGGTCGCCTCGACCAGGGACTTCACGGCGGCGACCGATTTGTCGAACATCGCCTTCTCCTCGGCATTGAAGGAGACCTCGACGATCTTCTCGATGCCGCCTTTGCCGATCACCACAGGCACGCCGATATAGAGGCCGTTGACGCCATACTGGCCGGTCAGCAGGGCGGCGCAGGGAATGACCCGCTTCTTGTCCTTGAGGTAGGACTCGGCCATGGCGATGGCCGACGCCGCCGGGGCATAGAAGGCCGAGCCGTTGCCCAGCAGGCCCACGATCTCGGCACCACCGTCGCGGGTGCGCTGGACGATCTTGTCCAGCTTCTCCTGGGTGGTCCACCCCATCTTGATCAGGTCCGGCAGCGGGATGCCGGCGACCGTCGAGTAGCGGACCAGCGGCACCATCGTGTCGCCATGGCCGCCCAGCACGAACGCCGTCACGTCCTCGACCGAGACGCCGAACTCCTGGGCCAGGAACAGGCGGAAGCGCGCGCTGTCGAGCACGCCGGCCATGCCGACCACGCGGTTGGCCGGGAAGCCGGTCACTTCCTGCATCAGGCCGACCATGGCATCGAGCGGGTTGGTGATGACGATGACGAAAGCCTCGGGGGCGTTTTCCTTGATGCCCTTGCCGACGGCGCTGATGACCTTGGCGTTGATGCCGACCAGGTCGTCGCGCGTCATGCCGGGCTTGCGCGGCACGCCCGCGGTCACGATCACCACGTCGGCGCCGGCGATGTCCTTGTAGTTGGACGAGCCCGAGTAGCTGGCGTCGAAGCCGGCGACGGGGCTGAGCTGGGCGATGTCGAGGGCCTTGCCCTTGGCGGTGCCTTCGGCGGCGGGAATGTCGAACAGCACGACGTCGCCCAGGTCCTTCTGGCCCGCGAGCAATGCCAGGGTGCCGCCAATCTGTCCGGCGCCGATCAGCGCGATCTTCTTGCGAGCCATGCGAAATACTCCCGAGATTCAAGGGCGGCGCGTGGTAGCGCGATTCGGCAGGACCGGCAAGGCAGAGATCAGCCAAGCCGCGGCGCGGAAAGATCGTTGTAGTCGACGACCACCGTAGCCCGCCGGGCGGGCTCGCAGCTCGTCAGATAGAGCTGCTGGCCGGGGATATAGCGGCTCATTGCCTGGGGCGATCCAGCGTAGGACGGGTCGCGGGCAACCTTCCGTGCCTGGGAGACCTCGAAGCCGACGTCGAGGAACAGCGAAAAATCCCAACAGGCACGCAGTTCCGGCCGATGCAGGAATACCCCGTCCAGGATCAGCACGGATCGCGGCGCCACCTGATGCTCCGGCGACACCACGGGCCGGTCGACGACGTGGTCGAACAGCGCCGTGCGGTAGCGGCCCGACCCACCCGGTCGCAACGGATCGAGCAGCGCAGCCTTCAGCCCCGCATAGTCGTAGGAATCGAGGAAGTAGCCTTCCGGCGAATCGCGGCCCCGTCGATAACGATGATCCCGCGGATTATGAAAACCATCGATGGAGGCTCGGATCACCGGACGTCCCCGGGCCGTCACGAAACCGGCCAGCGCATCTGCAAGCATGGTCTTGCCGGCACCGTCGACGCCGTCGATGGCAACGAGCATCGTCCTGTCGTACGGCAGATCGGCAATCCGATCGGCCATGCATCGAAGAAAGGTCGCCCCCTCGCCGATGACGGTCATCGTTGCCCGTCGTGATCAAATGAAACTCGTCCGATATCTCGCGCCGAGTGAACGATGTGCAGAATGATCGCTTCCTGATCGGTGACCCGAAAATAGATGTCATACCGACCGTGCACTGAAAGACGGAGCCCTGGGCGGATCGAATCGCGGGGTACGCCCGAGTGGCCGCTTGCAGCTATACGATTGAGATGATCGACGATATCCGACACAAATTTGCGTGCCGCTTCGACGCTGTCGACCGCGATGTAGTCGAAGATTTCGTCGAGATCGAATAGGCCGGATCGGTGACGATCAGGTCTTTGGGCGTAATCGGGCTTCCCCTCTGGAAACGATGTCGGCCTTCATCGCTTCAGCCCCGACAGATCTAAGGAATTCGCCTCGAGCATAAGCCGAGTCGGCAGCGTCGATCTTCACCTGCAACCGAACGAGATCTGCTTCATATTCTTCGAGCATGCGAACGCCTGCCCGTACGACAGCATCGGCGGACGGAAAGTTTCCCTTGGCTACCTGTCGAGCGATGATGGCGTCGGCGTCATCGCCTGGGACATAGGTCTTGCTCATAGCAGCATTCTAACCCGATCCTCATTCCTCTCAAGCCGGGTGGCGATTGAAATGCGCCAGCATCAGCTCCGTGGCCTTGGCCGGTGCCTGGTCCATCACGAAGTGGCCGACGCCGGGCAGCACTTCCATGGCGAAGGCGCCGCTCACGAACTCCCCGGTGCCGTGGGCGGCATCGGGGCCGACCGTGGCATCGGCGTCGCCCCAGATGTAGAGCGTCGGCACCTCGATGCTGCCGATCTCGGCCGCCAGGCCCTTGTTGGCGCGATACCAGGCGAGCGCCGCCTCGATCGCCGCGGGATTGCCCAGCACGCGCAGATGCTGCTCGAGGGCAGCCGACGGGACGCCCTGGCCGAACAGCCCGTCGCGCAGGCGCCTGGCATTGTCGGCCAGCAGCATCCCGCCGGTCCCCGGCTCGAGGAAGGCGCGGTGATGGCGCGAGCGATGCTTCTGGTCGCCGTCCTCCTTCAGGAGCGCGCGGCGGAACGAGCTGGGATGCGGTCGCGACAGGATGGTGAGCGAGGCGAGCCGCTCGGGATGCTTGCCGGCCACGCCCCACGCGACCTGGCCGCCCCAATCGTGGCCGACCAGATGGAAGCGTCGCTCGTCACCGCCCGCCGCCTCGACGATCTCGATGGCGTCGGCGACGAGCTTGTCGAAGGCATAGTTGGAAAGATCGGCCGGATCGGGCCGCGCGCCGGCGGAATAGCCACGCTGGTCGGGCGCGATGGCGCGATAGCCCGCCGCCGCCAGCGCCGGCAACGCGGCACACCAGCTGTGCCGCGATTCGGGAAAGCCGTGCAGCAGCAGCACGAGGGGACCGGCGACCGGGCCTGAGACGTATGACGTGAACGTCAGGCCCGATCGGGTCTTGAGGCCGATGGTTCCGGCCATGGTCTGCCTAGACGCCGTTGGCCTTGAACCAGGCCAGCATCTTCTTCCAGCCGTCCTCCGCCTTGTCCTTGCGGTAGGTCGGGCGATAGTCGGCGTTGAAGCCGTGCGGCGTGTCCGCAAAGGTCTCGATCTGCGACTTCTGCGCGGCCGCGCCGCCGGTCTTGAGCGCCGCCCGCATCTTGTCGGCCGACTCGTTGGAGATGCCGGCGTCGGCGCCGCCGTAGAGGCCGAGCACCGGGCCCTTCAGGTCCTTGGCGATATCGATCGGGTTCTTGGGCTGGAGCGGCGTGGCATCGCGCACCAGCGGGCCGTACCAGGCCACGCCCGCCTTCACGCCCGGGTTGTGCGCCGTGTACATCCACACGATGCGCCCGCCCCAGCAGAAGCCGGTGACGGCCAGCTTGGCCGTATCGGCCTTGCCCTCACCCTTGGCGAAGGCGACCGTCGGTTCGAGGTCGCCCATGACCTGGTCGTCCGGCACCTTCGACACCAGCTCGCTCACCAGCTTGGGGATCTCGGTGTAGGTCTTGGGGTCGCCCTGGCGGAAGTAGAGCTCGGGCGCGATGGCATAATAGCCCGACTTGGCGAGGCGGCGGCACAGGTCGGCGATATGCGCGTGCACGCCGAAGACCTCCTGCACCACGAGGACGGTGCCGAAGGATGCGCCGGTGGCGGGCATGGCGCGGTAGGCGTCCATCTCCTTGCCGTCCTTGGTCTTGACCTTCACGACGCCCGCGGTGAGCCCGTCGGCCGGCGTGGTGATCGTCTGCGCCGAGACCGGCTGGACGGACAGCGCGAAAGCGCTGCCCACGACGGTGGCCGTCAAAGCGCCGCGTCGCGACAGGCCGTTCTCGGCTCCATAGATCAAGCGATCGCCATCCATCTTGTGAACTCCCTGGTTATGATGCGGGGCGGAGCCTAGGCCGGCCCCTCGCCCGCCCACAATCACAATTAGGCGATGTAGGCCGCGTCATCACTTCGGCCGGAAGCGGTCGAACTCGCTGCGGATCTGTTCGAACTGCGCCGGCTCGGACGCCTTCTTGGCCTCCTCGATCTGGGCGTCGGCCGCCGCGCGGTTGCCTTGCGCGGCGAGGATCAGGCTGTAGAGATAATGCCAGGCCGCGATGCCGGACTGGCCCTTCACGGCGATCGCGGAATCGGCGGAGGCCGCCGCGAGGTTGCCGAGCTGCAGATGGACCAGCGCTCGGGAGTTGAGCGCATAGGCATCGTCGGGACGAAGCTTGAGCGACTGCTCGCAGTCCGGCAGGGCCTGGGTCGCGCGTCCCTGCAGCGCCTTGGCAAAGCACCGGCTGCTCCAGGTGGTCGCATCGTCGGGTGAGAGTCGGATCGCCTGGTCGAAATCCTGCAGCGCCCGCTCGTAGTCGCCCTTGGTGAAGTAGGCGGCGCCGCGATTCTGGAAGGCGCTGGCGAGGGTGGGTTCGATCCGGATCGCCTGGTCGTAGTCCTGGATGGCCTGGTCGAGCTGCCCCATCTCACCGTGGGCGCTCGCCCGGTCATGGAAGGCCGCAGCGAATTCCGGGTTCAGCTTCAGCGCGACGTCGTAATCGGCGATGGCGGCGTCGGGCCGGCCCTGCTCGCTGTGGATCCTGCCGCGGAAATGGAAGGCGGCGGCGAGAGCCTCCGTCGTCTCCTCACCCGATTCGGCGATGGCCGTGCAGCCACCCACGGCGACGTCGGGCGCAAAGGTGCCCCCGTCGTTCACGCACTTTTGCCAGTTCTGATCGCGTTCGCTCTGCGCGCTTGCTGAAGCCGCACCGAACGCCGCGACGACACCCAGCATCGAAAGGAGTCGCGCAATCATCGAGTCCCACCTTGGCTACCGATTGCGACTCTACCGTGGCGCGCGGCAAAACGACAGGATGACGGGCTGGATGACGTCCGCGTCGCTTCAGCCGATGTGCTCCAACGCGAGATATTCCGGGCTCTGCATCTCCATCAGCCGCGACACGGTGCGCTCGAACTCGCAGGCGCCGTCGCCATCGACATAAAGAGCCTGGGGCGAGGCGGCGGCGGAGCAGACCAGTTTCACCTTCTTTTCATAGAACGTGTCGATCATGGTCACGAATCGGGCCGCCTTGTCGCGGCTGTCCGGCCCCATCCTGGGGATCTCGGCCAGGATGACGGTGTGGAAATGCTCGGCGATGCACAGGAAATCGGCGGCGCCCATGGGCTTGGCGCACCAGTCGAGATAGTGCGCCATGGCCACACCGGGCGCGGCGCGCGGCACGTCGACATCGCGGCCCTGGGTGCGCAGCACGCGCGGATCGCCGTCGGCACCGCCCGACAGGACGCGGAATGCCTCGTCCAGCTTGGCGGTCGCCCAGGCGCCGAGCGGAGTCAGATAGACGTCGAGCTCGCGCATGCGGTCGAGCCGGTAGTCGTGGCCGCCGCCCAGCTCCAGAACCTCGATCCGCTGCTTCAGGAGCTCGATGAAGGGCAGGAAGCGGTCACGCTGCAGGCCGTTGCGATAGAGGTCGTCGGGTGCGCGGTTGGACGTGGCGACGACCGTCAGCCCCTCCTCGAACAGCGTCTCGAACAGCCGCCCGAGGATCATGGCGTCGGCTATGTTGGTCACCTGGAACTCGTCGAAGCAGAGCAGCCGCGTCTCGGCGGCGATCTCGCGCGCGATCGGCACGATCGTGTCGGCTTCGGGCGGGGCGCCCTTGGCCGCCAGCTCCTCGCGGCGGCGGTGCAGGCGCTCGTGGACCTCGAGCATGAATTCGTGGAAATGCACCCGCCGCTTCCCGGCCACCGGCGCATCGGCGAAGAACAGGTCCATCAGCATCGACTTGCCGCGTCCGACGGGCCCCCAGATATAAAGTCCATGCGGCCCGGCTGGCGGCTTCTCGGCCCGCACGAGGCCCAGCCGCGCCAGGAATCCCGGCTTGGCGACGGGATGCGCGGCGAGAACCGCCAGCTGGTCATGCACGGACTGCAGGCGCTCGACGACGCGCTCCTGCACGGGATCGGCGCGAACCTGTCCAGCGGCACGACGGGCGGCAAGGTTGGCCGTCGGTCCCTTGCCTGTGGAGGGAGTATCGGAGTCCATTGGCGCGCATAACTAGCTCAGGCGTGTTCGCCTGCCTATAAGATGCGGCATGAAGATCGCGTTTCTCGGCACGTCGGAGTTCGCCGTCCCGGCGCTCAAGGCGCTCGTCGAGGCCGGCCACGAGGTCGCCGTCGTCTATACCCGCGCGCCGAAGCCCGCCGGCCGCGGCAAGCAGGAACGCAAGACGCCAGTGCACGAGATTGCCGACGCGCTCGGCCTTGCGGTGCTCACGCCGCACAACCTCAAGGCCGAGGAGGACGCCCAGGCCTTCCAGGCCCTCGACCTCGACTGCGCCGTGGTCGTGTCCTATGGCCATATCCTGCCCAAGAGCTTCCTCGATGCGACGGTGCTGGGCTGCATCAACATCCACGGCTCGCTGCTGCCGCGCTGGCGCGGCGCCGCGCCGATCCATCGCGCGATCCTGGCCGGCGATGCCGAGACCGGCGTCACCATCATGCGCATGGACGAGGGTCTCGACACCGGCCCGATGCTGCTGGCCGAGCGGACTCCCATTTCGGCCGGCGACACGGCCGCGACAGTGCACGACCGGTTGGCCGAGCTCGGTGGCCAGCTGATCGTGTCCACGCTCGACGGGCTGATGCGCCGGACCATCGAAGCGGTGCCGCAGCCGGCGAGCGGCGTCACCTACGCCCACAAGCTCAGCAAGGAGGAAGGCGCGCTCGACTGGCGCCGCCCCGCCGCCGAGCTCGAACGCAAGGTACGGGCCTTCCATCCGTGGCCGGGCACATGGTTCGAGCTGCCCCAGGCCATGGGCTCCGAGCGCATCAAGCTCCTGGGCGCGACGCTCACCCTCGCGGGCGGTGCGCCCGGAACGATGACGGTGGCGCGCGATGGCTATCCGGTCGTGGCCTGCGGCACCGGCGGCCTGCGCCTGCTGATGCTGCAGCGGCCCGGCAAGTCGGCCCAGTCGGCCGATGCCTTTTTGCGCGGCTTTGCCCTGCCTGCCGGCACGGTGCTGCCGTCGCCTGTCGTCGTGCCTCTGCCGCAGACCAGGCCGTCCTGAGCCGATGCCGCGCTACAAGATCACCGTCGAGTATGACGGCGGCCCGTTCGTCGGCTGGCAACGGCAGGACACCGGCCCCTCGATACAGGCGTCGCTGGAGGACGCGGTCTTCGCCTTCAGCGGCGAGCGCGTGCTGGTGCAGAGCGCGGGCCGCACCGATTCGGGCGTCCATGCCGTGGGCCAGGTGGCGCATTTCGACCTCGCCAAGGAGAGCCCGCTGCACAGCGTCAGCGGGGCGCTCAACTTCCATCTGAAGCCCAATCCGATCGCGGTGCCGAAAGTCGAGCTGGCCGGTCCCGGCTTCCACGCGCGCTTCTCGGCGATCGGGCGACGCTACCTCTATCGCATCCTCAACCGGCGCGCGCCGGCCACGCTCGATCGCGGGCAGGTCTGGCATGTCCCCGTGCCGCTCGATGTCGACGCAATGGCCGGGTCGGCTGCGGTGCTGGTGGGCCACCACGACTTCAACAGCTTCCGCTCCACCGCCTGCCAGTCGCCGACCTCGATCAAGACGCTCGACCAGCTGTCGGTATCGCGCCGCGGCGAGGAGATCCATGTCGAAGTCGCGTCCCGGTCCTTCCTGCACAACCAGGTGCGCATCCTGGTCGGCACGCTGGCGCTGGTGGGTCGCGGCCAATGGACGAGGCGCGATGTCCAGGACGCGCTGGCCGCACGAGATCGTGCAAGGGCCGGCCCGACCGCGCCGCCGCACGGACTGTGCCTGATGGAAGTGCGCTACAAAGCCGGTGCCGAGGGCGCCGCGTCAGCCGCCGACCATCGGCCCGACCCCGAGGAGCCGGGCGACGATGAGTGAAAGGAACAGCGACGGCACCCAGTTGATCGCCAGCAGCATAACGGCCAGCGGCCAGGTGACGCCCAGCATCACGCGCGCCGTCACGAGGAACCAGTAGAAGCTGAGCCCGTGCAGGGCGAGATCGACGATCACCGCGATCGACGGAACCAACCGGGCCACGATCAGCCCGACGATGGCCACCACCAGGGCGGGCAGGTTGATCCAGTTGAGCGCCGATATGTAGCGCGGATAGCGGTCCATCCAACCGCGCCGACGCGCGATCTCGTGGAAGATCACCGGGAAGAGCAGCCAGTCGACGACGTAACGCATCGCCTCGATGGCGGCGATCTCCCACTCCTCGGCCGCGACCGCGACGGTGTTGTAATAGATCAGCAGATAGAAGCCGTAGAGCGGCGCCACCACCGCCATGAGGCGGAACGAGCGCAGGCAGGCTTCCAGGCTGTTGTCGAAGTGGCTCGGCCCTGTGGGGTCGCCTTGCAGAATCTTCAGGGCGCCCGATGTGCCGCGGGCAATCTCGGCGCCGCTCAGCATGGATACATCAGGTCGCGAAATAGCGGTCGAGCACAGTCTCGTAGACGCGGGCCAGCGTCTTGAGATCGGCGACCGCACTCTTCTCATCGACCTTGTGCATGGATTCGCCCACCAGCCCGAACTCCAGCACCGGGCAGCTGTTGCGAATGAAGCGCGCGTCGGAGGTCCCGCCGGTCGTCGACAGCTCGGGATCGATGCCGGCCACGTCGCGCACCGCGCCTGCCACCAGGTCGGAGAGCGGCCCGGGCGGCGTGTAGAAGGATTCGCCCGAGACGGTGGCCTGGAGCTCGAAGGTGCCGTTGCCGCCCAGCGCCGCATTGGCGCGCTCGAGGCGCTCCGTCAGATGGGCCAGCAGGGTCTTGGAGGTCCACAGATCGTTGAAGCGCGTATTGAAGCGGGCCTTTGCCGTGCCGGGCGCGATGTTGGTCGCCTTGTTGCCGACGTCGACGGTCGTGAACTGCAGCGAGGTCGGCTGGAAGTGCGTGCTGCCCTTGTCGATCGGCTCGCGGATCAGCGCCTCGATCAGCGCCGTCAGGCGATGGATGGCGTTGTCGAGCCGCTCGGGGTAGGCCACGTGGCCCTGCACACCGCGCACGATCATGTCGACATTCATGCTGCCGCGCCGGCCGATCTTCATCATGTCGCCGAAGCGCCGCGAGCTGGTCGGCTCACCGACCACGCAGACGTCGATCTTCTCGCCGCGGTCGGCGAGGCGCTTCAGCATCTTGACCGTGCCGTTGACCGCAGGCCCTTCCTCGTCGCCGGTGATCAAAAGGCTGATCGAGCCACCGAAGTCTTGGCCACGCCTGGCCAGGAACCGCGCCGAGGCCTCGGTGAAGGCCGCGATCGCGCCCTTCATGTCGGCGGCGCCGCGGCCCAACAGATAGCCGTCCGACAGCTCGGCCGAAAAAGGCCCGACGGTCCAGGAGGAGAGATCGCCCACCGGCACCACGTCGGAATGGCCGGCGAAGCAGAAATGCCGGCCGCCGGTGCCGATGCGGGCATAGAGATTGGACACGTCGTCGGTGCCGGCCTGGGTGAAGTCCATGCGCTCGCACTGGAAGCCGATGCCGCCCAGCACTTTCTCGAGCAGCTTCAAGGCGCCGGCTTCGACGGGAGTGACGCTCTCGCAGCGCACCAGGGCGCGCGTCAGGTCGATCACGTCGGTTGCGGCGGGAATCATCGTATCGGGCATGGCCGGGACACTACATCCCGCTTCCCCCAAAGAGAAGAGCGCCGGTCCAGGCCAACCGGCGCTCAGTCAGTGAGAGAGAGAGGAAGAGATACGTCTTGTTGTTGTCGAGCTCAGGCCACCAGGCGATCGGCCTCCTTCAGGTTCACCGACACGA
>CANIRG010000189.1 GCA_947469635.1 Rhodospirillales bacterium | reverse complement strand
AGGTCGAGCTCAGCACCAGCGCCTTCACGCGCGAGGGATGGGCAATCGCATATTCGAGCATCGTCCAGCCGCCCATCGATTGCCCGACCAGCCGTACGTCGGGCAGCTTCAGGTGATCGATCAGGGCAGCGAGATCTTCGACATAGTCGGCCGGGTCCGGCCCGTTGGGAATGGCGTCGGAAGGCGCGAAGCCGCGATGGGCGATGGCGATGCAGGTATAGTGCGGCGCGAAATGCGCGACCTGCTGCCACCAGCTCAGCTGATTACCGCCAAGCCCATGAGCGAACAAAAGCGCGGGTCCCCTGCCGGTGACTTCGTAATGGAGGCGGCCGAAAGGCCTTGGCAATTTGTCCACGATCCGCTGCATGCCCATCCTCTTCAGAAGACGAGGAGACTAGAGCCCATGACGCCGAGCGGCCAGCGGCCGGCGGCAAAAAGTCGGAATTTGCTCTCGAAGGGCGTCGCTTCGGCGCCGGCAAGCCGCGCCACGACGAGCTGGTAGACCGCCTGCGACGCCGCCCCCGCCGCGACATGGATGGAGGCGGCGGCAGCGTTGCCGGCGCGCATGGCGGCGGTGGCGGCCTTGCCGTGTACCAGGTCGCCAGCCTCGGTCGTGAGCTCGGTGAGCGCCATCCACAGTGCGCGTTCAGGATACCGGCCTTCGGCTTCGGCCAGCAGTTTCCGCCGCAACACCTCCTCGCGGTCCCACAAGTCGAGCGACGCCTCAGTCGATTTCAGGAACGCCTCGGCGGCTGGCCATGATGCGATCCGCACGACATGGGACACCCCGGCGTAGGCTCGCGCATCATTCCGATCGCCCTCCGTCAGCTCTTCGCCAAGCGCCGCGAACCACGACGCCGCCCGAATCTCGGCTCGCAACGAATCGAGCAGCGCGCCTGGTAGTGCAACAACCAGCGAAGACATCACGCCGCCTGCCGGATCTCCGGCAGGGTGAGGCCGTACTTGGCGGAGACCTCGGTGGCGCGGCGGATGAAGTCCTCGCGCATCTCGTCGTTGGTGCGCTGCTTGATCTTCCACTTGCGGAAGATCTCGTTGTTGCGCGACTTCGAGCCGCCGAAGAAGGACGGCAGGTAGGGCCAGTATTCGTTCACCGCCGCCTGCAGGCGCGCCTTGCCCTCAGGCGTCTTGACCAGCTCGGCGGAGAAATCCTCGCCGAACTGCGCATGGAAGCGCTCCTCCGGCATGGTGGCGCGCGCGAGGTTGCGCAGGGGATGGAAGGTGCAGTGGAGCAGATCCTCGACCTGCAAGATCTCGGCGAGGTCCGCCAAAAGCTTGATGGCGACGAACTCCTCCCAGGTCTTGAGCGGGAACTCGAAGATCGACAGCGGCTTTTTGCCGACACCGGGCACCATGCGCTCCTCGGCGATGCCCATCTGCACGCCGAGCTGCTTGAAGCGCACGTGATGGCCGTATTCCTCCATGGCGACGCGGCAGGTCAGCCACTTGGCGTAGGGCGTCGGCGCATAGGCGATGGCGGGCTCGTCGAAGACTTGCGCGCCGTAGAGCTCGTTCACGGCATGGCTGATGACGAGCTTGGCGACGGCCTCGCGATATTCCTCGGGCGCGGCCTTCAGCTCCTCGACGGTCTTGATGACGATGTCGGTCATGGTGCTCTCCTCAGACGAGAGGTTCGGTGTTGAAGGCTTCGAGGTCGGTCGTCATGTCGGTGAACTGCCCACCGAGCTTGCCGATCAGATCCTCAGCCATGGTTTCCGGCGTCGTGACGTCGAGCTTCCCGACAGGGCGGGGCTGGCTGAACAGGAAGACCTCGCGGCCGCGCACGCCCAGCAGCTGACCCGTGATGGCCTTGCCTGCGGGCGAGCAGAGCGACGTCACCAGATTGGCGACATGGTGCGCGCCGATCTTGAGAGCGCGCTCCTTGTAGGTTTTCTGCGCCTCGTTGGCAGGCTGGATGATGTCGGTGACGCGGGTCTTCGCGAAAGGCGCCACGGCATTCGCAGTGATGTTCGCGCGCTGCAGGTCCATGGCCGTCACGCGCGTGAGGCCGAACAGCCCCGCCTTGGCGCTGGCATAGGCCGCCTGGCCGAGATTGCCGTAGAGGCCCGCGGAGGAGACGATATTGACGATGCGGCCCCAGTCGTAGCCGCCGGCGCCTCCGCGGCCCGACTTGCCCTGGTCGCGCATCACGGCCGAAGCCGCATTGATCAGGTAGAAAGCGGCCGACAGGTTGTTGCGGATCACCGCGTCCCAGTCGCGCGGATCGGCGCGGAAGACGAAGGCGTCGCGCAGGATCGCGGCATTGTTCACCACGATGTCGATGCCGCCGAAGTTCCTCACCGCGATGTCGACGAGCTGCTTGGCGATGCCGGGCGAGGCGACCGATTCGGTGAAGGCCATGGCCTTCTTGCCGCCCTGCTTCTCGTCGATGGCTTTGGCCACCTCATGGGCCGGCTCGGGATCGCCGCCGTCGCCCGAGATCGAGGCGCCGACATCGGCCACGATGACGCTCGCGCCTTCGGCCGCCAGCGCTTCGGCGATGGCCCGTCCGATGCCCCGGCCTGCGCCGGTGACGATGGCCGAACGTCCTTCCAACAATGCCGTCATAAATCCGCTCCCGTCTTTTTTCCGGCGTTGGCCATCTCGGCTGCCGTGTAGAACGCGTCGGCATGGATATCGATCCGCCGCATGCCGCGCCGCTCGAACAACCGCGTCGCCGCCTCGACCATCACCGGCGGGCCGGCGAGATAGGCCTTGCAGCCATCGAACTCGTCAAAGTCCTGGGCCACGGCCTCGTGCACCAGGCCGCAGCGCAGGTCCATGCCGTCGCCTTCGCTCAGCACGGGCATGAAATGCAGATGGGGGTGCTTGGCCGCCAGTGCCGCGAAATGGTCGTGCAGGTAGAGGTCGCGCTGGGTGCGGACGCCGAAATAGAAATAGATGTGTTGCGGCATCGCCTTGGCGAGGGCCTGCTCGACGATCGACCTGATCGGCGCCATGCCCGAGCCACCGGCCACGGCGATGATCGGTCCACGATGGCTCTCGCGCAGGTAGGAGGCGCCGAACGGTCCTTCGACCCGGACCGCGTCACCAATCTTGAGCACTTCGGCGACATGGGCGCTGGTGGCACCGCCGGCGGTGCGGCGCACATGGAACTCCAGCACCGGGTCGCCCGGCACGTTGGCCATCGAATAGTCGCGCGGCGGGCAGCCGGCGAAGGTCACCGAGGCGAACTGGCCGGCGGAGAAATCGAACGGGCCGCCGCTCTCCACAGAGAGCCGGATGCGCTTGATGTCGTGCGTGGCATCGTCGAGCCCCACGACCCTGCAGGCGAGCAGGCGGCGTGGGTGGACGATCATGTCGTCCTCGTCGAGCCAAGCGACCTCGCTGTCCTCCCACGGGACGGCGCGGCAGGCGAGGATCAGGCCGCGCGCTTTCTCCTCGTCGGACAGGGCGAACTCGGAATAGCCCTCCATCGTCACCTCGCCCTTGACGAGGTGCGACTTGCAGGCACCACAGTTGCCGGACTGGCAGCCGAATGGATAGCTGACCCCGGCATCGAGCGCGGCCTCGAGAATCGTGGCGCCGGTCGGCACCTCGATGGTGCGATCGGCCTGGGAAATGCCGACGAGCGGAATTTGTTTGCTCCCCGAACAATCGAGGTTTACCACTCCCGCTATGGGGCGTCCACCACCTCCGATGCTCGATCGCGGCCTGCTTCCCGGCCTGCTGGGCTATGCGCTCCGCCGCACCCAGTCGGCGGTGTTCGCCGACTTCGCCGCCACCTTCGTCCGGGCAGGCGAGGCGCTGACGCCGGGCGAGTTCGGCCTGCTGGTGCTGGTGGAGCGCAATACAGGCTTGAGCCAGATGGCGCTGGCGCGGGCGTTGGGCATCGACCGTTCGACCCTCGTGCCGATCCTCGACCGGCTCCAGGCGCGCGAGCTGCTGGTGCGCCACCGCTCGCCCACCGATGGACGCACCCATGCGCTGGCGCTCACCTCGACCGGTACCAGGGCGCTCGCAAAGTTCGCCAGCCTGGTGAAGGCGCACGAGAAGCGCATCGCCTCGGGTCTTTCGGCGGCCGAAACGCGCACGCTGATCGCGCTCCTCGACAAGGTGCGCGGTAGTGCGCGATCGCTATAGTCCGCGCCACATGAATTCCGCCCATCCCGACTTTGCCCATATCGACGGCGGCTCAATGAGCGACGGCGAGCTTCTCGAGCTGCTGCGCGACCAGCCGCCCGATCCGGTGAAGGTGCTGAACGGCGAGATGCTCGATCTCGATTCCGAGCGCGGCATCTGCCGCTTTCGCTTCGAGATCGTGCCGGCCTTCTGTCATTCCGGCGGCAGGATCTGCCAGGGCGGCTTCCTCACCGGTATGGTCGACACCGCCATGGCCAATGCCGCCATCGCCAAGGGCAAGGTCGCCGTCGCCGTGCCGACGCTGGAACTGAAGATCAGCTTCTTTGAAGCCATGGGGCCGGGCTTCGTGATCGCCGAGGGCCGGGTGATGCGCTGGGGCGGCTCGGTCGGCTTCCTCGACGGCGACATCAAGGACGAGAAGGGGCGGCTGATCGTGCACGCCACCTCCACCATCAAGATCATCCGGCCGAAGAAGCAGGCGTAGTAGAGAGCCAATGCTCGGCGATGTGGCGGCGCGTCGCGAACCAGGCGCCGCCTTTCTGCTTCATGTGGCCGACGATGCGGTCGAGGGCGGCGATGCGGCCGGGACGGCCGATCATGCGCAGGTGCAGGCCGATCGACATCATCTTGGGAAAGCGCTCGCCTTCCGCCCACAGCGTGTCGAAGGCGTCGGTCGTATAGTCGGCGAAGTCGCGCGCCGTCACGAAGCGATGGAAGCCCTGGTGATAGTGCATGTCGTTGGTGTCGAAGCTGTAGGGAATGACCAGGTGCTTCTTGCCTGACACCTCGACGCTGAATGGCAGGTCGTCGGAATAGTCGTCGCTGTCGTAGAGGAAGCCGCCTTCCTCGACGAGCAGGCGGCGCGTGTTGGGGGAAGGCGTCGAGCGCGTGTGCCAGCCGACGGGACGCGTGCCCGCGATTTCTGTGAGTGCCCGTACCGTCTTGGCGATCACCTCGCGCTCCTGGGTCTCGTCCATGTGGGCGTGCTTCTCCCAGCGCCAGCCGTGGCAGGAAATCTCGTGGCCGCGTTTCACCGCATCCTGGATCAGCCACGGCGAGAGTTCGGCGGCGCGACCGCAGGTCGAGACCGTCGCCGGCACGCCCAGCCGCTCCAAGGTGTCGGCGATGCGCCACCAGGCGGCCTTGGTGCCGTACTCGAAGTGCGATTCCATGCAGCGGTCGGGAACGCCCAAGACCTCGTCGGTGACCTCGTAGACCTTCTCGTTGTGCGGATCGCCGCTCGACAGCGACATCTCCGCGCCTTCCTCGAAATTGATGACGAACGACACGGCGACGCGCGCGCCGCCCGGCCAGTTCGCGCTGGGCGGCGTGCGGCCGTAGCCCTTCAGGTCACGCGTCACGATGACCGATCAGGTCGGCAAGCGGACCGGCAAGGCCCTTGGAATCCTTGGCCGCCGGCCGCTTGAAGGTCCCGGCGGTGGCCTTGCGCGGGTTCATGCGCACCAGCCCCTCGGCCATGGTCACGGCCGCCTGGATCCCGTCGACCAGCGGCACCGGCACCTTCTCACGGATCTTGTTGGCGAGGCCTGCGAGCGGCGCGCCAGCCAGGATCACCACGTCGGCGCCATTGTCGGTCACGGTCTTGTTGGCGAGGTCGATCAGAAGCTGCTCCTTCTCCTCGGCGACCTCGGTGATGGATGTGAAGGCACTGTCGAGCATGCGGATGGCGGCGCAGCGACCGGTGAGCCCGTGCCAGGCCACGATCTCGGCGAACCACGGCTCCAGCGACTTCGAGAAGCTCACGATGGCGAAGCTGCGGCCGAGCGTGCAGGCCACCAGCATCGCGGCTTCCGCCATGCCGACGACCGGAAAATCGAACAGCTCGCGCGCGCCGCCCAGCGCAGGGTCGCCGAAGGCGGCGCAGATGGCGGCGTCCATCGTGCCGCGCCGCTCCGCCAGCATCTCCAGGAACACCGCACCGCCGATCGCCGCCTCGGCGCGGGTGGCGATATAGGGCACGCCGCGCGGCGCGGTCATGGGGATCAGCTCGGTGCCGGGGCTCGCCACGAGCTTGCCGGAGGTAACCAGCCGGTCGGTGACACCGACTGAGGTGTTGGGATTGGCGACGAGGATTTTCATCATGGAACTCTAGCCGATCGTCTGACGTCCCGCGCGGCCCCACAGGGTGCTCGCGACCTTTTGGGCCTCCGCCACGATCGCATCGCCGTCGGCCATGGTGAGACGTCCGCCCGACAGCACCACGCGGCCGTCGACGATGGCGGTGTCGACGTCGTGGCCGGAGGCCGAATGCACCAGAACGCCGTAACCATCGACGAGGGGCGCCAGCGAGGGCGAGCGGTTGTCGAGCAGGATCATGTCGGCGCGCTTGCCCACTTCGAGCGAGCCCACTCTGTCGCCCATGCCGATGGCCTCGGCGCCTTCGCGTGTGCCCCAGTCGAGCACGGTGCGGGCGTCGAGCACGTTGCCCTGGCGGTTGATGCGCTGCATCGAGATCGCCCAGCGCATCGCCTCGATCAGGTCGCCGGAGAAGGTGTCGGTGCAGAGCGCGATGCGGGCGCCGGCCTCCTTCAGCTCCATGATCGGCGCGATGCGGCCGCCCTTGGCATTCCCGATCGGCGCGTGTGCCACGGTCATGTGCGACTTGCCGCAAAGCTCGATGTCGGCGCGGTCCATGTGGATGCAATGGGCCGCGATCAGCCGGTCGTTCAGCAGGCCGAGCTTGTCCAAGAGCTGCGGCGGCGTGAGGCCGGTGCGGGCCTTCACCGCCTCGACTTCGAGCGGGAGCTGCGAGAGATGGGTATGGATGTTGCCCCCATGGGCGTCGGCGAGCTTCTTGACCTCGCGTAGAAGATCGTCGGAGCAGGTGTCGGGCGCGTGCGGTGCCCAATCGCAGCGGATGCGGCCCTCGTCGTGGCCGTTCCAGCGCTCGATCAGCTCGGCGTTCTCCTTGAGGCTCGCCTCGCCGATGGCGCGTGAATAGTCGTACTTGCCGGTCGCCAGTGCACCCGGCTCGGCATCGTGCACGCGGCCGGCGATCACGGCGCGCAGGCCGAGCTCGGAGGCGGCGCGGGCGCAGGCCGACGGATAGCGATAGAAGTCGACCACCGTCGTGCAGCCGGCGCGCAGAAGCTCGTACATGCCGAGGCTGGAGAGGGCATAGGCGTCGTCCTCGGTCAGCCAATGGCCCTGCGGGATGCCCGGCGTGTACATCGGCGCGAAGCCGATATCCTCGATCATGCCGCGTGTGATCATGAGCGGCGTGTGATTGTGCACGTTCACCAGGCCCGGCATCACGATGCGGCCCTTGCCGTCGATCGTCTTGGATGGCGTCCAGCGGGCACGCAGCGTTTCCGCTGGTCCGATATCGACGATGGTGCGGCCCGAGACGGCGATGGCGCCGCTGGTCAGAGTCCGGCTGTTCGGATCCAGCGTCAGGATGAGATCGCCGGTGACCAGCAGGTCACAAGGTGTCGGTTCCTGCATCGTCAGAAGTCCGCGAGCTTGCGCAGGCCGACGAGACGATCGCCGATGACCAGGGCGAGGATGGCGAGCAGCACCAGGCCGGCCGAGATGGCGGCAATAGTGGGGTCGGGCCGCTCCTCGACATATTGCAGCATCTGGATGGGCAGGGTCTTGGTCCAAGCGTCGGTGAAGAAGATCGAGATCGGGTAATTGTCCATCGACGCCAGGAAGGCGAACATGCCCGAGGTCAGGAACGCCGGTGCCAGCGACGGCACCAGGACGCGCATCAGCGCCATCGGGTAGTTGCAACCCAGGGTGCGGGCGGCGTCGATCAGCGAGAAGTCGAACAGCGAGAGCGCGGCGACCACCGTGCGCACGACGTAGGGCAGCGTGATCACCACGTGCGCCACCAGCAGGCTCACATAGACATCGCGCAGGCCGAGCGCCTTGTAGCCCTGCAGCATGGCGATACCGATCACCAGGCCGGGCAGCATCAGGGGCGAGACGAGGAAGGTCGAGATCGCCTCGCGGCCGGGGAAGCGGCCGCGCACCAGGGCGATGGCGCAGAGCGTGCCCAGCACCATGGCGGCCGCGGTCGAGACGGCCGCGACCTGCAGCGACGTCAGCAGTGCCGGCCAGAGGCCGCGGGTGTTGGCCAGCCGCTCGTACCAGCGAGTCGACCATTCCGGCGGCGGCAGGGTGAAGACCGTGGAGGAGCCGAACGACACCGCCACCGTGACCAGCAGCGGCGTCATCAGGAACACCACGGTGAAGCCCGCGGCGAACCACATGATCCAGCGCACGACCCGCTCTTCGAGCGTCATGTGCTGCCTCCCAGGCGTCGCGCCAGCCAGGTCGAGAAGACGACGATGCTGACCGCCAGCACGAGCAGGATGACGGCGGTGGTGGAGCCCAGCTGCTCGTTGCGCATCAGCAGGAAGGAGCGGCCAGTGAGGGTCGAGAGGGTCTGGAAGCGGTCGCCGATCAGCAGCGAGGGGATGACGAACATCGACACGCTCATCGAGAAGACGAAGGCGATGCCCGATACGACGCCGGGCAGGGTGAGCGGCAGCGTCACCCGCGTGAAGCGGTAGAGCGGCGTGGCGCCCAGCGTCGCGCCGGCTTCGCTCAGCCTGGGATCGATCAGCTTCACGACGGAATAGATCGGCAGGATCATGAAGGGCAGGAAGATGTTGGCGGCGCCCAGCACCAGGCCGGCCTCGGTGAACAAGAGCCGCTGCGGCTCGTCCCAGATGCCGACCCCGACCAGCAGCTGGCTCACCACGCCGTCGCGCCGCAGCACGATCTGCCAGGCGAACGCCTTGACCACCGCACCGATGGACAGCGGCAGGATGATCGACACCAGCATGATGATCTGCATGACGGCGCCGGCACGCGCGAGGGCGAAGGCTGCGGGATAGCCGATGATGAAGCAGACCACCGTCACCCACAGGCCGATGCGCAGCGTGTTGCCGATGACCCGCCAGTTGAAAGGATCGCTCATGAAGGCGATGTAGGGCTGCACCGTCGGCCCTGTGGGGCCGCTGAAGCTCTTGAGCAACAGCCAGAGCAGCGGGAAGCCGTAGACGATCGAGATATAGAGCACCGCCGGCACGGCCAGCAGCACCACCGGATCGCGCCACGGCGAGGGGGCGCCGGACTTTGTCATGGTGCCGGATAGATGAGCGTTTCGGCCACCGTCCAGCCGAGCGGGACCTTCGAGCCGGGCGTCGGCACGCCGTGCGAGAAGTCGGCGGTCTCCACGAGGAGCTGGTCGCCTTCCTTCGCCTCGAAATGCAGATGGATCTTGGAGCCCTGAAACACCACGTCGCGCAGCGTTCCCGTGGCGATGTTCTCGCCGCTGCCGTCGACCTTGATGCGCTCGGGCCGCATGGCCACCAGCACGTCCGCGCCGGTGACGAAGCTGCCCGCGCCCCGGAGGCGGCCGATCGGCGTGTCGACGGCGACGATGCCGTCGCTGGAAGCGGCGACCTTGCCTCGTAGCCGGCTCGACAGGCCCACGAATTCCAGGGCGAAGGCCGTTGCCGGCCGGCGATAGATTTCCTCCGGCGCGGCCAGATGCTCGATGGCGCCGCGGTACATCACCGCGATGCGGTCGGACATGGTGAGCGCCTCGTCCTGGTCGTGCGTCACGAACACCGCGGTGGTCCCGAGCTCGCGCAGGAGGTGGCGCAACTCGATCTGCATGGTCTCGCGCAGCTTGCGGTCGAGCGCTGAGAAGGGCTCGTCGAGCAGCAGCAGCTTCGGTCCGACGGCGAGCGCCCGTGCCACGGCCACGCGCTGCTGCTGGCCACCCGACAGGGCGCGCACCGAGCGATTGGCGAAGTCCGACAGATGCACCAGTTCGAGGAAGCGCTTCACCGTCGGCGCGATCTCAGACGTTGGCCGACGACGGGCCTTGAGCCCGAAGGCGACGTTCTCGGCCACGGTGAGGTGCGGGAAAAGCGCATAGTTCTGGAACACCACGCCGACGTCGCGCTTGTGCGGCGGCAGCGCGCTGATCTCCTGGCCGTCGAGCTTGACGGTCCCGCGGTCGGCCGCCAGCAGGCCGGCCACGATGCGCAGCAAGGTGGTCTTGCCGCAGCCCGACGGGCCCAGCAGCGACACGAACTCGCCGGCGGCGACCTTGAGGTCGACGCCGCCGAGCACGGTGGTCGCTCCAAACGCCTTCTCGGCGCCCTGGATGTCGAGGAAGGAGTCTTTGCTCATCTCGTCACGCCACGGCTGTCTCACATCGCCATGTCGCGGTCCCAGCGCTTGACCCAGTCGGCGCGGCCGGCGGCCACGGCCTGCCAGTCGGTGGGATGGATGGTGACGCCGGTCGGCATGCCGGCGGGCACAGGCGCGTCCTTGTTGGTCGGCAGCGAGAAGGTCGCGGCCGAGAGCTTGGTCTGCACCTCGGTGCCGATCATCTCGTTGATGAAGGCGGCAGCGAGCTCGGGCTGCGGCGCGCCCTTCACCAGCGCGACGCCGGACGGCATGGAGAAGATGCCTTCCTTGGGGGCCGCAATATCGACCGGTGCGCCGGTGCCCTTGCGCTCCAAGGCGACCTGCGAGATGGCGCTCGAGATCATGAAGCCCTCGCCCTGCTCGAGCAGATTGTAGGCCTGTGGCATCTGCGTATAGGCGGTCAGCAGGTTGGGCTTCAGCGTCACCAGCTTCTTGAAGCCGGCATCGATGTCCTTCGCCGCCTCGGCCATCGGCTTGCCGGTGGCGAGGAACGACGCGATAAACAGGTTGGCCAGTCCCTCGGTGTTCTGCAGCGACGGCAGGATGATGCGGCCCTTGTGCTTGGGATCGTAGATCTCGGCCCACGAGGTGGGCGCCGTCTTCATGACCTTGGGATTGTAGGCGATGCCGAGCCAGGGCTGCAGGTAGTTGCACCACATGCCGTCCATATGGACGGTGCCGGGCTTCAGCGTGGCGAGGTTCGGCACCTTGGCGGGCGTCAGCTTCTCCAGCAGGCCCTCGGTCACGGCCGGGATCATGACCGGATCGTCCATCATGACGATCGAGAGATACTGCTTGTCCTTGTTCTTCTGCATCTTCTCCAGGTTCACCAGCGAGCGGGTGCCCTCGAAGACGATCTTGCAGGAATATTTCTTCTCGACGACCGGAGCGATCACGGTCTCGACGAAATTCTTGTGGCTGGCGGCGCCACCGACCACCAGCTCCTTGCTCTGCGCACGCACGATGCGCGGCGCGGCGAGGGCTACGGTCGCAGCGCCAGCGGCGGCAGCCAGGACGGCACGGCGGTTGAGGACGATGGCTTTGCTCTTGATCATGACAAACTCCCCTTCGAACCGACGGGGAAGCAAGGACCGTGCCTATTGGATTGAGTCATGGGCACAAGCATAAAGGTCCCTCGCTGCGCTCGGGATGACAGCGGTCGTTTGGTTGGCGCACCGAGCAAATTCCGGCAAATTTGTCATCCCGAGCGCGGCGAGGGTGTGGATTCACGTTTGAAGTGCAACAGTTTAGGAAGAAGTACCTCAGCGGGGGTCTTGTACCCAAGACATTTTCGGGGAGTGTTGTTGTAGGCGGCGATGCAGGCATTGAGCGTGTCTTGGTCGATGGTGCGGATGTCGGT
>CANIRG010000188.1 GCA_947469635.1 Rhodospirillales bacterium | reverse complement strand
GGCAGGCCGGCAAGCCGTTGAATCCCCGTAACTTTTACCGAGGGATGCAAATGCCCCACCCCCGGAAAAAGCGCGCGTTGCTACCATGCGGTTTTGGCCCGCGCAAGATTGCCAAAGGTCTGTATTACCGCGGTTTTTCGGCGCGGCCCTACATGAAGGAATAGGGATCGACATCGATCTGCAGGCGGACCGATCCGGGCAGGCCGATCTGGGCGAGCCAGCTCCGCAGCAGGGGCTGCACAGCGACATCGCGCGGCGCTTTCAGCAGGAAACGCCTCCGATGGCGGCCGCGCAGCAGCGCCAGCGGCGCGGGCGACGGCCCGAGCACGGAAAGCCCGGTTTGATGGGGCGCGTGGCGGGCGATGGCCGCGCAGACATTGTCGACGGCGGCGGCATCGGGGCCGGAAATGATGAGCGATGCCAGACGCCCATAGGGCGGCATCTTGGCCACGGCCCGATCGGCGAGCTCGGCCGACACGAAACGGTCGCGGTCGGCCGATACGAGCGCCTGCATCACCGGATGCTCGGGCATATGGGTCTGTATCAGCGCCCGCCCCGGCCGGTCCTCGCGACCGGCGCGGCCCGCCACCTGATAGAGGAGCTGGAAGGTGCGTTCGGCCGCCCGCAGGTCGCCGCCGTTCAGCCCAAGGTCGGCATCGACCACGACGACCAACGTGAGCTTGGGGAAGTGATGGCCCTTCGCCGCCATTTGCGTCCCGATGAGAATGTCGATTTCGCCCTTCTCCATGCGATCGATCGCTTCGGAGGCGGCGTTGCGGTTCATCAACGAATCGGAGGTGAAAAGCTCGGTGCGCGCCTCGGGAAACAGCTCCAGTGCCTCCTCGGCCAGCCGCTCGACGCCAGGGCCGCAGGCTACGAACTGGTCGACGGCGCCGCAATGCTTGCACGACCGCGCCGGCGGCTCGGAATAGCCGCAGTGATGGCAGACCAGCGTGCGGCGGAAGCGGTGCTCCACCAGCCACGCCGAGCATTGCGGGCATTCCAGCCCACGACCGCAGCCGCGGCAAAGGGTGAAAGGGGCGTAGCCTCGGCGGTTCAGGAACAGCAGCGTCTGCTCGCCGGCCGCCAGCACCTCGCCCATCGCCTTGACCACGCGCGGCGCCAGCCAGCGGCCACGATCCGGTGGCTCGCGGCGGAGATCGATGGCCGCCATGGTGGCGAGCCGCCGCTCGCCCGGCCGGGCCGGCAGATGCTGCGAGCCATATCGACCCGCCGCGACGTTGGCGACGGTCTCCAGCGAGGGCGTGGCCGAGGCGAGCACGATCGGCGCCGCCATCAGCCGGGCCCGCACCACGGCCATGTCGCGCGCATTGTAGCTCACGCCGTCGTCCTGCTTGAACGAGCCGTCATGCTCCTCGTCGACCACGATCAGGCCAAGGTCCGCAAAGGGCAGGAACAGCGCCGAACGCGCGCCGACCACGACGCCGACGCGGCCCTCGGCGATGCCACGCCAGGTCTCGCGCCGCTCCAGGCTGGTGAGGCCGGAGTGCCAGGCGGCGGGCGCCGCGCCAAAGCGATCCTCGAAGCGCCGCAGCCACTGCGCCGTCAGCGCGATCTCGGGCAGCAGCACCAGCGCCTGCCGGCCGATCGCGAGGGCAGCTGCGATGGCTTCGAAATAGACCTCGGTCTTGCCCGAGCCCGGCACGCCGTCGAGCAGGGTGGCGGAAAAGGCGTGGGCCTTGACCTTTTCCACCAGCGAGTCGGCCGCGACTTTCTGATCCGGCGACAGCGTGTGCCCTTCGCGCGTGCCGTCGGGCTGCGGGAAGCGACGGCGCACGACCCGCTCCACGGCCTCCAGCAGACCGGCCGAGGTCATGGTCTTGATCACCGAGGTGCCGACGCCGGCGAGATGGGCGAGCTCGGCCGCCGACAGGGCGGGGCCTTCCTTGAGCTGCTCCAGCACGCGACGCCGGGCGGCCGTCATCTTCAGCGTGTCGTCGCTGGCCGCCGCGACCGGGCGATAGACGAGCTCGGTCTTGGGGGCTTCGAGGGCCGAGGGCGCGCTCATGGCCATGCGCAGCACAGCGCCCGGAGGGGCAAGAGTGTAGGCCGAGACCCAATCGACGAAACGGCGAAGCGGCTCGGCCATCGGCAAGGCGGGCAGGATGCCCACGATATCGCGCAGCTTGGCCTCCGCCACCTCCCCCGAACCCTCGCCCCAGACCACGCCCAGCGTCTCGCGCCGGCCCAGCGGCACGACGACGAAATGGCCGGCTGTAACCTCCATGCCCTCGGGTACGCTATAGTCATAGGCGTCCGCCAGCGGCAGAGGCAGCAGGACGCGCACCGTCCGCCGGCTCGCGGGCGGTTCGATGAGTAGCTCGACGTTTTCCACCGATTCAGGCCCCACGGGCGGGGCCCGGTCTGCTAGAAATTGTGGTGGGTTGTGGGTCCGGACCACTGGCCATTGGGGTAGTTTATATGAAGTTCTTCGTCGATACCGCCGAAGTCGCCGAAATCAAGGACCTCGCCGCCTCCGGCCTGCTTGATGGCGTGACGACCAACCCGTCGCTGATCCTGAAGTCCGGCCGGCCGATGCTCGAGGTGATCCAGGAGATCTGCGCCCTCGTGCCGGGCCCGGTCAGCGCCGAGACGGTCGCCACTGACCACAAGACGATGCTCGAGGAGGGCCGCAAGCTCGCCAAGCTCGCCAAGAACATCGCCGTGAAGGTGCCGCTCACGCCCGACGGGCTCAAGACCTGCAAGGCGCTCACCTCCGAAGGCACGATGGTGAACGTCACCCTGTGCTTCTCCTCGGCGCAGGCGCTGCTGGCGGCCAAGGCAGGCGCCACCTTCATCTCGCCCTTCGTCGGCCGCATCGACGACAACGGCCACGACGGCATGGCGTTGATCGAAGAGATCATGACCATTTACCGCCAGTATCCGCACTTCAAGACCGAGGTGCTGGTGGCCTCGATCCGCCACACCCAGCACGTCGTGCGCGCAGCCAAGCTCGGCGCCCATGTCGCCACCCTGCCGCCCAACGTGCTGCGGGCGCTGTTCAAGCATGTGCTGACCGACATGGGGCTGAAAGCCTTCCTCGACGACTGGGCCAAGACCGGCCAGTCGATCCTTTAGAAAGTCCGAGGCATGGCGAACGAAGGAACGATCCTGGCGCCCGATGGAACGGGGCGACAGGTGAAGCTGATCACCGCGGAAGACGTGGTGGCCTATCTCAAGGCCCACCCGACCTTCGTCGCCGAGCATCCCGAGGTGGCACTCGGCCCCAGCGCCGTGCCCAAGGATGCGGGCCCCGGCGTCATCGACATGCAGCAGGCGATCCTGAAGCGCCTGCGCTCGGAGATCGACCGGCTGAAGAACGAGCGCACCGAGATCATCGCCAACTCGCGGCAGAACCAGATCGTGCAGAACCGCATCCAGGCGGCGGTCATCAGCATCATCCAGGCCACGACCTTCGAGAAGATGATCCATGTCGTGACTCACGAGCTCCCGGAGTTGCTCGACGTCGACTTCATCACGCTCGCCATCGAGGCCAATGCCGACGCGCCCAAGCGCGTGCCGATGCGCGGCGTCTATGTACTCGAGCCCGGCACCATCGATTCAGCGATCGGGCCCGACCGGCAGGCCCGCCTGCGCAGCGACGTCGTGGGCGAGGACGCCTTCTTCGGCGAGATCGGCCGCTTCGTGCGCTCCGACGTGCTGATGCGCCTCACCGTCTCCTCGGGCGCGCCCGACGGGGTAATGTGCTTCGGCTCGCGCGATCCGCAGGCCTTCGGCCCGGACATGGCGACCGAGCTGCTGTTCTTCCTCGCCAAGGTGCTGGAGAATACCATCCGCGCCTGGCTCGACCTGCCCGAATAGGCAAGGCGCCGGGTGGCATCGATCCTCGCCGGCGCCCGCGAGGCGTGGCGCGACTGGCTCAAAAGTGAACGGCGGCTGGCCGGCCACACGCTGGTGGCCTATGAGCACGACATCGCCACCTTCCTCGAGTTCATGACGACCTATCTGGGCGAGCCGCCGACGCTGGAGTCGCTGGCAAAGCTCAGGCCGACCGAGTTCCGCGCCTGGCTGGCCGAGCGTGGCCGCCTCGGGCTTGCCCGCAGCTCGACGGCACGGGCCTTCTCCTCGGTGCGCTCCTTCTTCGCCTTCCTCGACAAGCGCGGGCTGGCGCACAACGCCAGCATCGGCGCCATCCAGACCCCCAAGCTGCCGCGCTCCGTGCCCAAGGCGCTAAGCGAACGCGACATGGAAGACCTGCTCGACAGCGAGCCCGACATCGAGCGCGCGCCCTGGATCGACCGGCGCGATTCGGCGGTGCTGATCCTGCTCTATGGCGCGGGCCTGCGCATCGGCGAGGCGCTGGGCCTCACCAAGGGCACGGTCGAGGGGCTGCTGACGAGCGGCCGCGACACGCTCGACATCACCGGCAAGGGCAACAAGGAGCGGCTGGTCCCCCTCCTGCCGCAGATCCTGGAGGCCCTCGCCGCCTATCGCGACGCCTGCCCCTTCATGAGCGCGCTGGCCCCCGGCCACGCCTTCTTCCTCGGTGCCCGCGGCGGACCGCTCGATCCCGCCATCGTGCAGAAGCGGGTGCGCGACATGCGCCGGGCACTGGGCCTGCCCGACAGCGTGACACCGCATGCGCTGCGTCATTCCTTCGCCACCCATCTGCTGGGCGCCGGCGGCGACCTGCGCACCATCCAGGAGCTTTTAGGCCACGCTTCGCTCTCCACCACCCAGCGATATACCGACGTCGATGCCGCCCGCCTGAGCGAGGTCTACCGCTCCGCCCACCCTCGCGCGAAGGCGCGATAGTGTCTCACCACTGTCTCACGGTGTCTCACCCCCCGTGAGACACTTCGATGCCGATGGCATAAGGCTTTTGGCCGCGAATCTCAGAATCTCACGACTCTGCCCGTCGCAAAACGCTCAAATTGTGCGCGTGAGCCACAGGCGCATGAGCGCGGTGAAGGCCTGCGGCTGCTCGAAGGGCGCACAGTGGCCCGCCTCCTCGATCAGGGCGAGGCTGGCGCCCGGCGTATGGTCCGTGAGGAACCGGGCCTCCTCCTCGGCGATGACGCGGTCCTGGCGGCCATGGATCACCAGCGTGTCGGCCTTGATGCCGGGCAGCAGATCCACGGTCGAATAGTCGCTGATCAGCGACTGGAGCTGGCGGATATAGGCCACCCCCGGCGTCTCGCGCTGGGACTTCTTCAGCCAGGCGCAGAAGGCGGGATCGTCGTAGCGGTCCTTGTAGAGGAACTGGGTGAAGTGATCGTTCAGCGCCCCCTCGTAGTTCTCGGCCATGCGCTTGCTGTAGGCCTTAATGTAATCGATCGTGCCCTCGTTCACCCGCGCCCAGGTGCTGCACAGGAACAGCTTCGACACCCGCTCCGGCGCCCGCACCGCGACCTCCTGGGCGACCCAGCCGCCCAGGGAATGGCCGGCGATCGAGAATCTCTCCGGCGCGTGAGCCAGCACGTAGTCGGCCATGGCCGACCGCGTCACCTGCTGGTCGAGCACCATGACCTCGCTGGTCGCGATGTCGGCGAGATGGGTCATCTGATGCTGCCACGCCCATTCGCGTGCGCCGACGCCGGGAACGAAGATGATGTGCTCGGTCATTGCTTCCTCACCGTCAGATTCTTCGCGAGGAATTCCTTCACGTCGACCGTGAAAGCCTTCCATGCGGTTTCGTTGGCGCCATAGTGCGCACCGCAGCAACCGCCAGGCTTGCTGCGATTGCCGACACCGTCGAGGTAGCGCACCGGCAGGCCGAGCGCATCGAAGCTGTGATGGGCATCGGGATAGATATGCGTCTCGACGAGCTCGCGATCGGCGGCGATGCGGTCGAGTAGCGCCTGGCACTGGCGGACCGGCGTCCAGTCGTCGAGCGCCCCCATGGCGACCATCGTGGGCAGACGCGGCCGCAGCTTCGGACCCATCGCCTCGCCCAGTCCGCAATCGGGATAGAGCAGGATTGCCGCGCGCCAGCCGCTCTGGATACGGGTGTCGATGCGCGGCGAGAGCGCGCGCAGCAGGCCGACGCCGCCGCCGTAGGAATAGCCCATGAAGGCGTTGCGCGAGCCCGGCGCCACATAGGTCTGGCTGTTGAGCCACAGGCCTGTCGCGTCGACATCGATCGCACGCTTCTCGGCATCGGCTTGCGTAGGCCAGTTGCGACCGCAGACATCCTTCAGGCCGCGTGAGGTGAAGCTGTCGACCACCAGCGCGACATAGCCCCAGCTCTGCAGGAGCTGCGCCATGCGCGTGTTGTTGACCCCGACTCCGCCGCAGCCGTGGAAGAGCGCGACGGCCGGCGCCGGCGTGACGGCCGGACGGAAGAGCTGGGCCGGCAGGTCGATCCTGTGATCCGGCCCGCCGTCGACTTTCACGCGCACGTTCTGCTGGGCCAGTGCCGGAGTGGAGAGGAACAGGGAAAGGAGAAGCCAGCGGGCGATCATGCTCTATCTTGCCAGAGGTCGATATGGAACTTCAAGATACCATATTGATCCCTTAAGGTATATTAATACACCATGTCGTCTCGCAATGCCTTGCTCACGTCGCCGCCTTTCGAGGTCGAACAAGCCCTGAAAACCTTGGGGCAAAATCTTCGCACCGCTCGCTTGCGCCGCAATCTCTCGCTGGAGGATATCGCGGCAAAGGTCGGTGTCGGACGACACGTCGTCGGCGCGGCGGAAAGAGGCAAGCCGTCGACGGGCATCGCAGTCTACGTGGCGATGCTCTGGGCACTCGGCCTCACGGACCAGCTTACCGGCGTTGCCGATCCACTGTCGGACGAGGAGGGACTCCTGCTGGCGAACCGGCGCGAGCGCGTCAGGGCCCATCCCCGCAAGGGGCTGAGCAATGACTTCTGAGCCGCTCGGCGCGACGGAGTGCTACGTCTACATCACGCTGCCGGAAGAAACGGCAGCGGTGACGGCGGGTCGCTTCGCCCTGGAGACCGGCCGCCAAGGCGTGACCACGGGCCGTTTTGTCTACGGTCGCAGCTACCTCGACCGACCGAATGCCGTCGAAGTCGATCCGGTCGAGCTCAAGCTTTCCATGCGGACCTACGAAACCGTCCTCATGAAAGGAATCTTCGGCGCGCTCCGCGATGCCGGCCCCGACTACTGGGGACGCCGCATCATCGAAAAGCGCGCCGGTGTCGCGGAGCTTGGGGAACTCGACTACCTCCTCCATTCATCCCACGACCGGGCCGGCGCCCTCGGTTTCGGCACTGGCCCGACGCCGCCAGCGCCGACCCGATCTTTCAACCAAACCCTCGACCTCACCAAGCTGCAGAGGCTCGCCGATGCGGTCATTGCCGGCAACGCACCGAAAGACGCCGACGCCATTCAGGCGGAAGATCTGCTTCTGCTCGGCACATCGATGGGAGGGGCGCGTCCCAAGGCCGTCGTGGAGGACCCAGATGGTCTCTGGCTCGCCAAGTTCAATCGCCTGGACGACCGCTGGAACGTGGCCCGGGTCGAGCATGCGATGCTCACGCTGGGGCGACGCTGCGGTCTCGCGACGGCGGAGAGCCGATTGACGGACATTGGGGGTCGCGATGCGCTTCTCGTGAAGCGCTTCGACCGCGCAAGGACTCAAGACGGATACACACGGGCGCGCATGGTAAGCGCGCTTACGCTCCTGCGGGCCGACGAGAGTCAGCGCGAACGATGGTCCTACGTCGGCCTGGTCGAGGAGCTGCGGCGCGTCGCAGCTGCTCCCAAGCGCGATTCGGCCGAGCTGTTCCGGCGCATGTGCTTCAACGGGCTGATCTCCAACACCGACGATCACCCCCGAAACCACGCGGTCATCGCGCCGAAGCAGGAGTGGCAGCTCGCACCTGCCTACGACCTCACGCCGTCGCCCCTCGTCAGCCTCGAACGGCGCGACCTTGCCATGGTCTGTGGCGACCTCGGCCGCTGGGCCAATGCCCGCAACCTGATGAGCCAGGCCACCCGCTTCCTGCTGGCGCCGGACGAGGCAACTCGGATCGTTGACGACATGGAGAAGCAGGTGCGTGCCCAATGGTACGAGGTGGCCCGCGAATGCCGCGTCACCGAAGCCGACTGCGCACTCATCGCGGGCGCCTTCGCCTATCCTGGCTTCCGCGATTGATTCAGCCTGACATTCTCTCCCGCCGCGACCACCACAGCACAGCCGGCCCCATGGTCGCCGCGATCGCCATGAGGCCGAAGGCGAGCGCCCAGGCCGCCGGCACCGAGGTGCCGCCCATGGCGTCGAGCGCGACACCGAACGCCCAGCCGCCGGCGGCGGTGAGCGCGAAGCCGATGGTGGAATGCACGGCCATGCTGGCGCCGCGGAAGCGCGGGTCGGCGGCGGCGGCCATGCCGGCGGTGAGCGCGCCGGAGTCACCGGGCACGGTGAAGGCGTAGACGAACATCAGCAGCAGCGACAGCCAGGGCGAGAGGCCGGCGGTGATGCCGATGGCGAAGGCGACCGCAGCGGAGGCCAGCATCACCACGGTGATGGCGCGGTGGCGGCCGATCTTGAGCGCGAGCTCGTTGCCCAGCATCGAGGCCGGCATGGCAATGAGGGTGACGAGGGTGCTGACGGCGATGGCGCTCATCGGCGCCTCGCCGCGCGCCGCGACGAAGCCCCAGAAGGCCACCATCCAGGTGCGCAGGCCATAGAGCTCGAAGCAGTGCGCGCCGTAGGCCAGGGAATAGGCGAGCGCCGTGCGATTGCGCAGCGCCGGGCCGATCTCCAGCAGCTTGCCGGCGCGCGGCGGCGGCCGCACGGGATCGAGCAGGAAGGCGATCAGGGTCATGACCAGCGGCGCGGCCCCCGTCGCCACGAAGGCCGGACGCCAGCCCCACAGCTCGGCGATGACCTGGCAGGCGAGGAACGAGAGGCCGACGCCGAAGGAGAAGCTCGCGGTGTAGAAGACGATGCTGCGCGAGCTTTCGCCAGGCGCGAGGCGATCGGTCAACGCCTTCAGGCCGGGCATGTAGCCGCCGGCGAAGCCCATGCCGGCCACGCCCCAGAACAACATGGCCGAGATCATGCCGTCGGCCAGCAGGCCGAAGCCGATGACGGCCAGCGCGCTCACCAGCGAGCTCCAGAACAGCACGATGCGGGCATCGATGCGGTCTGTCAGCGTCGTCAGGAACGGCACCATCAGCATGTAGCCGAGCGCATAGGCGCTCGACATCAAGCCGGCCTCGCCATTGCTGAGGTGCCAGGCGGGAATGAGGAACTGCGGCATCACCGCGGGCACCGCCACATGCGGCAGCAACCCGCCGATCTGGCCGAGCGCCATCGTGCCCACGAGGGCCTTCCCCCGGAGAATCATCTGGGGGAAGGAATGGAGAGGACTACTTTGCCGTCGCGGGCTGCTTGAAGACCGGGACGCCGTGCGTGCGGTCCTCGAGCGCCTCGGCGCCCTCGGTCGGCAGGATCTTCACGAAGTTCAGCGCGGCATTGATGTCACCCTGCCACACTTCCTTGGGCAGGTCGTAGACGAACTCCACGCCGTAGCCGTTGGGGTCGTGGATATAGAGGCTGTGCGTCATGCCGTGCTCGACGCGGCGGTCGAACGTCACGCCCTTCTTCTGCAGGTAGGCAAGATGCTCCAGCCAGGCCTCGCGGCTCGGCATGGTGATGGCGATATGGTTGACGGCCACCGGCATGCCGAACATCGCCCATTCCTTGGGCGGCGCGGGCAGGTTGGTGTTCTCGACCAGGGCGACGTCGTGATGATGGCTGGTGCCGTCCTCGCGCACGCCGCTGTAGAAGCGCATCTTGGGCGGGTTGGGCCGCGTCTCGGTCGGCGTCAGCTGCCCGACCTGGCGGAAGCCCACGATCTCCGTCCAGAAAGTGTGCGACTCCTCGATGTCGCGGACATTGAGCACGAGGTGGTTGATGCCGCGCGGTGTGACCGGCTTGTCCATGGTGTCCTCCGTTTGGGCGATGATAGCGCCAAATGGCCGGAAGGGGAAAAGCCCGTTATTTCGCCGGATCGGTCAGGTCGTCGAATTCCTGAAGGCGCTTTGGCGCCCAGCGATGATCCCGGGCCCTCACGATCCCGCGCGACAGGGAGGGCCAGCGGCGGCGGGCGCCTTTCACCCAGGCCCGGCCGCTCTCGAACTCGGTCGCCAGCAGGTAGAGGGCGAGGACGAAGAAAATCCAGCCCTGCAGGACCGGCAACAGGCCGCCGACCACCGACATTATCAGGCAGGAAACGATCGCCAAAATCATCAGCGGCTTGCGCATTGACCACCCGGAATCGTGTCATCCCGAGGCCCAGCGACCCAGGGATCCCTCGTTACACTCGGGATGACAACAATGTTGTCACCGGGTGGTTGCACTACAAGTGGATCGGCTTGTCCCAGGCTGCAAGGGCTGCCTCTTTCATCGCCTCGTTCACCGTCGGATGGGCGTGGCAGACGCGGCCGATGTCCTCGGCCGAGGCCTTGAACTCCATGGCCATCGCCGCCTCGGCGATCATGGTGCCGGCCTCGGCGCCGATGATATGGACGCCCAGCACCTGGTCGGTGGCCTTGTCGGCCAGCACCTTCACGAAGCCTTCGGTGGCGCCGTTGGCGCGGCTGCGCGGATCGGCGGTGAAGGGGTATTTGCCGATCTTGTAGGTAACGCCCGCGGCCTTGAGCTGTTCCTCGGTCTTGCCGACCCAGGCGACCTCGGGCTGGGTGTAGACGATCGAGGGCACGAGGTCCCAGTTCACATGGCCCTTCTGGCCGGCCAGCGTCTCGACGCAGGCGACGCCGTCCTCGCTCGCCTTGTGGGCGAGCATGGGCCCGTCGATCGCATCGCCAATGGCGTAGAGGCCGGCAACCGAGGTCTGGAAATGCGCGTCGACCTCGATGCGGCCGCGCGGCGACAGCTTCACGCCCAGCTTGTCGAGGCCGAGGCCCGCGACGAAGGGGCGGCGGCCGATGGCGACCAGCACCACATCGGCGTCGAGCGTTTCGGCCGCGCCACCCTTGGCCGGCTCGACGGTGAGTGTGACGCCCGCGCCCGAGGGCTCGGCCTTGGTGACCTTGGAGCCGAGCTTGAACTTCAAACCCTGCTTGGCGAGCGCGCGCTGGAAATGCTTTGTGATCTCGTCGTCGATGCCGGGCGCGATGCGGTCCAGGAACTCGATCACCGTCACCTCGGAGCCGAGCCGACGCCACACCGAGCCCAGCTCCAGGCCGATGATGCCGGCGCCCACGACCACCATCCGCTTCGGCACCTCGGCGAGCTCCAGCGCGCCGGTGGAGGAGACGATCCTCTTCTCGTCGATGGTCACACCGGGCAGCGGCGTCACTTCCGAGCCCGTGGCGATCAGGATGCTCTTGGCCGACAGCGTGTCCTTCACCGCGCCATCGTCACCGACCACGGCGACGGAGCCCGCCGCCTCGATGCGGCCGGCGCCCTGGAAGGAGGCGATCTTGTTCTTCTTGAACAGGAAGGCCACGCCCTTGGTGGTGGCGTCCACCACCTCGCCCTTGCGCTTCATCATCCGGGCGAAGTCGAGCTTGGGCGCAGCGACCAAGATGCCGTGCGCGGCGAGGTCGTGGCCGGCCTCCTCGAACAGGTGGGAGGATCGCAGCAGCGCCTTCGACGGGATGCAGCCGACGTTGAGGCAGGTGCCGCCCAGCGTGGCGCGCTTCTCGATCACCGCCACCTTCAGGCCGAGCTGCGAGGCGCGGATCGCCGCCACATAGCCGCCCGGGCCGGCGCCGATCACGATCAGGT
>CANIRG010000187.1 GCA_947469635.1 Rhodospirillales bacterium | reverse complement strand
CCAAAGGCGCCGCTGTCGTTTCGATGAATTGGCCATCGCGAAATGATGCCCAATTCGGCAGCCTTGTAAAACCCGGGAAACTCAATCCCGGTCGGCTTTCAAGCCGCATTCCCCATTGGATTTACCCACTCGATTTCCTGATGAGCCACTTTTGTATTCTATCAGCTCTTCAATGCGCTGAATGTGCGCACAGAGAATGGCACCGCTTTCCACGATCGGTTGTTCGCAAATCGCATGCTTTGGGTTTCGTTGGTCGGGGCTGCAACTCTACAGGCTCTCGTGATGTACGTTCCTGCCGGACGTGAACTCTTTGGCATGGTGCCCCTTGCCACTCACGATTGGCTTCTCGTCGTTGGCGTGGCGGGGTCGATTTTATTGATCGAGGAAGGCCGCAAGTTAGTCGTTCGCCGTATGGGAGCGTAGAATTGGGCGAAAAATTCACGCGCTAAATCAATGCCTTAGTCATCCATGCTAATTCTGCGAAGTCCCTGAGACGACGCGCGTAAGAGCCTTATGCCATCGGCATCGGAGGCGTCTCACGCCGGATGAGACGGGATTCTAGATGCTAGCGGTTGACACGACAGGGGTCACAGGTTCAATCCCTGTCGCGCCCACCATCGCCGAACCTCAATCCCTTGATCCAAGATTTTTTCTCACTCTACTCCCACGACTTCGTGCGCGTGGCCTGTTGTGTCCCGCGCACGAGAGTGGCCGACGCCGCCTATAACCTTGCCGAGACGCTGAAGCTCGCGTCCGAGGGCGACAAGGCGCGGACGGCGGTCATGGTCTTTCCCGAGCTGGGGCTCTCGTCCTACGCCATCGAGGACCTGCTGCTGCAGGACGCGCTGCTCGACGAGGTCGAGGAATCGATCGCGCGCGTGGTCGAGGCGTCGCGGACGCTCTTCCCGATCCTGATCGTCGGCGCGCCGCTCAGGGTCAGCAACCGGCTCTACAACACGGCCGTGGTCATCCATCGCGGCCGCATCCTGGGCGTGGTGCCGAAGGCCTACCTGCCAAACTATCGCGAATTCTACGAGAAGCGGCATTTCATCTCCGGCACCAACACGATCGACAAGGAGATCGTGCTTGGCGGACAGACGGTGCCGTTCGGCATCGACATGCTGTTTCGCTCGACGGGGACGGTCGGTTTCACGTTCCATGTCGAGATCTGCGAGGACATCTGGGTGCCCGTGCCGCCGTCGAGCTATGCGGCCATGGCGGGCGCGGAAGTGCTGGTGAACCTGTCGGCCAGCAACATCACCATCGGCAAGGCCGAGGCGCGGCGGCTGCTGTGTGGCAGCCAGTCGGCGCGCGCCATCGCGGCCTATGCCTATTCGGCGTCGGGGCCCGGCGAATCGACCACCGACCTTGCGTGGGACGGGCATGCGGCGATCTACGAGGTGGGCGACCAGCTCGTCGAGACGGCGCGCTTCGCCCGCGGTTCGACGATGGTGCGGGCCGACGTCGACCTCGGCCGCATTCGCCAGGAGCGGCTGCGCAACAATGGCTTCGCCGATTGCGCTCGGCAGGAAGCCGCGCGAGTCGAGGGTTTCAGGCGCGTGACCTTTGCGCTCGATGCCCCCGGGGAGACGGTGGCGCTCGACCGCGCCATCGAACGCTTCCCCTATGTGCCGTCGGATGCCGCCAAGCTGCGGGACAATTGCTACGAGGCCTACAACATCCAGATCCAGGGGCTGGCGCAGCGCCTGCAGTCCAGCCGCACGGAGCGGGCGATCATCGGCGTGTCGGGCGGGCTCGATTCGACGCAGGCGCTGATCGTCACCTGCCGAGCGATGGACCAGCTCGGCCTGCCGCGCGCCAATGTGCTTGCCTACACGCTGCCGGGCTTCGGCACCTCCGACAAGACCTACGCCAATGCCTGGCGGCTGATGAAGGCGCTGGGCGTGACGGCAGCCGAGATCGACATCAAGCCGGCGGCGCACCAGATGCTGGCCGACATCGGCCATCCCTTCGGCAAGGGCGAGAAGGTCTACGACGTCACCTTCGAGAATGTGCAGGCGGGCCTGCGCACCGACTACCTGTTCCGCCTCGCCAACCAGCATCGCGGCATGGTGGTCGGCACCGGCGATCTGTCCGAGCTGGGATTGGGCTGGTGCACCTACGGCGTGGGCGATCACATGTCCCACTACAACCCCAACGGCTCGGTCTCCAAGACGCTGATCCAGCACCTGATACGCTTCGTGGCCGCCTCCGACGACGTCGATGCGGAAACGTCGGCGGTGTTGATCGACATCCTCGACACCGAGATCTCGCCCGAGCTCATCCCGGCCGGCGAGAAGGGCCAGGTGCAGGCGACGGAGAGCTTCGTGGGGCCCTACGCGCTGCAGGACTTCAACCTGTTCTATCTCACGCGTCTCGGCTATCGGCCGTCGAAGATCGCCTTTCTCGCATGGAACGCCTGGCATGACGTCGAGAAGGGCGCGTGGCCCGCCAACCTGCCGGCGGGCACGCGGCGCGCCTATGAGATGAAGGAGATCCGTCACTGGCTGACGCTGTTCCTGCGCCGCTTCTTCAGCAACCAGTTCAAGCGGTCGGCGTTGCCCAATGGCCCCAAGATTTCGTCGGGAGGATCGCTGTCGCCCCGCGGCGACTGGCGCGCGCCTTCCGACGGCAGCCCCGATGTCTGGCTCGCGGAACTGGAGGGCGTTCCCGAGTCCTGAGAGAGGACTGGAACGATGGCTCCGCCGACCCTGTCGATTTCCTCCGAGAAAGTCTGCTTCCTGATCGTGAAGGCGCGCGAGTTCGACGTGCAGGATGTCGAGACCGATCCCGATTCGGGCTCCAACGCCAGCGACGACAAGATGGTGTCGATCCTGGAGGATCATGCCGACAATCCGACGGTGCAGGAAATCCGCAGCTTCATCGACGATCTCGGCGAGGATGAGGAGATCGACCTGGTGGCGCTGATGCGGCTGGGACGCGACGAAGAATCGCTCGATGCCTGGACCGAGGTGCGGGCCGAGGCGGCGCGCCAGCACAACAATCGCACCGCCGATTATCTTCTGGGCGAACCGATGCTCGGCGACTATCTCGAGGAAGGCCTGTCGCTGTTCGGCATGTCATGCACGGAATTTGAAATCGGCCGCATGTGAAGTCACAATGCGGCATCGGGCAGGAGGAAGCGGTGCCGCTCAACATCAAGAAGACAGTGCAGCAGATGGTCGACGAGGCCTCTGCCCAGATCGAGACCATTCCGACGGCCGAGGCGATCAAGCTCGTGGGTCAGCCCGGCGTCACCTTCATCGACATCCGCGACATCCGCGAGCTGTGGCGTGACGGCACGATCCCCGGCGCGATCAACGTGACGCGCGGCATGCTGGAGATGTGGATCGATCCCGCCAGCCCCTACGCCAAGGACTATTTCCAGACCGGCAACAGGTTCGTCTTCTTCTGCGCCGGCGCCTGGCGCTCGGCGATGGCGACCAAGACCGCGCAGGACATGGGCCTCTCGCCGGTCGCCCATCTCGAAGGCGGCCTGACCGCGTGGAAGAAGGCGGGCGGTCCGGTGGAGAAGGTCGAACCGAAGAGATGAGTCCCGACCAGCCGATCGTTCCGCAGCCCGACATTGCGGAGAGTTCCGATTTCGTTGCGCTCCCAGCCTACATCGCTCGTCACGCAGCGGCTTGGCCCGACGAGGCCGCTGTCAAATGCGATGGCGTCGTGCGCAGCTGGGCGGAGTTCGACAGGCGCCTGAACAGGATCGCGCGCAGCTTCGCGGCCAAAGGCCTCGGCCGCGGCGACAAGATCGCGATCCTGGCGTCCAACTCGATCGAGTATCTCGAGACCTTCATGGGCGCCTTGCGCGCGGGCATTTGCGTCGTGCCGCTCTCGACGATGGCGGCAGCCGATGCGCTGGAAAAGATGGTCGACGACTGCGATGCGAAGATGCTGTTCCTGTCGGACCAGTATCGCGCGCTCGTCGAGCCCTACGAGGCGCGGCTGGGCAAGCTGATCGATGGTGGCCGGGTCGCTTTCGACTTCGCGCGCGAGGGCTGGACCGGCTTCGAAGGCTGGATTGCCGACGCAAGCGAGGCGCCGTTCGAGGTGGCGCTGCAACCGCTCGACGATTTCAACATCATCTACAGCTCGGGCACGACCGGCCTGCCCAAGGGCATCCTCCACTCCCACGCAATGCGCAGCCAGCTGCCGGTGAAATGGGTCGGGCTCGACTACTCTCCCGACACCGTCTCGCTGGTGTCGACACCGCTCTATTCCAACACCACGCTGGTGGCGTTGATCGCGACGGTGGGCATTGGCGGCACGACGGTCCTGATGCGCCGCTTCGATGTCGCGAAGTTCCTGCAGCTGGCCGAGGCCGAGCGCGTGACTCACGCCATGCTGGTGCCGGTGCAGTATCAGCGCATCCTCGCCCATCCCGACTTCGACAAGCACGACCTGTCGGCCTTCAAGTGCAAGCTCTCCACGAGCGCGCCGCTTCGCGCGCACATCAAGGCCGATGCCGTCGCCCGCTGGCCGGGACGGCTGCTCGAGATCTATGGCCTCACCGAGGGCGGTGGCAGCTGCATGCTCGAGGCGAACCTCTATCCCGACAAGCTCCACACCGTCGGCAAGCCGGGCGAGGGCGTCGAGCTGAAGTTCCTCGACGAGCAGGGCAATGAGATCGCCGCGGGCGAGGTCGGCGAGATCGCCGGCCGCGCACCCTCGATGATGAAGGGTTACTACAAGCAGGACGCCAAGACGCGCGATCTGTTCTGGTACGACCGCGACGGCCGGCTGTTCTTCAAGTCGGGCGACATGGGCCGGATCGACGAGGACGGCTTCGTGGTCCTGCTCGACCGGAAGAAGGACATGATCATCTCCGGCGGCTTCAACGTCTATGCCGCCGACATCGAGGTGCTGCTGCTGAAGCATCCCGACGTGATCGACGTGGCGGTGATCGGCATCCCGAGCGACCAGTGGGGCGAATCGCCGATGGCGCTCGTCGTGCGGCGTGCCGGTGCGACGGTGAACGAGGCCGAGGTCCAGGAATGGGCCAACGGCCAGCTCAGCAAGACGCAGCGGTTGGTATCGGTCGAATTCAGGGAGTCCTTGCCGCGCAGCACGATCGGCAAGATCATGAAGCGCGAGTTGCGCGAACCCTATTGGGCGGGCCGCGCCGCCAAGATTTGAGGCGACCATGGCTGGACCGACACTGCGCTCGACGCATCTCTTCACCCTGACGCTCATGGTCGATCCGAACATGACCGACGTGGGCGAGACGCCCTATGGCCGGCGACGCATCGCGGCGGTCGCCGGCGGCCATTTCGAGGGCGAGGAGCTGCGCGGCACCGTGCTGCCCGCACCGGGAGGCGACTGGCTGCTGCAGCGGCGCGACGGCATCCTGATGCTCGACGTGCGGATCACGCTCAAGACCGACGACGGTCATCTGATCTACATGAGCTATCGCGGCATGCGGCACGGGCCGGCCTGGGTGATCGAGCAGCTCAACAAGGGCGAGAAGGTCGACCCCAGCCAATACTATTTCCGCTCGACGCCGGTCTTCGAGACGGCGTCGGAGAAGTACCGCTTCCTCAATCGCATCGTCTGCGTGGCGACCGGCCGGCGCGATCCGACAGGCCCGGTCTACGAGGTATTCCAGATCCTGTGAACACGATCGTTCCCGCTGGAGCGCCCTGGTCCGGCATCGTGAAGCAGGGCCAGGTGCTGCGCATCACCGACCTCGAAGGCCAGCAGGCGGTGGACTTCCTCTGCTACAACGCCGCCGATCCGCAGGAACGCTACCACGCGCCCAACACGATGAAGGCCGCGGGCAGCATCTTCCTCACCACCGGCCACAAGCTCTATTCCGACATCGCGCGCCCGATGTTCACGATCATCGAGGATCAGTTCGGCGGGCACGACACGATCGGCGGCTGCTGCAGCGGACCGTCGAACCGAATGCTCTACGGCGTCGAGAATTGTCCCGGCTGCCGGGAGAATTTCCTGACCGCACTCGCGAGCCACGGCCTCGGCCGGCGCGACATCGTGCCGAACGTGAACTGGTTCATGCGCGTCCCGGTCGATCCCGACGGCGGTGCGGCCATCGCGCTCGGCGTCTCGCCGCCAGGCTGCCAGGTGGCGCTGCGCGCCGAGATGGAGGCCCTGGCCGTCATCTCGAACTGCCCGCAGGTCAACAATCCCTGCAACGGCTTCAAGCCGACACCGATCCGCGTCGAGATCAGCTGATCCTGGCCAGCACCGGCAGGATGTACTCCCGGAACTTCGCCGGGTTCTCGCTCATCGGGAAATGGCCGACTTCCTTCATGATCTGCACCTCGACGCCCGCGATGTGCGAGGCGGTGCGCAGCGTGTCCTCGGCGGTGCAGGAGAAGTCGTACTCGCCGGTCAACAGGATGAGCGGGCAGGCCTTCGTGTCGATGCCCTTCACCTTCTCGCGCAGGTCGCCGTCGACGCGATAGAAATAGAGATCGCCTTTGAACACGCCGGGGCCGCCCTGCATGTACATCCACAGCGTCTCGTGGCGATGGACGGGCGGGCTATGCGGCGCGATCAGGCCGGAGATCAGCGCGGCGCAGACCTCGCCGCCGTGCACGTCGGGCCGGTGCAGCCACGAGGTGTCGTACCACGGCTGCTGGAAGTCGGCGGCTTCGAGGGCGATCAGGGCGCGGAACTCGGCGGCATGGGCGATGGCGAGGTTGAGCACGATGCGCCCTCCGATCGAGCAGCCCATGACGGCGGGCCGGTCGAGCTCCATCGCGGTGCAGAAGGCACGGATGGCAGCGGTGTAGGACGCCGTCGTCAGCCGGTACTCCGTCTTCTCCCAACCCTCGGGCGGCGTCGACTTGCCGTGCCAGGGCATGTCGAAGGCGAGCACACGGAAGCGGCTGGTGATCTCGGGATCGGCCAGGAGGTGGCGGAACTGGCGATTGTCGGCACCGGCGGTATGCAGGCAGACCAAGGGGATGCCCTGGCCGGCTTCCTCGAAATAGAGCCGATGCGGAACGCCCTCGATCTCCAGCCGCAGGTAGCGGCCGATCATGGGGTCGAGCTGGGGCGCCATCTCAGTGCCTCTCCCGCGGCAAGGCCAGCAGGTCCTTGAAGTATTGCAGGTTCTGCAGCAGCGGACGCAGGTCGCCGTCCATGGAAGCCACGCCGCGCTTGGTGAGCGCGAAGAGATCGTGCCAGCCGGGCGCCGGTACTGCCTTCCAGTGGTTCGTCCAGGCCTCACCGGTGGCACGGAAGACGAAGGTGGTGGAGCGCATCAGCCGCGGACCGCGCTCCAACGAGGCAAGTACGCCGTCGCGAATCGTGAGGAAGAACGGCTCATCTCCGACATCGATGCGGCACTCGACGGAAAGCCATCGACCGCGGCGGATCAGGTCGGCATCGGCGGGTAGAAGATCGGCGAGGTGGGCGAAGCGGTCGGCAGGAGTCATTCCTGCAAAGTGTACTCGATCGTCGAGCCGTCGAAAGCGGTGAAAGCGCCCTTCACCCAGCGGCCGCGATCGTCGAACCACTGGTTCATCCGCAGGCCGCCGCTATAGGCGTAGCGCGTGGCGGGGACCGTGCTGGCGCCGGTGCGGACATTCTCGCGACCCAGGGTCTTCACCTGGACCTGGATGAGCGTCCCGTCCTGCGTGTTGAGAAGCTTCGACTGGGTCACCTGCCGCAGCTTCCACTGGCTCGTGGGCAGGATATCGGCCGGCATGGAGGCCCGGTTGGCATCGAGCCGCTCGACGCCCTGCGTGCTGGCCGCGACCATGGTGACGGCGCCCGGCGCCGCACGTTCCACGGCGAGCTTGCCGCCGCGATGCTCGGCACGGACCGTCGAACGGCGGCCGTTGTCGTCGGTCACGGCCTGCAGCGATTGCAGCTGCTCGCCATTCCAGACTTCGCGGCCATGGTGGGTGTAGCGATAGGCCGTGATTCCGAGCATGCGGACGGAGGCCTGGGAGTCGATGCTGACGATGCGGAGCGGTCCCTGCTGCTGGAAGGAGAGCGTATGGCGACCGATCGTCTGGCCGTTGCGAGCCACGGCATAGGTGGCGACGGGCGGATACGCGTCCTCCGTTGCCAGCGCTGCGGTTGGTGACAGGCTGGCCAGGATCAGGGTCGTCGCGAGGAGCTTGCGCATCGCACCAGTCCAATTTCCGAGGGAAAGAGGGCCGGCAGCGATGGATCAGACGATCCGGTCGGCCCTCAGTTGCTCGATAACGGCCGGTTCGTAGCCAAGTTCCCGCAGGATCTGATCGGTGTGCTCACCGAGCTGCGGCGCGCGGCGGCGGATGGTGAGGGGCGTGCGCGAGAGCTTCACCGGCTCCTGCAGCACGGGCACCGGCTTGGCGGTTCCCGGATACTCCATCGAGTGGAAGAACTTCGCCTCCTGGACGTGCTTGTCGTCGAGCGCCTGCTGCGGCGACAGCACGGGACCCGCCGGGATGCGGTTGGCCTCGAGCTCGGCCAGCGCCTCGGCGACGCTGCGCCGGTCGCACCATTTCTGCATGGTCGCCGACAGCGCCTCGCCATTGTCGCCGCGCGCCAGGTCGTCCTTGAAGCGCGGGTCGGAGGCCAGGCTCTCGTCGCCCATCAGCTTGCACCAACGCACGAACAGCGGCTGGCCGATGGTCATGGCGTAGATCCAGCCATCCTTGCATTTGAACGTGTCCGACGGCCCGGCGGTGAAGCCGCGGTTGAGCGTGGCGACCCGGTCGAGGCCCAGCATCGCCTGCTCGATCAGGTGGCTGTTGGTGATGTTGATGGCGGTGCGCAGCAGCGCCGTCTCGACCTTCTGGCCCTTGCCGCTCTTGGCACGGTCTATCAGGGCGGCCAGCACGCCCACGGTGTTGAGCAGCGCCGTGCCGAAATCGACGAAGGGCGCATTCATACGGGTCGGCACAGTGCCGTCGCCCGACAGGTACATGGCGCCCGACATGGCCTGGCCGATCGTGTCGAAGCCGACGCGCGTGGCGTAGGGGCCTTCGGAGCCGAAGGTCGAGGTGGTGGCGAGGATGATGCGCGGGTTGATGGCGGATATGGTGTCGTAGTCGATCCCCATCTTCTGCAGGTCTTCGTAGGGCAGGTTGGCGATCACCACGTCGGCGTTCTGCACCAGCTTCTTCACGATCTCGCGGCCGGCCGGCTTCATCGGGTTGAGCGTCAGGCTGAGCTTGTTGCGGCCCATCTGGAGGAACATGGCGCCCTCGCCGCCGTCGGCAACCGGCGTCACCCAGCGATCCTCGCTGCCTTCGAGCTTCTCGATGCGGATCACCTCGGCGCCGAGGTCGCCCAGCATGGTGCCGCAGAAGGGGCCGGCGATGTAACGGCCGAAGTCGAGGACACGAATTCCGTCAAGGACGCCAGGCATGGGTCTCTCTCAAACATCTCCTCCCCGAACGGGGGAGGGAGGGGTGTCTATCAATCGAAGAAGGTGTTGGGCTTCAGGAAGACCGCGAGCATCAGGCAGCCTTCGTCGGTCCAGGCATCGTGGCGGCTGCCGGGGCGGCGCCAGACATAGTTGCCGGCGGTGCAGGTGCCGGCATGGTCGCTGAACGAGCCTTCGAGGACGTAGGTCTGCTCGACGGCGACATGCTCGTGATAGGGCAGGCGCGCGCCCGGGGCCCAGCGCATCAGCCAGGTCGACAGGCCGGTCTCCTTGTTCTCCATCAGGATCTTGGCCTCGACGCCGGGAAAGCGCGTCTTGGTCCACGGCGCGGCGCCCACATCGACATAGGTCGAGTCGGGCACGAGATTGACGTCGGCGTTCATGCGGCGCTCCTCTGATTGGCGCGTTGCTTGGCGGCCTTAAGCGTGCCGCCGCGCATCACATGGCCGGGCAGGGGCCGGCCGACGACTTCCTCGGCGAGCCTCGCAACCTCGATCAGCCGGTCGATGTCGAGGCCGGTCTCCACACCCATCTCCTCGCACATGAAGGCGAAGTCCTCGGTGCAGATGTTGCCCGCGGCGCCGTCGGTGGCGGCGAAGGGGCAGCCGCCGAGGCCGGCGACCGAGGCGTCGAACTTGGTGACGCCCAGCCGCAGGCCCGCGTAGGCCGCAGCCATGCCGGTGCCGCGCGTGTCGTGCAGGTGCAGGCCGATCTCGAGCTCGGGCCACTTGGTGCGGATGGCGCCGATCAGGCGCTCGACGGATTGCGGCGTGGCCCAGCCCATCGCGTCGGTGAGCTTGATGCCCTTGAGCTTGAACCCCGCCAGCGTCGCCTCGTCGAGGACCTGCTGGCAGCGCTGCAGGATGAGGTCGGTCGAGAGCTCGCCCTCGTAGTTGCAGCCGAAGGCGCCCAGCACGACGCCCCATTCCACGGGCATGCCGCGGTCCTTGAAGGTCTGCAGCGACATGCGCTGCTCCACGAGCGCGTCGGGCACCGACTTGCCGATGTTCTTGCGCGAGAAGGTGTCGGAGGCGGTGATGCGCACACCGCCGTCGACATGCAGCGGGCCCCGCAAGGCGCGCTCCAGCCCCTGCTGGTTGAGCCACAGGGCGCTGTACTGGATGCCGGGCTTGCGCCGGATGGCCTCCGCCACCTCGGCGGCGTCGGCCATGGTCGGAACCCGCTTGGGGTTCACGTAGGAGACGCAGGCGATGCGCTTCAACCCGGTGTCCGCAAGCGCCTCGATGAGGCGGACCTTGTCGGCCACCGGGATCATCTTCTTCTCCGACTGGAAGCCCTCGCGAGGGCCCTCCTCGTCGATGGTCACACGCTTGGGCAGGTCGGACATGGTGGGGTCCTTTCGGGCGTCAACCCTCTTCTTGGAAGGCTTGCTCTCGCGCTTTCTTGATGCTGGGCAGGGCCATGAGCACCAGGAGGATCGCGGTGGCGATCAAGAGGCCGAGGCTGATCGGCCGCTCGATGAACACCGCGGGATCGCCGCGCGACAGCAGCATGGCACGCCGGAAGTATTCCTCCATCTGCGGCCCCAGCACGAGGCCCAGCAGGAACGGCGCACCTTCGCAGCCGAGGCGGACGAAGATGTAGCCGAGCACGCCGAAGATCGCGACCTGCAGGACGTGGAACGTGCTGTTCTGCAGGCTGTAGGCGCCGATGCAGCAGAACAGCAGGATCGCCGGAGCCAGGAAGCGATAGGGGACGGTGAGCAGCTTCACCCACATGCCGATCATCGGCAGGTTGATGACGACCAGCATGAAGTTGCCGATCCACATCGAGGCGATCATGCCCCAGAACAGGTCCGGCTTCTTGGTCATGACCTCGGGGCCGGGCTGGATGCCCTGGATGATCATGGCGCCGACCATCAGTGCCATGACGGCGTTGGACGGGATGCCCAGCGTCAGCATGGGGATGAACGAGGTCTGCGCCGCCGCGTTGTTGGCGGCTTCCGGCGCGGCCACGCCCTCGACGGCTCCCTTGCCGAAGCGCTCGGGATGCTTGGAGATCTTCTTCTCGAGCGTGTAGGCCGAGAAGGCGCCGAGCGTCGGGCCACCGCCGGGCAGGACGCCCAGGATCGATCCCAGGGCCGTGCCGCGCAGCACCGCAGGCCAGGCGCGCTGGAATTCCTCGCGCGTCGGCCACAGCGATCCGACCTTGATCGCCCCCGACCGCGACATTCGCCGCTCGAGGTTGACGACGATCTCGGCGATGCCGAACAGGCCCATGGCGATCGGCGCGAAGTCGATGCCGTCGCTGAGCTCGGGGATGTCGAAGGTGAAGCGCTGGGCGCCGGTGTTGACGTCGGTGCCGACCAGGCCGAACAGCAGGCCCAGGAACACCATGGCGAT
>CANIRG010000186.1 GCA_947469635.1 Rhodospirillales bacterium | reverse complement strand
TGGAACTGCTGCATCTGGTAGATGAAGCCCGAGCCCGGCTCGCCGATCGTGTAGCGCACCGGCGAGCCGGCCCACAGCCGCTCCTCCTGGAACTGCTGCATCTGGTAGATGAAGCCCGAGCCCGGCTCGCCGATCGTGTAGCGCACCGGCACGCGCACCTCGTCGAAGAAGGTCTGCACCGTGTCGGAAGCGCGCATGCCGAGCTTGTTCAGCTTCTTGGCGATCTCGATGCCCTTGGTCTTCATCGGCACGATGATCAGCGACTTGTTCTTGTGCGCCTGGCCGTCGCCGGTGTTGGCGAGCAGGCACATCCAGTCGGCCTGCGCGCCGTTGGTCGTCCACATCTTGCCGCCGTTGATCACCCAGTCGCCACCGACGCGGCGCGCGGTAGTCTTGATCGAGGCCACGTCGGAGCCGGCGCCGGTCTCGGACACGCCGAGGCAGGCCACGTAGTCGCCGCTGATCGCGGGCGCGAGGAACTCCTGCCTCAGCTCGTCGCTGCCGTAGCGGGCGAGGGCCGGCGTCGCCATGGAGATCTGGACGCCCGTCGCCATCGGAATCGAGCCGCCGTTCACCAGGCCGAGCGATTCGGAGCAGATCATGGCGTAGGAGAAATCGAGGCCCGAGCCACCGAACTGCACCGGCTTGTCGACGCCCAGCAGCCCGGCATTGCCCATCTTCTTGAACAGCTCGTGGGCCGGGAACTGGCCTTCCTTCTCCCACTCGTCGACGTAGGGATTGACCTCGCGGTCGATCAGCGTCTTCCAGGTCTGGCGCAGCGCCTGGTGCTCGGGCGTGAACTTCATCTCGCTACATCCTTGCGACGCCGAAGGTGATGGGATTGAGCGGCCGCACGACCGACTCGCGGGCGATGGAGAGGGTGAAGGCGAGGATGCGCCGCGTGTCGCGCGGATCGATGATGCCATCGTCCCACAGATGCGCCGTGCCGTAGAGCGCCGTCGATTCGCGCTCGAACTGGTCGACGATGCCCTTGAACATCGTGTCGATCTGTTCCGCCGGCGGCTCCTTGCCCTCGCGGATAAATTTCTGCTCGGTCACGGTCTTCATCACGCCGGCCGCCTGCTCGCCGCCCATCACGGCGGTGCGGCTGTTGGGCCAGGCGAAGATGAAGCGCGGGTCGTAGGCGCGGCCGCACATGCCGTAGTTGCCGGCGCCGAACGAGCCGCCGATGACGATGGTGATCTGCGGCACGGTGGCGTTGGCCACGGCCTGGATCATCTTGGAGCCGTGCTTGACGATGCCGCCGCGCTCGCTTTCGGTGCCCACCATGTAGCCGGTCGTGTTCTGCAGATAGACGATGGGTGTGCCCTGCTGGCAGCAGAGCTGGATGAACTGCGCCGCCTTCACCGAGCCCTTGACCGTGATCGGCCCGTTATTGCCGATCAGCCCCACAGGCTCGCCCTCGATCTCGGCCCAGCCGCAGATCGTCTGCTGGTCGTAGAGCCCTTTGAATTCTAGGAAGTCCGAGCCGTCGACCAGCCGCGAGATCACCTCGCGCACGTCGTACGGGTCCTTGTGCGAGGGCGGCACCACACCGCAAAGCTCCTCGATATCGTAGAGCGGTGGCTTGAATGTTCTGGTGGGCTTGGACGGCAACCTGTCGTTCCAGTGCCACCGGGCGATGACGTCGCGCGCCATGCGGATGCCGTCGGCATCGTCTTCCGCCATCCACTCCGCGACGCCCGAGACGGTGGCGTGCATCTCCGCACCGCCGAGATCCTCGTCGGTCGCGATCTCGCCCGTGGCGGCCTTCAGGAGCGGCGGGCCGGCCAGGAAGACCTTGGCCTGGTTGCGCACCATGATGACGTAGTCGGAGAGGCCAGGCAGGTAGGCGCCGCCCGCGGTCGAGGAGCCGTGCACGACCGTGACCTGCGGGATGCCGCGCGCCGACATGCGGGCCTGGTTGGCGAAGCCGCGGCCACCCGGGATGAATATCTCGGCCTGATAGAGGAGGTTGGCGCCGCCCGACTCAACAAGATTCACGACGGGCAGCTTGTTCTCCATGACGATCTGCTGCACGCGCTGGCCCTTGCGCTGGCCGGACGGCGCTGTGGTCCCGCCCTTGACGGCGCTGTTCGACGCCGAGACGACACAGCGCACGCCTTCGACATAGCCGATGCCCGAGATCGAGCCGCCGCCGGCGCTGGAGCCGTCCTTGTCGTCGTGCATGCGGTAGCCGGCCAGCGGCATCAGCTCGAGGAAGGGCGCGCCGCGGTCCAGCAGCAGGGCGATGCGCTCGCGCGGCATCAATTGCTTGCGCTTGACGAATCGCTCGCGCGATTTCTCGGAGGTGGCCTGGACGTTCGCTTCGGCGGCGCGGAACTCGGCGATCGCCGCCAGCATCTGCTCGCGGTTCTTCCTGAACTCTTCGGAGTTGGTGTCGATCTGGCTTTCGAGGATGGGCATGGCGTTACTCGCCGCCCAATACTTTGGGCGTCTTCGCAAGATGGAAGCCGTTGAAGGCCTGCGAGCGGTCGGTCGTCACCAGATCCACGGAGCGGTTGCCGAGCGGCACGCCGCCGTCGATGCGGATCTCGGTGCCGGTGATGTAGGCCGAAGCGTCGCTGAGGAGAAAGCACACGACGGCCGAGACTTCGCTCTCGGTGCCGAGACGCCCCAGCGGGCAGTGGCCCTTGAGCTTGGGGATGCGTTCCTTGAACTCGCCCTGATAGGTGTCCATGCCGGACGAGGCGATCCAGCCCGGCGAGACGGCATTCACGCGGACAGCGGCATGGGCCCATTCGTAGGCCAGCGTCATGGTGAGGTTCACCATGCCGGCGCGCGCGGCACCCGTATGCGCCATGTTGGGGAAGCCGTTGCGCATGTCGGCCGCCATGTTGACGATCGAGCCGCCCGTCTTCTCCATCGCCTGGGTGAAGACCTCGCGGCTCACGATGAAGCCGCCGGTGAGGTTGTTGCGGACGACGACATCGAAGCCCTTGGCGCTCATGTCGATGGCCGCGGCGGGGAACTGCCCACCGGCATTGTTGAACAGCCCATCGATGCGGCCGTTGGCGGCGACGATCGCCGCCACAGCCTCCTTCACCTGCGCTTCTTCGCGGATGTCGAAGGCGTGCGTCTCGCAGGAGCCGCCCGCGGCCTCGATCTCACCCTTCACCACGACAAGCTTGTCGGGCTTGCGGCCGGTGATTGCGACGTGTGCGCCGAGGGCTGCGATCTCGTGCGCGGTGCAACGGCCGATGCCGCTGCCGCCACCGGTGACGACGATCGTCCGGCCTGCCAGCAGCCCAGGCTTGAACACCGAACGATACGACATCTTCTTGTTTCCTCCGCCCTGAACGGCCGTTCACCGGCCTGTATTTGACGTTTACGTAAAGGTCAAGTAAGCCCCCGTGAAGACGACTGGCCGACCGGAGGAGATCGCCATGACCTTGCAGGAAATCACCGCGAAAATGAAGGAAGGCGCGTCGAGCAAAACGGCCTTCGGCAACACCGTGAAGTTCAGCACCGACCAGGGCGTCGTCTACATCGACGGCAACCAGACTCCGCCAGTCGTCAGCAACGACGACAAGGCCGCGGACTGCACGCTGGCGATGACGTTCAGCGATTTCTCCGACCTGATCGAGCGCAAGATCGACGGCATGACCGCCTTCATGACCGGCAAGCTCAAGATCGAAGGCGATATGGGCGTCGCCATGAAGCTTCAGTCAATCCTGCGTTAAGCTTCTTCCTTGGTCTTATGATAGTGGCGCCGCGCCTTCGCGCGGTTGCCGCAGCTCTGCATCGAGCACCAGCGCCGCTTGCCGGCGCGGCTGTCGTCGAGGAATAGCCAGCCGCATTCGGGATTGGCGCAGCGCCGCACGCGCGCGAGCTGGGGGCCGGCCAGAAGGTCGCCCGCCGACCACAGAACCGGCGCCAGTTGGCCCACCGCGGTCGAGCTTTTCATCTCGACCTCCCACGAGAACCCCTCGCGATCCTTCCTGAGCTTGGAGCGTGTCGGCGCTTCGGCCAAGGCCGCATTGAGCGACTGCAGGTCGCGCGGCGCCGGGGCCTTGTCGTGCGCCGCCGCGTCGAACAGCCGGTAGATCGTCTCGCGCAGCTCCAGGGCGCGCTCGAACTCGTGCTTGGCCGCCGGCCGTGCCTCCTTCGACACGTTTGCGACCGCCCAGGTCGCCAGATCCTCCGGTGATCCGAGCGTCTCCGTGGGCGTGTCCTGGCCGCGCCAATAGCGGGTGTTGGCGAACTCCAGGCAAAGGTCGGGGCGGGGCATGCTCGCAGTTAATAACCGGTTGGCCGGTTGACAAGGTCAACGACTCCTTTTAACCAGATAACCGGTTAACTAGTCACACAGGAGAAAGCATGTTCGACCATGTCTCGATCGGCGTCAGCGACATCAAGCGCGCCGGAAAATTCTACGATGCGGCCCTGAAGTCGCTGGGCTTCACGCGGCTTTCCGACGGCGACACGTCGCTGGGCTATGGAGGCGAGGCCGTCCAGCTCTGGCTCGGTGCGACCAAGACGCCGGTGAAGGCCGACATGGAGTCGGGCCTGCATTTCTGCTTCGCGGCGCCCGACCGCCAGGCCGTCGATGCCTTCCATGCCGCGGCGCTCGAGAATGGCGGCAAGGACAACGGCAAGCCGGGCGTGCGAGCCGATTACGGCCCCAAGTATTATGCCGCCTTCGTGGTCGATCCCGACGGGTACCGGATCGAGGCATACTGCGGGAAGTGAGCCAAAGGAGGGTGCGATGCTGAAAGGTCACTGCCTGTGTGGCGCCGTCCGATACGAGACGGCGGCCTTGCCTGCCATGGAGACCCTCTGTCATTGCACCATGTGCCGTCGCGCCGCCGGCTCGCCGATGGTGGGCTGGTTCACGGTGCCGAGGGAGTCGTATCGCCTCGTCGCCGGAGAGCCCGCCAGCTATCGGTCATCCGAGCACGCGACGCGCACCTTCTGCCGGACCTGCGGAACGGCGCTCACCTTCCAGTCGACGCGCCATCCCGACGAGATCGACGTCACGACCTGCTCACTCGACAATCCCGAGCAACTGCCGCCGCGCGACCACACACGGGCCTCGACCAGGCTCTCGTGGATCAAGCTGGCCGACGGCCTGCCGGTCTATGCGGAACAGCGGCCAAAGACATAACCTCAGGTGCCGGTGATTTCCTCATCGCGGATTGGCGGCGGCGGCCTCCGTGATAAACTCGCTTGCATGAAAGCCGACCTTACCCCTGTGCGCAAATTCAAACGCCGAGCCGAGCACGCGCTGCCTGGGCGTGTGAAGAAGATCGTGCTTTATGGCTCACGCGCTCGCGGTGACGCCCGGCGCGGCTCGGATTGGGACATAGCGATCTTCGTGAAGGGCAATGTTGCCTCCGAGGAAGCCGCGGTCCTTTCCCATATCGGATCGGACCTGTTTTTCGACCGAGGCTGGAACATCCATCCCATGGCTTTGCCGGCGCATCGGGAGAGTGAAGACAGTTTCTTCCTCCGGTCCCTGCGTCGTGAGGGAATTGCGGTTTGAAGCCTGAGGTGCGTCAGCGCTTGACGAAGGCGCGGCGCCTGATTCGCATCGCTCGCACGTACAGCGCGGATAAGGACCCGGAGGTGTTGCGCATCATGCCTACTACGCGATGTACAACGCCACCACGGCGATCTTTCTGGATCGGGATGGCGCCTATCCAAAGACTCATGCGTCAATCGTCGGCCAGTTTGGAATGTTGGTGAAAGAGATGCCCAGCGAAGCGCGCGATCATGGCCGCGCCTTGCGTCAGGCCTATGAGCTGCGCCTTCTCGCCGACTACGATGCAGGGGCTACCGGACTGGCCGACCGCGCCCGCTCCTCGCTGGAAGCGGCTGCTGCTTTCGTCAAATTCGCAGCTTCGCTCATTGGCAAGCGGCCGGCCAAGTAGAAGCTGCAGCGGGTGGCGCTATGCGCCGGTGATTTCCTTCAGGAGGCCGAAGAAGCCGCGCTTGCGGGCCGAGGAGATGGTCCAGTCCACGGGCAACGACTGGAAGCCGTCCTCGAAGCGCTCGCGGATACGGCGATAGTCGAAGAAGCCCCAGCTGGCGCCGCTCTCGACCGCGGCCACGAAATGGTTGTCGGCCTTGTCGAACTCGAAATGGTCGTCTTCGTTGTAGACCAGCGGCTGGCCGCGGTAGGCCGGCGACGCGCGCCAGTTCCTGACCTGGAGGCGGATACCGTGCGGCGCGGGCTGCATCGGGCCGTCCGGTCCATGGACGCGATTGCCGTGGGGCAGGAGGAAATCGGACTTGGCGAGGATGGCCGCGGGTGGTGCCTCCAGCGTCACCAGGCTGGTGCCGACGAGCAGCTTGCCGTTCGAACGCTGCTGCGCGAGCTCGATCAGCTCATGGCAGCGCTCGGCCGCGATGATGGGGTGGGCCCAGACGTTCTCCAGGTCGACCTCGTTGCCGATCTCCAGCAGCACGTTGGCGGCGTTCCTCTCGACGAGCCAGTTGACCGTGCTGGTGACGGCGGCCTTCACTGCGGCCTCGTCGCGGAACGTCCCGCTTTGCTTGCCGTAGAACAGGCCCAGGATCACCACCATGCCGAGCCGGTCGCAGGCGGCGATGACGCTCTCCAGACGCGCGGCCCAGTCAGGCTTCAGCGCGCCCTCGGGCGTGAAGCCGCAAATCTGCCAGGGTTGATGCCAGGAGTATCCCTGCGGACTGCCACCCGAGACGTTGAGGCAGACCGCGAGCAGCCCGTGCGCGCGATACGAAGGGAGGGCGGCTATGAACTCCCGGGTGTTGCGTCCGGCATCCCAGTCGCCGTCGGCATAGGACCAGGCGCCACGCGTCGACGGGTTCTCGTCGTCGGCGATGGCGTTGGCCATGCGGGAGTTGAAAAGCAGCCCTTCGATGCGATGGCCCTTCCAGCTCCGGCCGGGATAGGTCGGGACGCCGGCCACACGAAAGCCGCCAGCGTCGATCGTGACCTTAGAAACCAACGGCCGCGCCGTCGCGTCGGCTTTCCGAGGCGCCGAGGTAAGGCCCGCCGTCCGGGAAGCGCCAGATGATCTGACTCGAGCCGAAATCGAAGCTCGGCCACTTGGTGCGCGTGAGCTTGTGGCCGCGCGTTTCGAGGCCGGTCGCCGTGTCGGCGGGCATATGCTCCTCGGTCCAGACCGTGCCGTCGTTCTCGTGCACGCGCCAGCGCGGGGCGTCGATGGCGGCCTGCGGGTTCTGCCCGTAGTCGACGATGCGCGAGAAGACCTGCATGTGGCCCTGCGGCTGCATGGCGCCGCCCATCAGGCCGAAGGTCGCGACCGGCTTGCCGTCCTTGGTGATGAAGCCAGGGATGATGGTGTGGAAGGGCCGCTTGTTCGGTCCGACCTCGTTGGGATGTCCCTTGGTCGTGACGAACCCGCTGGCGCGGTTCTGCAATGCAATGCCCGTGCCCGGCACGACGATGCCCGAGCCGAAGCCGTGATAGTTCGACTGGATCAGCGACACCATCATGCCCGACTCGTCGGCGGTGCCGAGATAGATCGTGCTGCCGCTCTTGGGTGTGCCGGGGCCGAAGTTCTGCGCCTTCTTGGGGTCGATCAGCCTGGCGCGGCTCTTGAGGTAGCCCTTGTCGAGCATCTGGGCCGGCGTCACCTCCATGAAGCGCGGATCGGCGACGTAGCGCCAGATGTCGGCGAAGGCGAGCTTCATCGCCTCGATCCGCAGATGCGCCACCTCCGGCCCGTCGGGCTCGTGGCCGGCGACGTCGAAATTCTCCAGGATGCCGAGCGCCATGCAGGCCGCGATCCCCTGACCCGACGGCGGGATCTCGTGCAGGGTCGTGCCGCGATAGGTGAGCCCGATCGGATCGACCCAGTCGGCCTTGTGCTCGGCGAGATCGTTGAGGCGGAGCGCCCCGCCGGTCGCCTTGGCGTGCTTGTCCATCGCCTCGGCGAGCTCGCCGCGATAGAAGGACTCGCCCTTGCTCTCGGCGATCTTGGTCAGGGTCTTCGCCTGGTCGGGGAATTTCCACAGCTCGCCCGGCTGCGGCGCCCGGCCGTTCGGCAGGAACGATTTCACCCAATCATCCTGGCCCTTCAGGCGTGCGATGGCGCGGTCCCATTGGCGCGCCACCATGTAGGAGACGCGGAAGCCGTCGCTGGCATATTTGATCGCCGGCTCGAACAGGTCGGCGAAGGGCAGCTTGCCGTAGCGGCCATGCAGCGTCATCCACAGCGACACCGCGCCCGGCGTGCTGACGGTGCCCCAGCCGACGTCGGGCATCTTGGCCTGGCCCTGGTACTGGTCGGGCGTCATCAGCGCCGGCGAATGGCCCGAGGCATTGAGGCCCACGAGCTTGGTGCCGTCCCACAGGATGCAGAAGGCGTCGGCGCCGATGCCGTTCATGGTGGGCTCGACCACGGTGATGGCGATGGCGCTGGCCACCGCGGCATCGACCGCATTGCCGCCCTTGGCCAGCATGCGCAGGCCCGCCGTGGCCGCGAGGTGCTGCGAGGAGGCGACGACGTTGGAGGCGAAGATCGGCAGCTTCCTGGCGCCGTAGGGAAAATCGTAACTGAAAGACGGCACCAAGAGGTCCTTTCTACTTTTTCGGCGTCGGCACCGTGAGGGTGTCGATGCGCGCCACGAAGCGCGGCGCCTGCAGGAATTGACGGTGCTCGGCGTCGGTCTTGCCGAGGAAGCGAGAGAGGTCGAACAGGCCCGAGCCCGCGATCTCCCCCATCCGGCCCGTAAGCGCCACCCGCTGCCCCAGCTTGAGGGTCTTTAGCGCAGCGACGGCGGGGTCGGAAAGCCCAGGCGGGGCTGCGTTTCGCGAACGGGAGAAAAAGTCGGTAACCGTGCTCACGACCCCCAGCGTCCAATCGTTGAAGGCGTAGAGCATCACCCCGGGGCCGATCTCGATCGTCACCGCGACGTTCTGCGCATTGCCCTCGACGATGCGCAGGACGCCCTGCCAGTCGTTGAAGGCACCGACCTTGTTGCTGAGCGCCAGGCTTTGCGTTGCGGCCTCCTCGACCTGCAAAGGATTGCTGGAGGAGAGCGCGGGGCGGGCAAGTGCCTGCAGCCCGTCGAGAAACGCCTTCTGGGCCGGATTCTCGTGATAGTAGGGACGGCCGATGCAGCCGCCCAGCAGGAGTGCCGCGGGAAGGGTCGCGGCGCCCAGAAGGAAGGGGCGTCGAGAGACGAGGTGGGTCATGGAGCCTTCATGCCACGAAATTTTGGCAGAAAATGGCAGCCCCCGTCATGACATCCTCGTCATGCCGCCTTGGCCTGGACCTTGGCGCGTTCCTCTTCCTTCAGCTCCTTCTTGGAGAGCTTGCCCACGGGCGTCTTGGGCAGCTCCGATCGGATCTCCAGCGCAACCGGCATCTCGTGCTTGCCGATCTTGTCCGCCAGATGGGCCAGCAATTCCTCGAAGGTGAGGGAGGCGCCGGGCTTCAGCTTGACGAAGACCTTGGGCGCCTCGTGGCGGTGGGGATGGGGAATGCCGATCACGATGCACTCGTCGACCGACGGATGCTCGTAGACCGCCTCCTCGATCATGCGCGGATAGACATTGTAGCCCGACGAGATGATCAGGTCCTTGGAGCGGTCGACCAGGTAGAGCCAGCCGTCGGCATCCATGTAGCCCATGTCGCCGGTGCGCAGGCCCTTCCAGTTGCTGGCGGGATGGCTGAACAGCACCTTCTCGGTCTCGTCCGCCTTCTTCCAATAACCCTTCATGACCTGCGGCCCGATGATGCAGACCTCGCCGACATGCTCCTTGCCGGCGGGCAGCACGCGGTCGCCGTTCTCCATGTCGCGGACCTCGATGATCGTTCCCGGCATGGGCAGGCCGCAGGAGCCGACACGTCGCACGCTCTTGTCGATCGGGCAGATCGCGCCGGTCGGCGAGGTCTCGGTGAGTCCGTAGCCCTCGATCAGGGTCGCGCCGGTCAATTTCTCGAAGCTCTGCTGGACCTCCACGGGCAGCGGCGCGCCGCCCGACATGCAGATCTTGAGCGACTTCAGGTCGAGGCCCTGCGCCTTGGGATGCTTCATGATGGCGGTGTAGAGCGTCGGCACGCCCGGCAGGAACGTCGGCTTCTTCTTCGCAAGATCGTTCACGATCATGTCGATGTCGGGCCGCGGATAGAGGATGAGCTGGTTGCCGTTGCGCACCGCTCCCAACATGATGCCTGACAGGGCGTAGATGTGGAACAGCGGCAGCACGCAGACCACCTTCTCGGTGCCCGGCGTCGTTATGGGCGCGGTCCAGGCCTGGCCCTGCGCCATCGCCGAGACGACGCAGCCGTGCGTCAGCATGGCGGCCTTGGGCAGCCCGGTGGTGCCGCCGGTGTATTGCAGCAGCGCCACCTCGTCCCACATGTTCTCCGGCGGGGCATGGGGCTTGTACCTGCCGTCGTTGGACAGCAAGTCCTTGAACGACATGTGCCAGTCGTCACGCGGCCAGACCGAGATCTCCTTCTTCTTGGCGATCGGGTAGAGCCAGCTCTTGGGCCATGGCAGGTAGTCGGCGATCGACCCGACGATCAGCTTCTTCAGCCGCGTCTTGCCGCGCATCGCGGCCATCTTCGGATAGAGCGCGTTGACGTCGAGCGTCACCAGCATGTCGGTCTCGGAATCGCCGATCTTGAACTCGAGCTCGCGGGCGGCGTCGAGCGGGCTGTAGTTCACCACCCGCCCGCCGGCCTTCAGAACGCCGAAGAAGGCGATCAGGTAATGCGGCGTGTTGGGCAGATAAAGCCCGACATTGACGCCCGGCCCGACGCCCAGCTTCTGGAAGCCGGCCGCGGCGCGATCCGACGCCTGCTTGTAGTCGCGGAAGGTCATCACTCTGTCGAGGAAGTCGGTGAACGGCCGGTCGCCGTACTGCGCGCAGCTTTCCTCGAAGATCTGGTGGATCGTCTTCTTCGGAACGTCGAGCTCCCACTTCACGCCCGGCGGATAGCTCTTCTCCCACGGATAGTTGGCCATCGTTCTTGTTCCTCCCTGGCCGACTATCGCACGCGATATTCGTAGGCGTACAGGGTGCGGAAGCCTTGTGCCGCATAGAGCGGCAAGGCGGCCTCATTGGTCGCCACGACCTGCAGATAGGCATAGCGGGCACCCTTGGCCCAGGCCCAGGCATAGAGGCTCTCGGTGACGCGGCGCGCCAGGCCGCTGCGGCGGGCGTAGGGCATCACCAGCACGTCGAACAGGCCCATGTATTCGCCCTGGAGGACGGCGATTGCCATGGCCATCGGCCGGCCTTTCTCCTCGACAAAGGCATAGGCCGCAGGGGTGACGATCGACGCCAGCATGCGTCGCATCGGGTCGCGATGTTGGGGCTGCACCGGGCTGTGCAGCTGGAAGGCCTCGAACCATGCAGGCGTGGGCTCTGGATGAATTCCCACCTCCGGGTCGGCAGCGAAATCCGCGCGCAGCGGGCAGACCTGCAGCAGGCTACGCTCGATCGAGCGATAGCCGCGCCGCGTCAAAATATCGGCGATGCCGGGCGGGGCGAGAGGGCTCAACCGCCAGACCGGCGTCTGGCCGCGCCTCAGATAGGGCGCCTCGAGGCTGCCCACAATTGCAGGGTCGGTACGAGCTGTAGGGTCCAAGGCATTGATGGAATTCGATCTTTTCGTATAGCCGCCGGCGAACCGCAGACGCCATCCGGCGACATCGAAGGATTCCAGCGCGGGCCAGCCGGCAAATGCCAGCTTCTCCAGCCAACGGACCGCGTCCATTTCAATTGCCGGTGACATCGTTCAACGACTATGTTAATAAATAAAGCAATTATTAACAGTCGTTTATATTACGAACTGCAAGTTATACATGAGCCTCGATTT
>CANIRG010000185.1 GCA_947469635.1 Rhodospirillales bacterium | reverse complement strand
TTGCCGCCCTTGAGCTCGACCAGAAGCAGGGTGCGCATGATGGCCTCCTCACTTCAGCTGATAGGCAGCGTCGAGCATCGCCGCCGCCACGACGGCGCCCGGCGTCTTGCCGGCATCGACGCGGTCGATCGGCTGGCACGGCAGCAGCGTGCGGGTGAGCGTCGACATATCGACACCGGTCAGCGTCGGGCCCAGCCGAACCTCGGCGGCGGCATTACGCAGGCTGCGGCCTTCCACGGGCCGCGGCGCCTCCATGACCTCCATGGTCTCCTGGCCGGGCACCTGCTGGCGCCGCTCGGCCCGACGGCCGGGGCGGGCGGCCATCATGCCACCGCCTTCCATCGGCGAGACCGTCGTCGCCTCGACCATCCGGCGCAGGAACTGCTGGCGCAGCAGCAGCGTATAGGTGGTGATCCAGCTCTCGCCGCCCGCCCAGCCCTTGACGTTGGGCGGATCGAAGGGCGACTGGCCGAGCCCCTGCAGCATGCGCACGAGCTGGGTCTTCTCGGGCACCGGAAGGCCCAGCACATGCACCGTGCCGACGATCAGGTCGACCGGCGACTTGATCAATGCCGCGCGGTTGGCCGTGTCGCGGAATGCCGGCGACAGCAGCATCGCGCGCAGCACCGGCTTCACCTCGTAGCCGCCATCGCGGAAGATCGCGGCCAGCCGCTTCACCTCGGCGGCATCGGGCTTCAGCGAGACGAACTCCCGCCACAGCTTCTCCACCACGGTCTCGGCGGTGCGCGGATGACGCAGGAGGATGGCGATGATGTCGTCGCCGCCGAAACGGCCGGTCTTGCCCAGGAACTTCTTCTCGCCGCCGTCGTGCTGCTGCGGGTGGTTCTGGAAGTGACCGGTCTCGCGATCCATCGACCATCCGGTGAAAGCGCGCGCCGCTTCCTTGATGTCCGATTCGGCGTAGTGGCCCTCGCCCAGCGTGAACAGCTCGAGCAGCTCGCGGGCGAAATTCTCGTTGGGCTGGCGCGCCACCGAGCGCACGCCATCGAGATAGATCAGCATGGCGGGGTCGCGCGCCACCGCCTTCAGCAGCGTCGCGAAATTGCCGAAGGCCTCGCCGCGGAACAGCGCATTCTGCCGGTAGAGAGCCGGCGCATAGCGCACCTTCTGGATCGAGGAGGTGAAATGGTTGTGCCAGAACAGCGTCATGCGCTCGACGAGCGGCTGGTCGGTTGCCAGCATCTCCTCGATCCACCAGTTGCGCAGCTGACGGCCCTGCTCCCGCACCTGCTGCTGCACGAGCTGCCGCGACTTGGCGTCCAGTGCCTCCCTGGGGGCCGCTTCCTTTCCGCCAGCTTCCTTGCCCGAAGCGCGAGCCTGCTGGCGGATGAAGGACGGCGGCTGGCTCGCCCAGTCGGGGTCGGGCGTGCCCGCCTTCCGATGAAACCTGCCGAGCAGCCGATCGACCGCGGCGGCCTGGTCGAGCTCCTCGACGGCATGGATCTCCGCCGGCGTGACGCCGAAGGCGGTGCGCGACAGCAGATGGCGGGCGTCGTCGAAGCCCATGGCCGCGCCCGCCCGCGCGGCGCGCGGTATCCACAAGGCAGCAGAAAGGGTGGCCGCCCCGCCGATGAAATAGCGTCGACCCAAACGAGCGATCATGGCGAAGCTCCTACTGAGGCGGGCGGCGAGGACCCGGCCCGCCGGGTGGCCGCGCCGAGCCGTAGCGCTCGCTCACGATCCGGTTCAGCTTCTCGCGCTGATCGGGCCGCAGCTTCGGCGCCAGCTCGGCGATGGCCTGCAGATTTTCCTTCTGCTGCGACGACCGCAGCGGCGTCATCTGATCGACGAGCGCGTCGACCTTCGTCGTGTCGATGCTGGGCTTCTGCATCTCGGCCTGCATCTGCTCACGGATCTTCTGGATCTCGCGCACGCGATCGCGACGCGCCGCCGCGTAGCGCTCGAAGAGCGGCCGCGCCGCCTGCCGCTGGCCGTCGTCGAGCTTGAGATCCTGGGAGAGGATCTCGAGCGGGCTCGGCCGGTTGGCTGGAGGCGGCGGAGGGACGCCGGCAAGGTCCGGCGGCGCGATCCAGCTTCGATAGACGAAGCCGGCGAGGACGAAGCAGTTCAGCAGCAGCGAGAGGGCAAGCAGGAACTGGGTGAACCGCGTGGACATGTCAGCTGATATCCGAGAACAGGTCGTTCAAGTCGTTGGTCGTATCGCTGCCGAACGGCGCCACGAAGTTCGAGCCGTATCTCTCATGGGCATAGGTCTCGCCCAGGCCGCCGCCCATCATGAAGCCGACCGCCGCCACCATGACGGCCACGCCGGCCATGGCGCCGCGTTGCATCGCCAGCCCCTGGATAAAGGACGGGAAGAGGCTCGCCAGCCACGACTGGCGCGGCGCCTGCCGCTCGACCTCGAAGCCGACCAGCGCCTGGGCGCGGACCGCCATGCGCGGCGGCGCGGCCGGCAGGGGCTTGCCGAGGATATCGGCCAGCTCGAAGGCGGCATTGCGCAGGTCGGGATCGGCCGCCATGGCCGCCTCGACACGGGCCGCGGCCGTTTCCGGCAGGTTGCCGTCGAGCCAGGCTGCCAGGTCCATTTCGGTGACCGGCGTCGTCTGGAGGGTGCGATTCGTGTTCATGGCTTGATCTCCTGCCCTACCTTACGCCTCAAATTCGACATTCATCCCCCTTCCTTCGACGGTTTCTCCTCCTGAAAGTGCTCCCTCAATCGCATGAGCGCCTTGTGGTGGGTGCTCCGGATCGTTTGGGCATCGACCTTGAGGAGTTGCGCAACCTCTGCGACGTCTCGCTCCTCGTCGTAGAGGCATTTCAGGATGAGCGTCTGGCGCTCGGTCAGTAATCCCTCGGGGATCTTGAGTTTCTCGACATGCTTGTCCTCGACCGCGAGAGCGGCTTCCGGGACGTCGTCGAGGGCCGAGGTCGGCTGGCGCCGCCGCCGCGCGTAATCCACAGCTGCCGAGCGGGCAACCACGGCCAGCCAGGTCGCCAGGCTGGCGCGAGAGGGATCGTAAGTCTTCAACAGGCGAAATTCGTTGGCGCACAGGCGGACATAGACGTCCTGTGCCGCGTCGAGCACGTCGTCCTCGCTCAGCCTGTATGAAGCCAAGGTCCGGCGGATCACGGAATTGATCAACGGCGTGGAAGCCACGACGAAGTTGTCCCATACCCGCTTCTTGCCGGCCGAAAGTGCCTGCAGGTCGATCTGGTTGAGGTCCGTCACACCTGCGTCCGTCCTGGAATCATTCGCCCTGCAGTCTAACGGGGTTTGTGGCCGAATGAGGCCCCGCTACAGTCAGCCTGATGAAATTGAAAAAGTTATCTGGGGAATGTCGATGAGCGAGTCGCTGACACGGCAGTTGAAGGTCACCAAGCAGGCGGTCCGAGGCAAGGGCGTCGTCGTCGCCCAGAATTGCCGCGCCGCTGAGGTCGGTGCCGAGATCCTGCGCAAGGGCGGCAACGCCATCGATGCCGCCGTCGCCACCGGCATGGCGATCGGCGCGGTCGAGCCGTGGATGAGCGGCATCGGCGGCGTCGGCTTCATGACCATCTGGAGCGCCAAGGAAGGCCGCGCGTGGACGGTCGACTACGGCCCGATCTCGGCCAAGAAGCTCGACCCGGCCACCTACAAGATCGTCGGCCCTGGCCCCGCCAACGCCTTCGCCTGGCCGGATATCCTCGAGCAGAGGAACGAGCACGGCTATCACTCGATCGCCGTGCCCGGCATGGTCGCGGGCCTGGCGAAGGCGCTCGAGCGCTTCGGCACGCTTTCGTGGAAGGACGTGCTGGCGCCCGGCGTGAAGCTCGCCGAGCGCGGCATGGAACTCGACTGGTACATGCAGGTCATGATCGCCAACGGCGCTGCGCAACTCTCGAAGCATCCGGCCTCGAAGGCCAACTATCTTTGTGACGACGGACGTGTGCCGACGCTCGATTGGCAGGGCACGACGCGCTACCTCAAGCTGGGAAACCTCGGCGAGACGATGCGCCGTCTGGCCGACGGCGGCCCGCGTGAATTCTACGAAGGCAGCCTGGCGCGCGACATCGCCGCCGACCTGCAGGCCGGGGGCTCGGCCATCTCCTATGAGGATCTCAAGGCCTACGAAGCGCGGATCGTCGAGCCGCTGTCGTTCGAGCATCACGGGGTCACCATCAATGTCGCGGGCGGCCTGACGGCCGGTCCGACCCTCCGCCGGACCATCGAGCTCGCGGGCGAAGCCACCAAGGGCAAGGGCACGCCGGGCGCCGACTTCTTCGTCGCCATCGCCCAGGGCATGCACACCGCCTACGAGGAGCGGCTGAAGACCTTGGGCGACAAGCCCAGCAACACCTGCACCACTCATTTCTGCGCCGCCGATTCCGAAGGCAACATGGTGGCGCTGACCCAAACGCTGATGTCCCTGTTCGGTTCCTCCGTGATGCTGCCCAAGACCGGCATCACCATGAACAATGGCATGCTGTGGTTCGATCCCGAGCCCAACCGGCCGAACTCCATCGCGGCGGGCAAGCGGCCGCTCTGCAACATCTGCCCTGTGGTCGTCACCAAGGACGGCAAGCCGTGGTTCTGCATCGGTGCCTCGGGCGGCCGGCGCATCGTGCCGGCGGTGACGCAGCTGTCGCTGATGCTGATCGATCGCGGCCTGGACGTCGAGGCGGCCTTCCATCAGCCGCGCATCGATGTCTCCGGTGTCGGTCCGATCCGCGTCAATCGCGACCTGCCCGACGAGGTCAAGAAGGCGATCGCGGCCAGGCTGCCGATCGTCGAGGTCACCAACAAGGTCTCGCCGCTGGGCTTCGCCAATCCGTCCTGCATCGTGCGCGATCCCACGACCGGCGAGCTGACCGGCATGAACGAGGTGATGTCCCCATGGGCCGGCGGCGCAGCGCAGTAGCGGCGGCCCTTCTCCTGCTGGCGATGCCGGCGGCGGCCCAGCAGGCGGAGGTCCGCCTGCCCGTGCTGGTGCCGCTGACCGGCTTCGTGGCGCTCGAAGGCACGAGCCAGCGCAACGGCGCGCTGCTGGGCGCCAGCCAGGGCAGCGACGTCGTCTTCAAGCCCGAGGTTCTCGACACGGCGGCCACTCCCGAAGCCGCCGTGACCGCCTGGGAGCGCGCGCTCGGCCGGTCGACGCCGGTCGCGGCCGTCGGGCCGATCCTCGGCACGCAGATGCTGGCACTATTGCCGCTGGCCAGGGAACGCGGCGTGCCGCTTCTCACCATCTCCGGCACGGCCCAGTTGGGCGAGCAGGGCAATCCCTACTTCTTTCGCTTCTTCCCCAGCGACAGCACGGTGAAGGTGGCGCACGCGCGCTATGTCGTGGAGAAGCTCGGCGCCCGGCGGCCGGCCGTGATCTATCAGAGCACCGCCTACGGCCAGTCCGGCCGCGACCAGCTCGGCAAGGCCTTCGCCGACCTCAGGTCGCCTCCGGTGCTGGAGGAAAGCATAGCCCCCACGGTCAACGACCTCGCCCCGATGCTGCTGCGTGCGAAGGCTGCAAACGCCGACGTGCTGGTGCTGCATCTCCATGCGGCGTCGACCGTGCTCGCCATACGCCAGGCGCGGCAGCTGCTGCTCGACCTGCCGATCGTCGCCGGCTCGGCCATGCACCAGCCCGCCACCGCCGCCCTGCTCGAACCACGCGAGCTGAAAGGTGTCTGCGCGGAAACAGCCGCCTCGCCGATCACGGCGGCGACGGCGCCGATGCGCGCTTTCCTGGCCGCCTATCGCGAGACCTACAAGGGCGAACCCGACGCCTTTGCCGCCGCCCAATTCGATGCCGTCGGCATGCTCGGCAAGATCGTCGCCAACCTGCGCCGCGAGGGGGTAGCCGTCACCGCGCAAGCCGTGCGCGACCGCCTCGCCACAGAGTCCTATCAAGGCGTGGTCACGACCTACCGATCCGACGGCAAGGGCAACATGAGTCGCGAGGCCGAGATCGTCTGCTACGACGGCACGAGCCGCATTCCGGCCTCGGCCGCGCGCTATTCGATCCAGGCTCCCTAAGGCTTGCTGTCGCCGATCAGGCTGGAGCCGACATTGATTGCCAGCGCAAGGATCGCGGTGTTGAAGGCGAAGGCCACGACACCATGAACGAGGGTGATCCGGCGCATCGAGGGCGACACCGTCGAGACGTCGGCGGTTTGCGCCGCGCAGCCGATCACGAAGGAATAATAGAGAAAGTCGCGGTAGTCGGGCGGCCGCTCGCCGGGAAACAGCAAGCCACCGGACGGGCCGAGGTGGTCCGGCCGATAATAGACGTTGGCATAGTGCAGGGTGAAGATCGTGTGCGTGAACATCCAGGAGAGCGCCACGGTCACACAGGTGATCGTGAGACCCCAGAGCGGCGTCTCATGGGCTGACTTGATGGCCGCCAGCTCGGCGAAGATGGCGGCGAAGCTCGCCCAGCCGCTGCTGACCACCAGCAGCAGGATGACCCAATCAGCCTGGTCGTAGGCCGAGGCCCGCTGCCGGCACGAGGCGATGGTCGAGCGATGGATCATCCATAGAGCGAAGACCACGTAGATCGCCGCGGTCAGGTCCCAGGCCAGCACCATCCGGGTCGTGAGCCGCAACGAAGCCGGCAGCGCCCAAAGAAGGACCAGGCCGGCCAGCATTGCCAGCATCAGGCGTCGGCGAACTCGGACGAGTTGCACGACGCGACGCTTCATGAAGGACTTTTTCATTCCAGAGGTCTCATTTCGCAACTGGGCAAATACTTGCAGTCGAAGGCATGAATCGAGGCCCCGGCACTCTTGCCGGTCCTGTGCATGAACGCTAAACACGACCGTCATTTTGTCGCAAGCGGCGTGGGGGAAAAGGCAGCATGGCGACGAAGAAAAAGGCCAAACGACCGAGTTCTCAGCCTGCGCGAAAGCCCGCCGCCACGAAGTTGAACGGCAAGGCAAATTCGGCTCGGGGCAGCGGCACCGCCGAAGCCCGCGAGACCGCACGCCTGCTGCTGGAGATCGAGGCGATCCACTGCCGTCCGGACAATCCGTATATCTTCACCTCCGGCCGGGCGAGCCCGGTCTACATCGACTGCCGCAAGATCATTTCCTTTCCCACCGCGCGGGCCAAGATCATGGCCCATGCGATGAAACTGATCGGCAAGGAGATCGGCTGGAGCAAGATCGACGTCGTGGCCGGCGGCGAGACCGCTGGCATCCCCTTCGCCGCCTTCCTGGCGGCGCTGGCCAAGAAGCCCATGGTCTATGTGCGCAAGGAGCCCAAGGGCTTCGGCCGCATGGCGCAGATCGAGGGCGACCTCAAGCCCGGCAAGCGCGTGCTGCTGGTCGAGGATCTGGCCACCGACGGCGGCAGCAAGATGGTGTTCATCGAGGCGCTCAAGACGGCCGAGGCCAAAGTCACCGACTGCTTCGTGATCTTCCACTACGGCATCTTCCCGCAAAGCACCGAGATGCTGGCCGCGTCCGGCGTCAAGCTGCACGCGCTCGCGACCTGGTGGGATGCGCTCGAGGCGGCGGAGAAGCACAAGTTCTTCGACGAGAAAGGCCTGTCCGAGACCCGCGCCTTCCTCGAGGCGCCCGAGCAATGGTCCGCCAACCACGGCGGCCGCCCGCCGGCGCCGCGGCCGCTGGGGCGTTAGGCATCCTTGGCCCCCGGACCTCGAGGCCCGCGGTCCGCTTGAGGTTCTGCTCTACCAGTGCGACTCTCACCGGCATGATGGGTCGTCTGTACTTCCTTGCTCTCGCGCTCTGCGCATTCTGCCTCCCCGCCTTCGCCAAGGACGAGCTGGTGCTCGCCATGACGCAGACGCCGGGGACGATGAATCCCTTGATCAGCTCGATGCTGGCCAAGTCGCTGATCCACAACATGACCGCGCGGCCGATCACCGCTTACGACCCGAGCTGGAAGGTCGTCTGCCTGGTCTGCACCGGGCTCTCGACCCTGCAGAACGGCAAGGCGCGGCTGGTCGACCTGCCCGACGGCAAGAAGGGCATGGAGATCGACGTCGAGCTCCGGCCAATGCGCTGGGGCGACGGCACCCCGGTCACCAGCAAGGACGTGGCCTTCACGCTGGAGGTGGGCAAGCATCCGCTGTCGGGCGTCGCCTCGTCCGAAGGCTATCGCCGCATCGTCAAGTTCGACATCAAGGACGACACGCACTTCACCATGACGGTCGACCGCGTGACGTTCGACTACTCCAACATCGACTTCCAGTTCGTGCCGGCCCACATCGAGAAGCCGATCTTCGACGCCAACCCCGCCGATTACCGCAACAAGACCGCCTACGACACCCAGCCCACCAACCCCGGCCTGTCCTTCGGCCCCTACCGCATCACCGAGCTGGTGCCGGGCAACCGTATCGTGCTCGAGCCCAACGCGATGTGGACGGGCGAGAAGCCGCACTTCAAGCGTCTCGTCATCAAGATCATCGAGAGCACGGCGGCGCTCGAGGCCAACCTCCTGTCGGGCAACGTCGACTATGTGCTGGGCGAGCTCGGCCTGTCGCTCGACCAGGCGCTGGCGTTCGAGAAGCGCCACAAGGACAAGTTCAACGTCCTCTACAAGCCGGCCCTGATCTACGAGCATATCGACGTCAAGCTCGACAATCCGCTGCTCGGCGATCGCCGCGTACGCCAGGCGATCCTGATGGCGATCGACCGCAAGGCCATCTCCGACAAATTGTTCGAAGGAAAGCAGCCCGTGGCCCACGGCGGCACGAGCCCGCTCGATCCGATGTTCAACACGGCGGCCCGGCAGTACGGCTACGACCCCGCCGCCTCGCGCAAGCTGCTCGACGAGGCGGGCTTCGCCGAGATCAAGAATGGCGTGCGCCAGAATGCCAAGGGCGAGCGCTTCTCCATCGAGATCACCACGACCGCGGGGAATCGCGTGCGGGAGCAGGTGGCGCAGGTGATCCAGAGCCAGCTGCGCCAGGTCGGCATCGAGCTGCGCATCAAGGCCGAGCCGCCGCGCATCTTTTCCGAAGGGCTGAACCGGCGTAATTTCTCCGGCCTCGCCATGTATGCCTGGGTGAGCCGGCCGCAGGGTGTGCCGCGTTCGACGCTGCATTCGCAGGAGATCCCCTCGGCCGCCAACGGCTGGAGCGGCCAGAACTATCCGGGCTACGCCAATCCCGAGATGGACAAGGCGCTCGATTCAACCGAGCGCGAGCTCGACGACGACAAGCGCCGCGCGCTGTTCGCGGACATCCAGCGCATCCATGCCGACGACCTGCCGGTGCTGCCGCTGTTCTTCCGCGTCGATGCTTTCGTGCTGCCCAGGCAGCTGAAGGGCGTCGTGCCGACCGGCCATCTCAACAGCTCGACCCTGTGGATCGAGCAGTGGCGGTGGGAGGAATAGATGGCGCTCGATCGCGTGGCCCTCGACGGGGAGTTCGTGCGGCTGGAGCCGCTGGAGGAGCGCCATCGTGCGCTGCTGCGGCCGGCGGCGCAGCATCCCGAGATCTTCACCGTCACGACCTCGGCCTTCGGTCCCAACTACGATCCTTATATCGATCTCGCGCTGAAACGCAGCGACGGCGTCCATGAGCTGGCCTTCGCCGTGTTCGACAAGGGCCAGGGCCGGCACGTCGGCATGACGCGCTACCTCAACATCGAGGAAGCCCATCGCAAGCTCGAGATCGGCGCGACCTGGTACGAGCCCTCGGTGTGGGCCGGCACGGTCAATCCCGAGTGCAAGCTGCTGCTGATGTGCCACGCCTTCGAGACGCTGAAGTTCCTGCGCGTCGAATACAAGACCGACGCGCGCAACGCGCGCAGCCGTGCCGCCATCCTCAAGCTCGGCGCAACCCAGGAAGGCACCTTCCGCAAGCACATGATCATGGCCGACGGCCACGTGCGCGACTCTGTCTATTTCTCGATCGTCGACGACGACTGGCCCGAGGTGAAGGCGCGGCTCCAGAAACGTCTGAAGGGATGAGCCGCTACCTCGCCGTCCGCGCCGCCGAGATCGTGGTCACGCTCGCGCTGATGAGCCTGGTGGTCTATCTGCTGATCGGCCTGATGCCGGGCGATCCGATCGACCTCATGATCGCCGGCGATCCGAAGATGACCAGCGCCGACGCCGCTCGCCTGCGCGCGCTCTACGGCCTCGACCGTCCGCTGATCGAGCGCTATCTCGCGTGGGCGGGCCAGGCGGTGCAGGGCAATCTCGGCTACTCCCGCTCCTACAGCCTGCCGGTGCTCTCGGTGCTGGGCCCGCGCCTGCTGAACACGCTGCAGCTGGCGGGGCTCGCCTTCGTCTTCTCCTGCGCCATCGCCCTGCCGCTCGGCATCTGGGCGGCGTCACGGCCGCGCTCGCGCATCGACTATCTGATCAACCTCCTGTGCTTCGCCGGCATGTCGGCACCGCCCTTCTGGCTCGCGCTGCTGCTGATCACACTCTTTGCCGTGAGCCTCGGATGGTTGCCTGCCGGCGGCATGGCCGACATTCCCGCCAATGCCTCCTGGGGCACGGCGCTCCTCCAGAAGCTGCGCTATGCCGCGCTGCCCGTCATGACCCTCACGCTGGTGCAGCTCGGCGCCTACACCCGCTTCATGCGCAGCGCCATGATCGAGGTGCTGCGCCAGGACTATGTCCGCACCGCGCGCGCCAAGGGCCTGCCGGAGCGGCGGGTGATGTGGGGCCACGCCTTCGCCAATGCGCTGGCGCCGGTGCTGACGGTGCTGGCGCTGTCGTTCGGCGGGCTGTTCTCAGGCGCGCTTATCACCGAGACCATGTTCGCCTGGCCGGGCGTCGGCAAGGCGATCTACCAGGCGATCCTCGACAACGACTACAATCTCGCCCTCGTCGGCCTGCTGATGGCGACCTTCGCCACCATCGTCGGCAATCTCCTGGCCGACCTCGCCTATGTCTGGATCGACCCGCGCGTATCGATCGCGGGCACCGCGCCATGACGGCCACCGTCGCCAGCCCCAACCGCCTCCTCTGGCGCCGCCTGCTGCGCCATCGACTGGCACAGGCGTCGCTCGCCTTCCTCGTCGTCATGCTGGTGCTGGCGCTCACCGCGCCCTTGATCGCGGCGGCACGCGGAGTCGATCCGACAGCGACCGACCTGTTCCGCCGCTTCGAGCCGCCGTCGGCGCAGCATTGGCTCGGCACAGACGACCTCGGCCGCGACCTCCTGCAGCGCCTGCTCGACGGCGGCCGCGTGTCGCTGCTCGTGGGACTCGCCGGCGCCATCCTGTCGGCGGTGCTGGGCGCGGTGATCGGCGTCACCGCGGGCTACCTCGGCGGCCGGCTCGACGCGGTCCTGATGCGCTTCGCCGACGGCGTGATCTCGCTGCCGCTGCTGCCGCTGCTGATCGTTCTGGCCGCCATCGATCCCGCCAAGCTCGGCATCCCGCGCGAGCTTGCGCAGTCGGAGACCTTCTCGCTCTACCGTATCGTCGCCATCGTGGCGCTGACCGGCTGGACCACGGCGGCGCGGCTGGTGCGGGCCGAGACGCTGTCGCTCAAGACGCGCGACTTCGCCCGCGCCGCGCGAGCATTGGGCGCCCAGCCGCTGCGCATCATGTATCGCCACATCCTGCCCAATGCCGCGGGCTCGCTGGTCGTGGCCACCACCATGTCGGCGGGCGCGCTCATATTGCTCGAATCGACCCTCTCCTTCCTCGGTCTCGGCACGCAGCCGCCCGCCGCGAGCTGGGGCAACATGCTGACCGGCGCGCAGGAGCTGCTGCACGAGGCGCCGCTGCTCACATTGTGGCCGGGCCTCCTGATCTTCCTCACGGTGATCGCCTTCAACTTCGTGGGCGACGGGCTGCAGGATGCGCTCGATCCCCGCAGCGAGCGGCGCTAGTGTCCCTGCGCACATGACTTACAGCTTTCAGTTCCGCGACGTCTTCGCGGCGTGGGAATTCCTGCTCGACGGCCTGATCCTGACGC
>CANIRG010000184.1 GCA_947469635.1 Rhodospirillales bacterium | reverse complement strand
CGATGCCCGAGCTGCCGTAGGTGAGCCTGCCCGGGTCCTTGCGCGCCTCCTCGAGGTAGGCCTCGATGGTCTTGAAGCGCGAGTCGGGCGCCACGGTGAAGACGAAGGGAAAGCGCGTGACGATCGAGATGAAGTCGAAGTCACGCAGCAGGTCGTAGCTCAGCGTCTTGTCGGTGCCCGAAACCACCGCCTGCCCGCCCGTCATCAGGTAGAGCACGTTGCCGTCGGGCTTCATGCGCGCGATTTGCGTCGCCGCCACGCGCTCGGCCGCACCAGGCTTGGCCTCGACCACGATCTGCGCCCCGATGATCTCGGTCAGCGGCTGCGCGAGATGGCGCGCGATGGTGTCGGGGTTGGAGCCCGCGTCGTAGCCGTGGATCACCCGGACCGGGCTCGTCGGAAAGGCCTGGGCCCGGACGATGGAGGGCGCCGCAAGCAGTGCTGCCGTCGACAGGAGGAGCGTCCGGCGCCTTGGACCGCGAGCCTCCAGGCTCGCCTCATGATCATGAGCGGACCTGGAGGGCCGCGGTCCGGCTTGAAATGAATGAGTCATGTTTTACCCCAACGGTCCCATGAAGGCCGGGTCGGCGTAGGTGTCCGACATCGGCTCGAGGCTCTCCGGCCAGTCCTTGGCGACGCGGCGGCGCTGCTCCGCGGGGCGCGGCTTGCCGTCCCAACCGACGCGTTCCATGTAGTAATAGAGCATCAGCGCGTGCCCGGCCGGATCGAGGATGTGCGCGGCGTAGTCGATGCCGGGATAGAGTTCCGACGGAATCGCGTCGGTGAAGCGCGCGCCCTTCTTCCTCATATAGGCGACGGCGTCGCGTAGCTGGCGGTAGCTGCCGACCTGCACGCCCATCGAGGCCACGGTCGTGTCGGGGTTGAGCCCGAGCTCCCCGCGCAGCGCCTTGGGGAACAGCGACAGGCTGTGATGCTCGCCGCCGTTCCTCAGGAACACGCAGCGATGGCCCTTGTAGGTGACCACCTCGGTGCGCACGAAGCCCATGGTCTGCGTGTAGAAAGCCTCGGAGGCGCCGATGTCGGCGACGAACAGGCTCATCGGCCCGATGTTGGTGACACGGAACGGCCGCGGCAGGCTCTGGCCCGCCACGACATATTCCTCGCCCGTCTCGTCGACGATCAGGTTGCCCGAGGCGACGTCGATGCCCTTGGCGACGGCATCCCGCACCTCCTGCTCCTCGGAGATCTGCGGCAGCTCGGGCCGCTCGCGGAAGGCGCGGTAGTACATGTCGGTGGGCTTGCTGCGGCCGTCCCAGCCAATCTGCTCCATGCCGTAGTAGAGTTCGACCGTGTGGCCGTCGGGGTCGCGGATGTAGGTGTGCCAGTTGCTGCCCGGCATGTCGCGGCCGACGCGGCGGATCTCGACGTCCTTGGCCTGGAAATAGTCGGCGGCGGCGAAGACCTCGTCCATCGTGCCGACCTGCCAGGTGATCTGGTTGACGGTGATGTCCTTGGACACCGCATCGTCGCCGAAGATCGCCCCCAGCGACTTGTGGGCCAACAGGAAGGCGTGATGATCGGAATTGTGGCTCATGAAGACGATGCGGCCGTCGTCTAGGCGCTTGGCCATCTCCTCGCGGCCGGGGATCTTCTTGAGGTCGCGCGTGTCGGTGACGCGAAAGCCCAGCAGCTTGGAATAGAAGTCGATGCCGCCCTGCAGGTCGGCGACGTTGAAGCCGAAATGACCGAGCCGCCGGACCTTGAAAGGCTGCGGGTAGCGCAGGCCGCCGATGTCGTATGTCGCCGTCTTCTGAATCGTGTCCATGAACGCCCTCCTAAGCTTTGCGACGCCGCGCGCTGGGCGCCGCGTCCATCGTGAGACCGGGAACTTCCGATGCCGCCTGCGCCACCGTGGTGCGGATATGGCTCTCGATCAGGGCGCAGGCCTTGTCGCTGTCTCGCGCCAGGACGGCGTCGCGCAAGTCGAGATGCTCGTTCTTTCGCCGGCTGCGGGCATGGATCATGGTGAGCCAATGGTAGCGGCGCGCCTGGTCGAACAGCTCGCTGCGGTAGTGCAGCGACCAGGGCGAGGTGCAGGTCGCCACCAGCGCATCGTGGAAGCGCTTGTGCCGCTTGCCCCACTCGCGCTTCACGCCGACCGGATCGTCCTGCCGCGGCGCGCCGAGCTTGTTCAGCAGGAAATAGGAGCCGACGATCTCGGCCTCCCAGGCGTCGGTGCCGTGGCGGATGGCGTCGGCCAGCGTCCGCGTCTCGAGCCAGACGCGCAGCTCCGAGAGATCGAGGAAGTCGGCGAGCGAGATCGAGGCCACGGTGAAGCCACGCCCGGCCTCGGTGCGCGCCAGCCCCTCCGACACGAGATGCGACAGCGCCTCGCGCAGCGTGCCGACGGAGGTGTCGTAGCGCTGTCGCAGCTCGCCGAAGCGCAGCCGCTGGTCGGGCTTCAGCACGCAGCACAGAATGTCCTCGCGCATCCGGCGCAGCACGTCGAAGGTGGCCGCCTCCTCGCGCAGCACGTCCTGCGGCGCGGTGGTCGCGGTGGGCGTGCTCGGCATCTGCAGTATCCTGGCCATCGGTCCCTCACACGCCCAGATAGGCTTCGCGGATGTGCGGCTGCTTCAGGATATCCGCCGGCAGGCCCGAGGTGACGATGCGCCCCTGCTCCAGCACATAGGCGCGGTCGGCGATGTCGAGCGCCTTCAGCACGTTCTGCTCCACCAGCAGCACCGCGGCGCCGTCATCGCGCACCCGCTTGATGATGTCGAACATGTCGTCGACGATGGTGGGCGCGAGGCCGAGCGACGGCTCGTCGAACAGCACGATCCTGGGCTGCGCCATGAGGGCCCGGCCGATCGCCACCATCTGCTGCTGGCCGCCCGACAGCTCGCCCGCGAGCTGCGCGCGCTTGTCGCGCAGGATGGGAAACAGGCCGTAGACCCGCTCCAGCGATTGCGCCCGAGCCGCGCGGGCCGCCGGCAGATAGCAGCCGAGCTCGAGGTTCTCCTCGACTGACATCTTCACGAACAGGCGCCTTCCCTCCGGCACCAGGGCGATGCCGTGGCTGCAGTAGTCGTGGGAGCGCACGCGGGTCATGTCGCTGCCGTCGAAGCGCAGCTCGCCGCTGCGGCTGCGCAGGAGGCCGGCGATGGCATTGACGAGCGTCGTCTTGCCCGCGCCATTGGGGCCGATCACCGACACGATCTCGCCCGCGGCGACGTCGAGCGAGACGTCCCATACGGCCGTGGCGTCGCCGTAGCCGACGTGCAGGTTGCGCGCCTCAAGCAGCATAGGCCTTGCCCAGGTAGATGCTGACGACCCGCGGGTCGGTCATCACTTCGCGCGGCGAGCCCAGCGCAAACAGCTTGCCCTCGTTCAGCACCGCGATGCGGTCGGAGAGCTCGACGACGGCGCGCATCAGATGCTCGACGAAGACGATGGTGGCGCCCTGGGCGCGGATGGCGCGCACGAGACGGATGGCATTGTCGATCTCGGCCGGGTTGAGGCCCGACAGGACCTCGTCCAGCAGCAGCAGCTTGGGCTTTGCAGCCAATGCGCGCGCCAGCTCGAGGAACTTGCGCTCATGGAGATTGAGCCCGGCCGGCAGGACGTCCTCCTTGCCGGCGAGGCCGGTGAAGCGGGTCCAGTGCAGCGCCTCCTCGCGGATCTCCGCCTGCCGGCGTGGCGGCCCGCCGAAGGTGGCGGCCAGCGCGACATTGTCGAGCACGGTCATGTTCACGAAGGGCCGCGGGATCTGGTAGGTGCGCGCCACACCGCGGCGGGCGATCTCGTGCGCCGGCAGGTTGCCGATCTCGACGCCGTCGACGGTGATGCTGCCCGAGGTCAGCGGATAGAAGCCCGAGATGGCGTTGATCAGCGTGGTCTTGCCCGAGCCGTTGGGCCCGACCAGGCCGAGAATCTCGCCTTCACGCACGTCGAGGCTGACGCCGGCCAGCGCCTGCAGGCCGCCGAAGCGCTTGGTGACGTCGCGGACCTGCAGAATATGCCGTTCGCCGATCGGCTTGGCCGCAACGACCACGGGCGCGATCTCGGCGATGGGCATCGCAGCCGGCACCGGACGGCGCCTCGCGATGAACTTCTTGAGCGCCGGCACCACGCCATCGGGCAGCCACAGAATGGCCAGGATCAGGATCACGCCGACAAGCGCGCGGCCGACCATCGCCTCGCCGCCGCTGATGAAGGCATAGAGCAGCGTCGTGATGACGGTGGCGCCGATGGCCGGTCCGAACCAGTTGCGGGAGCCGCCCAGCACGCTCATCAGCACGACATAGAGCGGCACGGTGAGCTCGAAGGTGCCGGCCACGGTGATGAAGCTCACATACATGGCATGGATGCCGCCCACCGCGCCGGCAATGCCGGCCGAGAGGGCGAAGGCGATCAGCTTGTAGCGGAAGGTCGGCACACCCTTGGCTTCGGCGACATCCTCGTCGTCATGGATGGCGAACAGCCCCATGCCCAGGCGCGAATGGGCGACCCAGTACGCGATCGCCAGCGTGATCACGCAAATGACGAAGCCCAGCAGGTAAATCGTGGCGCTCTGGGTCGCCATGAGCTTGGGCAGCGGCACGGCGCTCATGAAGATGCCGCCGCCACCGTCGATCGGCGTGTTGAGCACGATGGTGCCGATCACGAAGGTGACGGCGAGGGTCAGCAGCGCAAAGAGTTCACCGCGCAGGCGCCGCAGGCGAAAGACGACGGCGCCGATGCCGAGCCCGAGCAGGGCCGCCATCGCTGCCGCGACCGGCACCGTGAGCAGGAACGGCACCTCGAACTTCGCGCCCAGGACGCCCGTGGTGTAGACGCCGACGCCGAAGAAGGCGGCGTGGCCCAAGCTGAAATAGCCGGCGAAGCCGCTCAGCAGCGCCCAGCTCGTCGCCAGCGAGACCCAGAAGAACACGAGGTAGAAGAAGGAGTCGTAGAATGCCGGCATCCCGGCCATCGGCAGGAAGGCGAAGACGCCGATACCGATGACGGCCGCGAGCTTGGGCAGATCCCGAGCTGGATTGAGGGCGCCCGTGCTCACAGCCACTCCGGATCCCACAGCAGGATGACGATCAGCAGCGAGAACGACACCACCGGCGCCCAGGCCGGGCTCAGCACCGCCATGGCGATCGATTCACTGGCACCGATCAACATGCCGGCGAACAGCGCGCCCAGCGGATTGCCGAGCCGCCCGATGATGACCACGGCGAACACCACGCCCAGCCAGGTCCAGATCTGCGCCGGCGCCAGCGTGGCGATCAGCGCGATGAAGGTGCCGGCGATTCCAGCATAGGCCGCGCCCATGCCTGACAGGAGATAGGCGAGCTTCTTGTGGTCGACGCCATAGGCCGCCGCGATGTCGGCATCCTCGGCCGCGGCCCGCAATGCCTTGCCGACATAGGTCTTGCGCAGCCACAGCCAGGTGCCCCAGGCCAGCACGCCCGCGACCAGGCAGAGGATCAGCTCGAGCACCGGGATGTAGAACGGCCCGACCTTGAACGACATCGTCGAATAGTGCGTCTCGTAGCGGCGATAGTCGGCAGTCCAGTAGAGCTGGATCGCGACCTCGAGGATGATGGCGAAGCTGAAGGTGATGAGCAGCGAAGCAAGCTCGTTGACCTTGAACTTGTCGAATATCCAATGCTGCGCCAGCCCCATCGCGAACATGGCGGGCACGATCAGCATCGCCGACCACCACGGCGCCACGTGATAGTTGGTGCCCAGCTCGTAGGTCAGGTAGGCCGCGAGGAAGGCGAGCGCAAAATGGCTGAGGTTGACCAGCCGCAGCAAGCCCCAGCTCAGGCTGAGGCCCAGCGCCAGCAACCCATACATCCCGCCGGCCAGGACGCCCGAGATCAGCGCTTGGCCGAGAAGCGTTGCACTTGGCATACGCGGTTCAGGCGCCCTTGAGCGCAACGCCGGGAGCAGCGAACTCCTTGGGCCAGACGACCCTCCACTCCTTGTCCTGCACCTGCTTGATGAGCTGCGACGCATCGCCATGGTTGAACGGACCATCGAAGCGCAGGCTGCCGTAGATCGTCGTCACGCGGTTCTTCTTCAGCCACGCCGCGATCTTCTCGTCGTCGAGGCTGCCGCTGCCGTTCACCGCGGCTTCGAGCATCTGCCACTGCGAGACCATGCCCGCGGCCTGCGCGTCGATGGTCGTGTAGGGCAGATTGGCCTTGGTCGCCTTCTCCTTGAACTCGCCCGCGATCCTGGCGACGCCGGGCCGCGACATGAAGGGCTCGGCCGGTTCGAGGAAGGTCGAGCACAGCGCGTTGTTGCCGTCGGGCGACAGCGCCAGCGGGCCCGGCGCCGGATAGAGATGGAAATGATTCTTCGGCGCGTAGTCGAGCTTGCGCAGCGACTCCAGCACCTGGTTGCTCTCCAGCCCGAGCGAGCCCACCCACAGGAAGTCCGGATTGGCTTCCTTGATGCGCGCGGCGATGGCGCCGAAGTCGCGGTTGCCCGATTCGTATTCGAGATACATCAGCACCTTGACGCCGCGCTTCTCGGCCTGCTCCTTCATGCCCAGCGCCATGAACTGCGCCGAGGGGAACTTCGAGGTCAGCACGACCATGCTCTTCGGCGGCGTCGGCAGGCTCGCCATCGCGTCGAGGATCACGTTGGGATAGGTCTTGTCGGGCTCCGAGCCGAACGGCGTCGCCGGGAAGGCGCGCTCGTAGGTCTGCATCTTGGGGATGCCCATGCTGTTCTGGATGATGACCTTGCCGTAGCGCTGCGCCACGCCCATGGCCGCCAAAATCGGTGCCGTCGCATACGGGCCCTGGATCAGGTCGACCTTGTCGACGGTGATCAGCTTCTCGTAGAGGCTGCGCGCCACGTCGGGCTTGGACTGGTCGTCGAGCAGCACGAACTCGACCGGCCGGCCAAGGAAGCCGTTCCGAACGTTGATCTCCTCGACCATGATCTCCGATGCGATCTTGTGGATCACCGCGGTCTGCGCGAGGAAGCCCGTCAGCGACAGCGTGCCGCCGATCTTCACCGGCTTGCCCGACGGTGCCGCGCGCACGATCGCGGGCGCTGCAAGCATTCCCGCGGTTGCCGCCAAGCCGGCCAATATCTCGCGACGGCGCCACGCGCCCATCCTGTTCGTCATCGCTTCCTCCGCTCGGCGCGTTGATTTCGGGATGCGCCGTTGTCCGGAGATTGGGATAACACTTTCGGTCTGTAAATGCTTTTTCGAAAGTTTCGAAAGTTTCGAAACTGGTTACCCGGCCGTGACTCCGAGGTGACGTTCGAGCATTGCTGCATCTGCGAGCAGCTCGCCACTGGCGCCGGCATGAACGACCTGCCCCCGTTCCAGGATGAGCGCCCGATGGGTGATCGGCAGGATCTTCCGCGCCTGCTGCTCGACGATGATACCGGTCAGGCCTTCATCCCTGAACAGCGCGGTGAGCACCCGCAGCAATTCCTCGACGATGATCGGCGCCAACCCTTCGGTCGGCTCATCGAGGAGCAACAGGCGCGGATTGGTCGCAAGCGCGCGGCCGATCGCCAGCATCTGCTGCTCGCCGCCGGACAGAGAGCTGCCCGCCTGGTGTCGCCGTTCCTTCAGCCGAGGGAAGAAATCGAACACGCGCTGCAGCGACCACGGACCGGGCCGGGCCACGGCCGTGATGTTCTCCTCGACGCTGAGTGATCGGAAGATATTGCGCTCCTGCGGCACCCAGCCAACGCCCAAGGCCGCACGCTGCTCCGGCGGCAGGGCTGCGATGTCGCGACCGCCCAGCAGGATCGAACCGGAAATGCGCCGCGTCACGCCGACGATGCTGTCGATCAGAGTCGTCTTGCCGACACCGTTGCGGCCGAGCACCGCCAACGCCTCACCCTCGGCCAGTCGAAGCGATACGTCCGACAGCACGACCGCGCGGCCGTAGCCCGCCGAAAGACCTTCGATGGCGAGCAGGTCAGCCATGGCCGCCCTCGCCCAGATAAACAGCGCGCACCTTCGGGTCGGCGGCGATGGTGGCAGGGTCGCCCTCGGCGAACAGCGCGCCGTCGACCAACACCGAGATGCGCGTGGCGAAGTGGAAGACCAGATCCATGTCGTGCTCGATCAGCAGCACCGCGACCTCGCTCGGAAGCGCCGCGATGGCCTCCAGGATGCCACGGCGCTCCGATTCGGGGACGCCGGCCGCCGGCTCATCGAGCAGCAGGACCTGCGGCGCGCAGGCGAAGGCGACCGCAATCTCCAGAAGCCGCTGCTTGCCGTAGGGCAGCGTGTCGGTGCGGGCGTCGAGCACATCGGACAGGCCGAAGCGCTCGGCGACGGCGGCGACTTCGCGCGGCACGTCGGCGTGGGCACCTACGCGTCGTCGCCAGTCGGCGCCCTGCCCCAGCCGCTCGTCGACGGCAATCGACAGGGTTTCGAGCGGCGTGAGGTCGGCGAAGAGCTGGTTGATCTGGAAGGTGCGGACCAGGCCGCGGCGCACGCGCGCCTCCGGCTTCAGCCGCGTGATGTCCTCGCCCGCCAGCAGGACGCGGCCCGACGAGGGCGGCAGCACGCCGGTGAGCAGATTGACGAAGGTGGTCTTTCCCGCGCCGTTCGGACCGATCAGCGCATGCCGCGCGCCGCGTTCGAGCCTGAAGCTCACATTGTCCGTGGCGACGATGCCGCCGAAGCGCTTTCCCAACCCCAACGTTTCGAGCACGGCGCTCATCGGCGCACCAGTCGGAACAGGCGATCCCGCCCCACCAACGCCAGCACCACCAGGAACAGGCCCATCCAGAACATCCAGAACTGCGGCGCCCCCGCCGACAGCGTGTCCTGCAGCACCTTGAAGATGACGGCGCCGGCGAGGCCGCCGTAGAGCCATCCTGCGCCGCCGATGATCAGCGCCAGCAGCACGTCGGCGGAGCGGCCGAACTCCAGCACCTCGAGCGAGACATAGGCCGTGGTCTGGGCCAGCAACGCGCCTGCCGCACCGGCATAGGCGGCGGAGAGCGCATAGACGGCGACCAGGCGGCGATTCACGGGCACGCCCAGCGCGGCCGCGCGCAACCGGTTGCGCCGGATCGCCATCAACGAGAGGCCAAAGAGCGAGTGAACGATGCGGCGCGCGGCCAGGAACAAGATGAACAAGGCCGTCAGGCTGTAGGCATAGGCCGTGCGGCCATAGAGGTCGAAATCGAAACGTCCCAGCAGCGGGCCGACGACCATGCCCTGCAAACCGTCGGCGCCACCGGTCCAGCGCGACAAGGCGTTGGCGATCTCGTGCAGCACCAGCGCCACACCGAGAGTGACCATGAGGCGCGTGAGGTCGCTGCCGCGCAGCACCAGGAGGCTGGTCAGCAGACCCATCATCGCGGCCAGGAGTGTCGCCACGACGAGACCCGCGAGCGGATCGGGCGTGACGTGCTTGCACATCAGGCCGGCGGCATAGGCGCCGAGGCCGAAGAAGGCCGCATGTCCCAACGAGATGATGCCGGCGTATCCCAGGATCAGGTCGAGCGAGAGCGCGAACAGGGCAAGGATGGCGATCTCGTTCAGCAGCAGATGCTTGCCCGGCGGGAGGAACAGAAGCCCGAAAGCGATCACCCAGACGAGGGCCTCGGGCCAGCGCCAGCGAGCGCGACGGACGAGGCTTGCGTTGGCGCTCATCGGCTGCGCGCGAACAGGCCGTGCGGCCTGAACACCAGCACGGCGATCAGCACGACATAGATCACGAAGCCGCCCAGCGCCGAGGAGAGATAATATTTGCCGGCGACGTCGGCCACGCCGAGCAGCAGCGAGGCAAGGAACGGCCCCATGATGCCGGAGGTGCCGCCGACGGCGACCACGATCAGGAAATAGATCATGAAGCGCAGCGGAAATTGGGGATCGATGCCCAGCAGCTCCGTGCCCAGCGCACCGCCCAATCCGGCCAGGCCTGAGCCCACGGCAAAGGTCACTGCAAACACCTTGCCGACGGGAATGCCGAGGCCACGCGCCACGCGCGCATCGTCTACGGCGGCGCGCAGACGGCTGCCGAAGCGGGTCCTCATCAGGCCGAGCTGCAATCCCAGGGCAAGCGCACCACACAGCACGATGATAAAGGAGCGGTAGATGCCGACGTTGACGCCCAGGATCTCCTTGCGTCCCTGCAGCCACGACGGCAACGTGATGTTGCGCTGGCTCGATCCCAGGAAATAGTCGGTCGCCGCCACCGCGATGAACACCAGCCCGATCGAGAACAGCACCTGGTCGAGATGGGTGCGGCTGTACATGTGGCGATAGAGCGTCCGCTCCAGCAGGAGCCCGAGCATCGCCGCGACGATGAACGCCGCTGGCAGGCAGGCGAGGAACGGCACGCCCCAGCGGTCCATCAGGATCACCACGACATAGCCGCCCGCCATGGCGAAGGCGCCGTGCGCCAGGTTGACGAAGTTCATCAGCCCCAGCGTCACGGCAAGCCCGCACGCCAGCACGAACAGCAGCATGCCGTAGGCCACGCCGTCGAAGAGGATCGTGGCCACGCTACGCGCCCGCTGGCCCACCCTTCGAGACGCGGGCCTGCGGCCCGCTCCTCAGGGTGAGGTGTGCTTTTGTCCGACCAAACGACCTCATGCTGAGGAGGCCGCGCAGCGGCCGTCTCGAAGCATGGGCAACCGCACTACTTCTTCGCCGCCTTCACCGGGTCCTTGACGTTCGGGATCGTGGCGAACTCGACGTTGTAGAGTTCGCCGCCCACCTTCTCGACCTTGCGGACGTAGATGTTCTGGACGATGTCGCGCGTGTCGGCATCGATCGAGATCGGCCCGCGCGGGCTTTCCCAGGCCATGCCCTTCATGGCGGCAATCAGCTTCTCGCCGTCGGTCGCGCCTTTGGTCTTCTTCAGCGCCTCGTAGATCAGGTGCATGCCGTCGTAGCCACCGACCGACATGAAATTCGGCCGAAGGTTGCCGTTGGCCTTCTTGAAGGCCTCGACATAGATCTTGTTAAACGCGCTGTCGTGGTTGGCCGAATAGTTGTGCGTGTTGATGACGCCCACCACCACGTCGCCCATGCCGTTCAGCTGGTCGTCGTCGGTGACGTCGCCCGTGGCGATCAGCCTGATGCCGGACTTGTCGAGACCGCGCTCGACGAACTGCTTGATGAACTGCGCGCCCGCCCCCGACGGCACGAAGACGAACAGGGCGTCGGGCTTGGCATCGGCCACCTTCTGCAGGAAGGGCGAGAAATCCGGATTGCGCAGCGGCACGCGCAGCGCCTCGGCGATCGCGCCGCCATCCGCCTTGAACTTGTCGCTGAAGGATTTCTCGGCATCGATGCCGGGGCCAAAATCGCTGACCAGCGTCACGACCTTCTTGATGCCGTTCTTGAAGGCCCACTCGGCCATCGGCACCGAGGACTGCGCCAAGGTGAAGCTCGTCCGGACGATGAAGGGGGAGGCCTCGGTGATCGACGAGGTGCCGGCCGCCATGACAACCTGCACCACCTTGGCCTGGGTGGCGATCGGCGCCGTGGCGAGCGCCGATGGCGTCAACCCGAAGCCTGCAAGAAAGGCCACCTTGTCGTTCACGACAAGCTCCTGCGCCAGACGTTTGGTGACGTCGGGAACGCTGGTGTCGTCCTTCAGGATCACTTCGATCTTCTTGCCCGCGACGGTCGTCCCGTTCTGCGCCTGGTAGAGCTTCACCGCGGCGTCGATCTGCTTGCCGGTCGAGGCCTGCTGGCCTGTCATCGGCAGGATCAGGCCGATCTTGACGGTGTCCTGTGCCGACACGACGCTCGGCAGGAACGACAGTGCGGCAATCGCGAGGATTTCACGCCTTAACATCGAGGGCCCTCCCGGACTAGGGTCTGTACCTAATCATGGTTTTGTGATTCTTTACTCGCGGGAGTAACGCGGGAGCAAGCGAGTGCGTAAGGGTTTGTTTTGGTTGAGCGACCGGCAGTGGGCGCGTATCGAGCCGCATCTGCCGAGTGGATTGCCGGGCCCGG